>NZ_BAAANN010000015.1:0-211154 GCF_039529815.1 Amycolatopsis minnesotensis | reverse complement strand
CGGCCGAGAGCAGCACCGCGTAGAGCGTCTCGGGCATCTGCAGGGCGTCGTCGAGCATCCACCCGAGCTTGTTGGACGGATCGGTCACTGAGTGTCCTTTCCGGAATCCGCGGCGGTCGGCGCGGACCGGCGCCCCTCCTGGGTGCCGCGCTGCCACGCCGCCAAGGTGGCCGGGGTCCGCACTGCCGCGGGCTCCAGTTTCGGCGGTGCCGACTTCGGCGACGCGGTGAATTCCGGAAGGGTCGTTCGACGCGTGCGCCGCGGGAGCCCGTTGGCCGTCCTGCGCACTTCCTCGTCCGCCGTCGGAGGAACCACTTCGGCAGGCGCCGCTTCCGGTGCGGGCGCGGCCACGGGGACCGGCGCTTGCGCGTCGGCCCGCGTGAGCAGTTCGCTGGGGAGGAACAGCACGGCCCGAAGCCCTCCGTAGGGAGACCTCGTGTCCACCGACACCGTGAATCCGTAGCGGGCGGCGAGCACACCGACGACGGCGAACCCGATCCGGGGCGGGTCCCCGAGCCCGGCGATCTCCTGCCTGCCCTGACCGGACAGCAGCCAGGCCGCGCGCTGCACCGTTTCCGCGGTCATGCCGACCCCGGCGTCGTCGATGACGATCGCCAGCCCGTTGTGCGCCTGCTGGAAGTTGACCTCGACGGTCGAACCCGGCTGCGAGTGCCTGGCGCCGTTGTCGAGCAGCTCCGCCACCGCGAGCACCACCGGCTCCACCGCGCGGCTCACCACCGCCGTGTCCGACGGCGCGGGGATCACGACCCGGGGGAAGTCCCTGATCCGGGACGTCGCGCCTCGCGCGATGTCGGTCAAGGTCGACGCCGAGCGCTGCTGGCCTGGCCACGATCCGCACAGCACCGCGGTGGCCTGCGCCCGCCTGGTCAGCTGGGAGTTCGCGTGGTCGATCTTCAACAGGTCGGCGAGCACCTCGGGATCGTCGTGCCGCTGCTCGGCGTCCGAGATCGCCACCTGCTGCTCGTTGGCGAGGTTCTGGACGGAGCGCATCATCGACTTGAGCGTCGAGGCCGCCGCCTGCGTGGCCGTGTCCCGCGTCTGGCGCAGGTGCCAGCCGACGAAGGAAACCACGGCGCCGTAAGGATCACCGCCGTGCCCGTACGCCGGGCCCGGTACCGGCATCGCCGGATCGGCCAGCGACGCCACGACCCCGGGCAGTCTGGTCTGGACCAGGTGCAGCGCCTCGTTTTCGCGGACACGACGCTCCGCTTCCAGTTCGGCGCAGCGCCCGCGCACCCGCAGCACCGCGCCGCGCTGGCGCACCAGCAGGGCGGCCAGCACCAGAACCGCGACCAGAAGACCGCAGGCCACCGCGGTCAAAAGGGGGAGAGCCATCAAATCCTCGTGCTCGGAAGGAATCGGCGTGGCGGGTCCGCGCCGCACCACCGGAAAACCCGTCAGGGGGTCACCTGGAACGGCAGGAAGTCCTGCGCGGACAACGGTTCCTCGCGCGGCACCTCGACCACGTTCGGCGCCGGGTTGCGGTTGACCACCAGGCGCAGGACGTCCGGGCGGGAGTAGTGCCCGACCGGGTCCGCGACGGACTTGGCGATCGCGATGAGCTCCGGGGGCAGATCGGCGTAGAGGATGCCCTCCTCGGTCTCCGCCAGCGGTTCCGCCAGCGGCGATCCTTCCGGCCCGTAGATACGGGCGAACCCGCCGCCCGCCTGCATGAGCTGGCGCTTCGGCTCGGTGTCGCAGAACAGCTCCAGCGCGGCAGCACCGGCGACCGCGCACGACGCGACGACGAAGGTCTGCCCTTCCACCGCGTACATCAGGCTCGCCGCGGTGTTCACCTCCGGGCTCAGCGCGTTCGCCAGTCCGCGGTACCCGCAGAAAGCGGGCCACGACCCGATATGGATCTCTTCGTGCTGGCTGTACATGGCGTACTTCGTCAACGGCTGCAGGTGCTCCCAGCAGTTCAGCGCCCCGACCCTGCCCAGCGCGGTGTCGTGCACCTGGAGATCACTGCCGTCGCCCTCGCCGAACACCGTCCGCTCCACGTGCGTCGGCTTGAGCTTCCGGCGCACCGCGGTCAGCTCGCCGGTGTCCGAAATGGTCGCCTGCGCCATGTAGAGGCTGCCGCCGGCCCGCTCGCTGAACCCGAGCACGACGTGGATGCCGTGTTCGGCCGCGGCCCGGCGGATCCGGTGCATCTCCGCACCGTCGCGCGTCATGGAGTTGGCCGCGTACCGCGGGACGAACCGCATCCCGGCGGCGGGCGAGTCCAGCCAGACCCACCACGGGTAGCCGGGAACGAAGGTCTCCGGGAACGCCACCAGCCGGGCGCCACCCGCGGCGGCCTCGCCGACCAGCGCGACCACCTTGTCCACACCCGCTGCCAGGTCCAGCCAGGCGGACTCCGCCTGCACCGCGGCAACGCGCACGGCCTGTTGCATCGTGATTCTCCTGCGTCATCATCGGGAGCCGAGAACTCACAGGATGTCCGACCCACCCGCGGTCACGGCTGACCCGCCGTGCCGCGATCACTTGCGCCGCGTGCCAACTTCCCGGCAGGCACGCCGGTACTCGCCGGGCGTCTGCCCGGTCGCCTCGCGGAACGCGCGGTGGAACCCGGACTCGCTGCCGAAACCGCAGGCCGCGGCCAGCGAGCCGATCGGCTTGCCGGTGGCGTGCACCAGCATCTCCTTGGCGCGTTCGATCCGGATCCGCCGCAACTGCGCGGCGACGCCCTCGGCACCGAGGGTGCGGTAGAGCGATCGGCGGGACAGGTTGCACGCGTGCGCGACCGCGCTCGCGTCGAGACCGGGGTCGGCGAAGTTGCGGTGCAGGAAATCCGACACCCGCTGCCGCGCGAGTGCGTCCGCCGCGCAGGCGCCCGGTTCCGCGCTGGCCGCGAAGGAGGCCGCCGCGGAGAGCAGGCCGATGGCGTGCGGGACGAGCACGGCGGTCTGCGCCGCGTCTTCCTTGGTGGCGTCGCGCAGCGAGGTGAGGAACTTCGAGACCACCACGCCCGGCGTACCGCCGCCGAGCGCGCGGGCGGTCAGCCCGCTGGTGTCGCGAATGGACAGTTCCCGCTTCGGCACCTGGACCACGAGCTGGCTGGACGGTTCGACGGAATGCAGTGAGTACGGGCGAGTGCTGTCGTAGAAGGCCATCGCACCCGCCCGCAGCACGGCGACCCGCCCGTCCTGCTCGACACTGGCGCACCCGTCGAGCAGGACGCTCGCCAGCAGGTACTCCTCGGTGTCCCGGCCGATGAGGCTACGGGTCCGCCGCACGTTCTGCGGGTCGGCCACCACCGTGGAGAGGTCGACCGCGCCGCAGGGCACGTTCTCGATCCGGCCGTGGAAGTGCCGGTCCCCCACCGGCTCCGCGGTCAGGCGCACGAAGGTCGCGCAGATGAGGTCGCGCCAGTAGGCGAACCCCTCCCTGGCCGGCACGTCGACGGTGCTCACGGTGGCATGGGTACGCCGGTCAACGGTCACGGGCATGCCTGAGTATCCCCAGCCGGGCATGCCCCTGTCCACTTCGCGCGCGTGGGCTGCCTTGATATCGATACGGCAGCGGTCGAGTGCGCGGTGTAATACCGGCTCCCCGGGCTGCGACCCTGAACTGTGCCGGTTGTCCGGGCGCACAGGCAGGGAGGCCGTCATGCCCCAGGACGCGATCCAGCTCTCCACCGCCGCGGTCGTGCGGGCCGGACGGGCGCTGCGCGACGCGCTCGACGATCCCGAGCGGCGGGCGCTGGCGGCCACCAGGCTGGCGTTCGCCGGTGAACGCGGCATCGGCGTCTTCGACGAGACCACGGCACAGGCGTTCGCGAGCACCGGTGTCCCGGACCGGGCGGCGCCGCAGGCGGAACTCACCGTGGACGTGCTCGCGGCCGCGCTGGGGCAGATCGACGTCGCCAACACCCTGCTCGCGGCCAGCACGGCGGTCGGCGAACAGGGCGCACCGAACCGGACCGCGCTCGACCAGCCGCTGCGGCGGGCCGGCCGCACCGTCGAGCTGCTGGCGGACCTGAATACCCCGCCGGTACACCACTTCCGGGCCGAACCGCCGACTTCGTCCACTGTGGACGACGCGATGCACATCCTGCGGGCCAAGGTCACCACGACCTTCGACGCCATCGTCACACGGTCGTCCGAGGTCGTCGCCGCCTCGATCACCGGGATCCGCGACGGCGGCCCCGGAGCGCTGGCGGACGGCTGGCGGTGGGCGAAGCAGAACCTGAAGCTGGACGAGATCGGCGGCAAGCTCGCCAAACTCGGGCTGCGCGCGCTCCGGGGTGCGCTCAGGATCCTCTACCGGTTGCTGCCCTCGGACCGGCTCGAGGCGATCCAAGAGCGCGTCGAGCGGCTCGTGACCACCGCGGAGGCAGGCTCGCCCGCACTCGCGCTGCTGGGCGCGGCACTCGGAGCCGACGAAACCGCGCGCACGGCGGCCTCGGCGCTGGACGCGCGGCCCGCCGATGCCGGGCGGTTGGACGACGCGACGTCCGCGCTGACCGCGCTCGGCGCCCGGCACGGCAAGGTCATGGACCTCTGCGGCGGTATCGCCACGGCCATCGGGTTCGCCACGACGTTGACCGGCCTCGCCGGTCTTGGCGCTCCCGGTGTGCACGTGATCGTGCTCGGCGCGCATCTCGGCCTGCTGGGCGCCGTCGTCGTGATCGGCCGCGAGTACGTCGGCAGGACCGGCGAAACGATCAGCGAAGCGACGAGGTGACCCGGGTGGCCGGGCACCCGACCCGCACGCTGCTGCTCGCACAGGCCCACCAGGAACTGACCGCGCTGCGGCAGCTCGCCGCCACCCTGGCCGAGGTGGTGCCCGACGGCGAGGCCGGTCAGGCCGTCGTGGACCGCTTCGGGCTGCTGACCGACCGGGTCGCGCGTGAGCTGAAGGCGGTGCTCCGCGACCCCGATCCTGGCACCGGCTGGCCGTCGCTGAACGCCGCCCGCGCGTCCGCGCTCGAACTCACACGGGAGGTCCTTGCCTACTGCCACGGCGAGCTCCTGCGCCGCGCCGAGCTCGACCACGGGATCGGCGACGTCGCGGAACGGCTGCTCGACCACCTCACCCGCGGCGCCGGGATCGATCGCCGCGTGCTGCTCTCGGTCGCCGAAAGCGCGTTCCTGACCCACACCGTCAGCATGATCCGCAACCGCTTCCCCGACGTGTCCGTGTGGAGCCTGCCGGTGCTCGCGCACGAGTTCGGCCACCACGTGGCGTCGACCATGGCGCACGGCGATCCGCGCTTCCGGGACGAGTGGCGGCCGGTGCGCCAGTACCTCAGCGAAGAGGCGGACAGCGGTGAGGGGAGCAGGGAGGTCGAGCTGGCTCACCTCAACGAGCTGTTCGCCGACGTCTACGCCACCTACGTGCTCGGCGCCGCCTATCCCCTGCACCTGCTCATGCTCGCGGCACAGCCGGGCCCCGGCACGGACACGCACCCGGCATGGAGCAGGCGGGTCCGCACCGTGTTGTCCACAGTGGACGCACTCGGCGAAGACGAGCACCCCACCGCCGCCGGTTTCCGCGGCCTGTCGCGAAAACTGGCCTCGCTCACCCGCGCGAACTTCCCCGACGCCGTCGGCACGGCAGCCGAGCAGGCGCTGGCCGGGCTTCAAGCGCGCGCCATGATCGAACTGCTCCGCGAACACGCGTACGCGCGGGCCCGCTACCCGATGCCGGACCGGGTGCAAAGCCTCGTGATCGATCCCCGCGAACCGGAGCGGGAGCCGGTCGCGGGCACGACGGTGGCCGATGTGCTGAACGCCGCCTGGCTGTGGCGGCTCGATCGGGGCGACGGCCCGAACTGGCTGCTCGACGAGGCGAGCCGCCGGGCGATATCGCTGAGCCAGCAGGTGAAGGAGTGAACCGCCGATGACTCGTCCGGAGCAACAGGAGCTGCTCGAAATGCGCCTGGTGGCACTGAGGCAGGACCTCGCGAAAGTGCAAAAGGTGGCGGGCGCGGCGGGAAGGCGCAGCGAAAGCCTCGGCAGGCTCCAGGGTTTGATCGGCACCTACGACAGCAAATCCCTGTTCCAGAGACTGTCGAGGGCACAGGGCCTGTTCGGGATGATCATGAACTCGATCCGCGGCGACCGCGAACTGTTCGACCGGATCGAGGAACACGGTCTCGCGGCAGAAGTCGAAGAGCTTGAGACACTGCTCCCTGATGCGTTCCAGGCGCTCACCATGGCCAGGAAGGAACTGGACGACAACGCCCATCTCCTCGTCAAGGTGGATCCGGACATGACCAGGAGCCTGGTCAGGCGCTGCCGGACGGAAAGCGATCTGGTCAAGGACCTGCTGGAACAGCTCAAGGACGGCACGCTCGGGCCCGCCGAAGTATGGGAGCGGTACGAAAAGCTCCTCGACAACGGGTGCAAGGAGCTCTTCGCGGACTACGTCGACTTCCTCGGCGGACTGACCCTGCGCGACAACGCGCTCGACGACGAGGTCTGTGCGATCACGGACTCGCTGCTGCGCGAGATCCCCGGCAACCCCAAGCTGCTGGCGCTGCCCGCGCGGCGCCCGACGCTCTCCAGCGCGTTCACCGAGCTGGTCAAGCTGGGCTTCCCGGATTGGACGATCTGGAACATCCCCCTCGTCGGCGCGGAGATCGGAAAGTCCTATGTGGAGCGTTACGGGATCGGGGACCGCTTCGCGGGACTGCTCGGGGAAAACGCCGAAGACGCACCGGTGTTGTTCGCGGACGCCTACGCGGCTTACACGATCGGACCGGCCTACGGCTGCGCCACGACGTTGCTGAAGTTCCAGCCGGATCACGAAGCCGAGCACTACCGCGCCGCGGTGATCCTGGGCGTGCTCGAACAGCTCGCGCAGACCGCGACCGGTTTCGGCGACGTCGTCGACCGGGCCAAGGAGTACTGGCAGGAGGCGCTGGTGCGCCTGAACGACAATGCGGACCCGGACCTTGCGCTCGGAACGGTACGGCCCTTCGTCTCGGCCGTCTGCGAGGAGCTGGCCGAGGACGACATGGTCGAGTCGTTCAAGCCCGTCCGCTGGGACCAGGTGACCGAGATCCGCGACGAGCTCGGCAGCGAAACCGTCATCGGCTATCGGCCGCCCACCGGGCTGAGCGCGCTGGTCCTGCTCAACGCCGCGTGGGCGACCTGGCTGGACAATCCCGGCGACGAGGACTGGGCGAAGCGCGTGACCGACAACGTGAAGACGATCTGGCGGGCCGTCTCGGACCGCCACGTCCCCCGGGGAGGCCGCTATGGTCAAGCGTAAGCCCGCGGTACCCGACCCGTACGCCGGTGTGTGGGCGGCGAACAAGCACGTGGCTCGCCCGCTTCCGCCGCCGATGCGCACCACCGACGTCCAGAAGCAGCTGAACCTGGCGCGCGCCGACCTTCGCGAAGGCAGAGCGGAGAAAGCCATCCGGGCGGCGACCGAGCTGCTGGCCGAAATCGACCGGAAACTGCTCCTGCCCAATCCCAAGGAGAAGCTGCTGCACGCGCTGGCCGGTTCCGCCGCGACGCTGCTGGGGCTGGGCGAATCCGGCACCGACCGGTTCCGGGAGGCGATCGAGGCGTTCGGCCGCGCGGGCGAACTGGTCGACGAGCGCGGTGACCTGGCAGCCGACTTCGGGATCGCGCTGGCGAAGTCGGGCGCGCATGCCGAAGCGAAGCCGCGGCTGGAAGCCGCGATCGACCTCGGCGAGGACACCCCGGACGTCCGGCGGACGCTGGCCGAGGTGCTGCGCGACACCGGCCAGCCGGTCGGCGCGCTCCACGCGTTCGACCTGGTGCTCGCACGCGCGCCCTACGACTGGCAGGCGCGTGTCGCGCGCGCCGAGCTCGCGGAATCCGTCGGCGGTGCGCCGCTCGACATCGCGCGCGGGTGGCTCGACGCGGCCAACGCCCTGCTCACGGCGGGCCGCCCGGTGGAATCGGCCTCGGCCGCCGAGCGGGCGCGCGAGCTCGCGCCAGGGCTCACCACCGAAGCGGCGCTGGCACTCGCGTCGGCGCACATCGACACCGGACGAGACACCGAAGCACTGGCAGAGCTGCAATCCGCGCGGAAGAGCGCGATCACCACCGGCCAGCTCCTGTCGACCGCGGAGCTGTTCGCCCAGCTCGGCGCGTTCGCCGAAGCAGGCGAACTGATCGACGTGGTGCTGACGGCCGAACCGGGCGAGCCGGAGGGGCTGATCCTGAAGGCGCAGCTTCTGATGAACCAGGGCCGCGCCACCGACGCGGAACCGATCATCACCCGGCTCGCCGTGCTCGCCCCGAAGGATCCGCGCACCCACTTCCTGCGCGGGGTCGCCGCGCTCGACGCCGGCGATCCGGTCAGCGCGATCGCGGCACTGAGCCGCGCGGACCGGATCACGCCAGGGCAGCCCGCCGTGCTCGCGAACCTTGGCGCCGCGCACGCGCACACGGGGGACCTCGACACCGCGCTCGACCTGCTCGACCGGGCACTGGATCTCGCACCGGACGATCCGTGGACGCTCATCCTCCGCGGCCGGACCAAAATGGACCTCGACCGGCCCGGCGAGGCGGAGGAGGACATCCGCGCGGCACTGGCGCTCGAACCCGACCAGGCGGAGGGTCACGCGCTGCTCGGCGAGCTGCTGAGCCGCAAGGACGACTACGCCGAGGCCGAAACCGAATTCACGCTCGCGCTCTCCCTCGATCCCGGCCTCGACTGGGTGTGGCCGAAGCGGGGCGACGCCCTCGCCGGTCTCGGGCAGTGGACCGAGGCGCGCACCGCCTTCGAAACCGCCATCGGGCTGATGCCAGAAGACGTGTCCGCTCGCACCGGCCTGGTGAGCGTGCTGCTCAGTGCCGGTGGTGTGGACAACCTCGCCGAGGCCGAGCGCTTGGTCGTCGAGGCGATCGCGCTCGACGGCGGGGCCGCGGACGCCCGCGCGCTGCACGGGGAAGTCCTGCGCCGCCTGGACAAGCTCGACGAGTCACTGGCCGAACTCGACCGGGCGCTGGAACTGCTGCCGGACTACGCCTACGCCGCCGGCACCCGTGGCGAGGTGCTGCTCGAACTCGGCCGCCGCGACGAAGCGATCACCGAACTGGGGCGTTCGGCCGAGCTGGGGATCGACCCGGCATGGGTGCACGGCCAGCTCGGGCAGGCATATCTGACGCGCTACGCGGAAAACGGCGCGAAGACCGATCTCGACCAGTCGCTCGCCCACCTGCGCCACGCCGTTGCCGTCCTGCCCGACGACCCGGACCTGCACGTCTACCTCGGACAAGCGCTACAGCAGCACGACCACAACGACGAAGCGTTCGCCGAGTTCGACCAGGCCATCGGGCTCTACGGCCCTACCGGGGACGGCGCGTCCCCCGACGATCTCGCCACCGCGCACGTGTACCGGGGCCAGACGCGGCTGCTGCTCGGGGACGCGGTCGGCGCGGTAGCCGATCTCGACGAGGCGCTCGCGCTCGGCCAGAACCAGGCCGACGTCCGCGCGCTGCTCGCGGACGCGAAACACATCACCGGCGACCTGGTCGGCGCCTTCCGTGATGCCGAGACCGCGCTCGAGGACGATCCGGCGAACGTGCTCGCGCTGACCGTCCGCGGCAGCGTGCACGCGGACCGCGGCTCGGCGGGCGCCGCCGAGGCCGATCTCAAGGCCGCGCTGCGGCTCGATCCGCTGAACCCCGGCACCCACCGCGAGCTGCGGCTGCTCCTGCTGTCCGCCAAGCGGTACGACGAATCGGTCGAAATCCTGGCTGAGGTCGCCGGCGAGGCAACGGCCCACATCAGGCTGCGGAGCGAGTACGCGCAGGCGCTCGCCGCCGCGGGCGACCTCCGGCTGGCGCTCAACGTGCTCGACGATCTGCTGTGGCGCGCTCCCGGAAATCCGGAGATCCTCCGCGTCCTCGGCAACACCCTCAGCGGCGCGGGCCGCTACGCGGAAGCCGCGTCGGCGTACTCGCAAGGCCTGAGCCTCGCACCGGGCAGTACCACCCTGACGTTGAACCTGGCCTACGCCAAGGCGCGCAACGACGAGTTCGACGAGGCACTGGCCACCCTCGACCAGCTCCCGCCGGACGCCGTGACGCTCGTCGCGCGAGCGGACATCTTCTCGGACATGGGGCAGTGGACGGACGCGGTGACCGCGGCGAGCGAGGCGGTGCACCTGTCCGGCTCCGACGTTTCGGCGCACCTGACGCTCGGCTGGGCACTGCAACACGGCGACCGCGCCGACCGGGCACGGTCCAAAGAGGTCTATGCCGAAGCGATGCGGCTCACCGCGGCGGACGATCCCTGGGCGCGCAAGGGATTCGCGAACGCCTGCTACCTGACCGGCGACGAGGAAACCGCGCGCGCCCACTACCGGCTCGTGGTCAAGATGCTCACCGAGACCTCCGGGCACGACTCCTACCGCACCGGCCTGCGCGGGTGGTGCCTGTACCGGCTGCGGCGCTACCCGGAGGCCGTGGACTGCCTGCGCCGGGCCGTCGACGAGCCGGACCTGCGCACCGGGACCCTGCTGGACCTCGCACTGGTCCACCTCGGCCTCGGCGACTTCGCCGAGGCAGAGGACGCCTTGACCACGGCGATCAGCGAACTCGCGCAGTTGGCGCCGCCCCGGCGGCGCGGCATCGCCGCGGTCGGAATCGACAACTTCCGGACGGCGGTTGAGCACGAGGTGGCTGATCGCGGGAAAGTGGCTGAGTTCGTCGCGAGGATCAGCGAAGCACTCGACGTCGAGCGCGCTGTTTCCGGTTAGTCCACTGCAGACTCTTGCGTTCCGCTCGAGCGCACCACGCCTCGGGAAGCGGGCGCCGGTCACGCCTCCCCGCCACCGTGAGCTGGGGCGTGACCCCGGCGAACTCCTCGTCCGCTGCCCAGCCGGTCAGCTTCTCCCCTCTCACCGGAGCGGAGAACGGCTTGCGCCGTATCGCTCTTGAGCAGGTCAGCGAGCCTTCTGGCCTCGTCGCGGACAACCCGCGACCCCGCCGGGGTGATCCGGTAGCTCCGGCGGCGCTCGGCCCGGCGGTCCGCGCGGACCGCTTCCTCGTCCGTGCCGCACTCCTCGACCATGCCGTCCGCCCGCAAGCGCTGCAGGGTGCGGTAGAGGGTGCCGGGACCGAGCACCAGCGTGCCGCCGGTGAGGCGCTCGACGTCCGCGACGAGCCGGTAGCCGTGCTGCTCGCCCTCGGTCAACGCGAGCAGCACGGCGAAGGCCGCCGGGGTCAGCGGCGTCATTCCCGGTCGAACTCCCGCGTCCTGGCGATCATGTCATCCTCCCGGGCGACCCGACTGGGCAAGAATATATCCACCGCGGACCCAAAATGCCATACTGGCGGCATGACCGCTGAGCTCTCTCTCGACACGTTGCGCGCATGGTGGTCCCATCGCCAGGGACTCGACGGCTCGCTGACCGGCTCCTCGCCAGAGGAGGTGCTGAGTCGTACCGGCTGGGCCCGCTCGGTCGGTGGATGCAGCCCCTACCTGGGGCTCTACGCTCGCGCCGGGCTTGACCGCGAAGTCGTCGACAAGGCCGTCGCGAACCTCGACGTGCACGAACTGCCCTCGGCCCGCGGCTGTACCTACATCCTGCCGAAAGCGGACTTCGCGCTCGGGCTCGCCGTGGGTGCCGGGGCACCGGAGGGCGAACTCGCGATGGCGAGCAAGCATCTCGGCGTCACGACCAAGGAGATCACGCGACTGTGTGACAGCGTCGTCTCGGCGCTCGAAGCCGCGCCGGAACCGCTCGACGCGGCCGGGCTGCGGGACGTGATCGGCGACGAGGTGCGCAACCTCGGCGCCGAAGGCAAGAAACGCGGCCAGACCACCACGCTCCCGCTGGCACTCGGCCTGCTCCAGTCGCACGGCCGGATCCGCCGGGTGCCGGCGAACGGCAGGCTCGACCAGCAGCGGTTCGGCTACGTGCCATGGACGCCGTCTCCGCTCGACGGCGACGGGCAGGACGCGGGGGCCCGGCGCACGGAACTCGCCGTGCGGTACTTCTCCTGGGCCGCGCCCGCTTCGCTGAAGCACTTCTGCTGGTTTTCCGGGCTCACCGCGGCGGCGGCGAAGAAGGCGATCGAACCGCTGGACCTGCGGCCGGTCGGCGACACCGATCTGCTGCTGCCCGACGGCCTCGCCGGTGAGTTCGGGAAGTTCACCGTGCCGCGCGAACCGGTCTACGCGCTGGTCTCCGGGATCGACGGCATCCACCTCCTGCACCGCGACCTGGGCAGGCTCGTGAACCCCGAGGACGCCGAGCGGCACTCGCCCGGCGACAAGCCGGCACGGACCATCGGTGACGAGACCGACCCGCAGTGCCCGATCATCGTCGACCGCGGCCGTGTCGTGGGACTCTGGGAGTACGACGTCGACGCGAACGAGATCGTCTGCCAGGCGTTCGTCAAACCCGACGCGGCGCTCAAGAAGGCGATCGCCGACACGGAGAACTACGTCCGCGACCAGCTCGGCGACGCCAGGATGACCAGCCTGGACTCGCCGAAGAGCCGGGCTCCGCGCATCGCGGACCTCCGGACGAGCCGTTAGCGGATCTGGCGGTCGCGCGAGTTGGGATCGTTTCGGCGCCGCCCTTCTCAACGGAACCCGGATGACCCCGGGGTGAGCACGGTGCCCGGTGGCGCGGCCTGCAGTCGTTCCAGTGCCGTCCGCAGCGGACCGGGCACCCGTACCGGCACCGGCACGCCCTCCTCCACCCGCATGCAGGCGACCTGCTGGCGGCCGCGGGCGATCAGGTCCTCGCCTCCCTTGCCGAGCCGCACGTAGTCGAAGGCGAACGCGATCTGCGTCTGGGTGAGCCTTTCCAGGCCGAGCCGGAGCGCGATCTCGTCGAAGGCGGTGACCTCGTTCAGGTACTCGCATTCGACGGTGAGGGTGAAGATCTTCAGCCCGTCCCGCAGTTCGTCGAGGATGCCGGGGAACACGGTGCGCAGGAACATCTCCCGGCAGCTTCCCTGCCAGCTCACGTACCGGGCGAAGTAGGCGTTGCCGACCAGGTTGGTGTCCTCGAAGGAAACCACGTGCCGCCACTCGAAGTACCGGTCCCCCGCCAGGCTCATCGCGCACCTGCCGGGACGACGACGCGCACGGCGAGAACGACTGTCCCGCCGGCCGGTGAAACGGTGGCCGGATAGGTACCGATCCTCGCGGTTCCCGCGGCGAACCACGCCCAGCCCTCGGCAGCCGACTCCGCGAAGGTGAACACCTCCTCCGGGCCGTAGCCCGCCTTTTGCGCGCATTCCGCGGCGCACCACACCCTGGTCGCGGCCACCGAGAAGTCCTCCCCGAGGTCACCGGCCACCCGCAGCGCGAGGTCGTTGCGGTGCTCGCCGAGCAGGCCCCGCCACATCTCGACAGTTCGTGGCACGACCGGTTCCACGTCACAGGTCGCGTCCATCGCGGCCATCGTCATCCCGGCGCCGTGTGCCAGTGAGATCTGTTCCCTGCCAGGGGTTTCCGGTTTTCCGTCCGCGCGGTGGGTCACCGCGGCGGGCGTACCGAGCAGGCGGCCGACCGCCGCGTTCGTCCATTGTGGCCGGTCGGAGCCGGTTGGCCGCGGTTCCAGCGCGATCCGGGTCGCGACGCCGGTCCGTTCCTCGACGAGCCGCTCCAGGTACGGACCGAACAGGGGCGCGGGCAACGATCCCGGAGCACCGGTGCGCACCACGCGCAGGCGCAGTCCCTGCCACGATTCCACGACGCGGCTGTCGCTATCGGACACCGTGACGTCCCAGACCACCTCCGCCCCGGAACGCCGCCGCTCGGTTCCGGTGAGGACCAGCGGCCGCTCGCTTCCGGAGCCCAGCGGGCCCGGCCGCAGCCGGTCGATGCCGACCGGCAACAGCGTCTGGTCCGGGCGGCAGCCCTGTATCGCCTGCATGACCGCGTCCCGCACGCCCGGCGAACCGAGGACCAGCCCGGCCGGGAGGTGCCTGCCGAACCACGTCTGACCATCCACATCGGACAGCTCGGCGGTGCCGTAGGCCGCGCCGATGCGGCGGTAACCGAGCAGTCGCTGGAAGCGCTTGCCCTGGAACAGGGTGCGCCCATACAGCTCAGTGGCCGGGTCGAGGGCGAGCGGGGGCAGATCGGCACCGGGGCCGGTGGCCGCCGGTGAACCGCCGCCGCCGGTCGTGAACCGGCAGGTGGCCCGGAAGTGGTCGACCTGGAACCCGGTTTCGGCGCTGCGCAGCACCACCTCCACCACCCCCTGTTCCCTGACCAGCGCGGCCGTCCGCACCGTGACCGGCCCCCGGTGCGGTGCGACGATCGGGCGGCTGAACTCGACGTCGGTGAAGACGGGCGGGCGCGTCGTCCCGGTCACCGCGCAGGCGACCTGCGCCATCGCCTCCATCCCGAGCACCGCCGGGAAGAGCAGGACGCCGTCCAGTTCGTGGTCGAGGAGGTAGGGATCGGCCGTGACGGACAGCTCGGCTTCGGTGACCAGTTCGATACCGGGGTAGTCGACGAGCACCCGGTCGGTGAACCGCCGCAGCGGCAGGTCCCGCCTGCCGATCTCCACGGTCGGCAGCGCGCCGAGGCGCCCCGCGACCACGACGGTGACCGGTACCCGGTCGGCGACGAGCAGATCTCGCAGCAGGGTCAGCCCTTCGTCCGTGGAGACCGGTGTTATCCCGTTGTGCCGCAAGGATTCCACCACGCCGAGCCGCTCACCCATGCCGACGCCGGACCAGACGCTCCATTCCACCGCGTGGCACCGGCAGCCGGGATGGCCCGCGGCGAACTCCTCGGTGGCCGCGCTCAGTGCCGCGTTCGCCGCGGCGTAGTGCGCCTCCCCGGCGAGCCCCGCCCTGCCGATGATGCTGCCGAAGGCGACCAGCAGCCGCAACGCGGAGGCGTCGACAGCGCCCAGTACCTCGCGCAGACCCGACACCTTGGGCGCCAGCGTGCGGGCCAGTTCCACATCGTCCACATCGGACAGAGCGCGCGGGGAGTTCCGGCCTGCGCCGTGCAGTACCGCGGTCACCTCGCCGAACGCGGCGCGCAGGGCGGCCACCGCCGACCGCACCGCGGTACCGTCGGTGACATCCGCCCGCAGATACCGGAACGGCACATCCGCGGCCTCGAACCGGCGGAGGTTCGCCGCGAGTTCGCCGTCCTGCTCCGGATCGGACCTGCCGAGCAGGCCGACGCTGGCCCCGCTCCGGACGGCGAGGTCCAGCGCGCACTCGGCGGTGATGCCCTTGCCGCCGCCGGTCACCAGCAGGACGTCGCCCGCGCCGAGGGGAAGCGCTCCGGAACCGGGACCGGGCAAGGCCATCGGACGCAGCACCGGCCTGGTTCGCGCACCCGAGCGGTCGTATCGCAGTTCGGTGTACCCCTCGGCCGCGACCGCCACGTCGGCGGCAATCCAGTCCGCGGCCTCCGGCGTCGGCGGGACCTCGACCGCCAACGCGGTCAACGCGGGCGCCTCCAGCGCGAGGCTCTTCGTCATCGCCACCGCACCCGCCGCCGATCCGTGGTGCACCAGGACGAACGTGCCCTTCGGCTGCACGGCCAGCACGGTCTTGGCCGCGGCCAGCACCACGCCGAGATCTTCCGCGCCGTGTCCGGGAAGGCAGACCACGACTCCCCCGCCCGCGCCCGCGTCCTCCAGCGCGCGGTGCAGCGGGCCCGCGACCGGATGCCCCGGCGGGGCGTGCAGGTCCCAGGTGCCGTCGTTCGCCTTGGCCATGGCGGCGGCTTCGCGCGCCGTCGGCTCCAGCTCGACGGTGAACGGCCGGACCCACGGCGCCACTCCGGCGGCGAAGACCGGTGGCGCCTCGCCACCGACGTCCGCGCGCGCGAGGTCTTCCAACGCCTGAGCGATTTCCCGCACGGTGGCCGTGGCGAAGTTCAGCGGCGCCGCCGGGGCGGGGAGACCTCGCGCCCGGACAGCGTCGTTCACGATCTGGCCCACGGTGATCGAACTCAGGTGCAGTTCGTCCAGCAGCGCGCTGTCCGCGTCGACGGCGTCCAGCGGCAGCTCGGCCCGCTCGGCGGCTAGGCCACGGATCAGCTCCACGGTGTCCGCCACCGGGCTGCTCTTCCGCGGCACCGGTTCCGCCTGCGGAGCGGGTGCTTCCAGCGCGACGGGCTCGCGGTCGGGGGCACCGGTTTCGCACGGGTTCGCCAGCAGGCTGAGGTGCTCCGGCAGCGGTTTCACATGGCGGCCTTCGAAGAGCACGCCGAGCCGGACGGGCGCTCCGAGCACGTAGCTCGCGGCGGCCACGCGGAGCATCCCCGCCATCGACGTGCCGCCCGTGTCGGCCGCCACCACGGGTACCGGCACCGTCTCCCGTACCAGCCCGGACAGCACGCGCCCCGGCCCCACTTCGACGATCAGGTCCGCGTCCTCGGCCGCCAGCCCGATCGCTTCGGTGAACCGCACCGGCGAGCTCACCTGCCGTCCGAGCAGTTCGCGCAGATCGGCGTCCCCGGTCAGCGGTGCCGCGGTCACCGTCGAGAGCACCCGCCGACGCGGAGCGCGGAGCGGTTCGCTTGCCAGGAAACCGGTGAACAACCGCGCCGCGGGCGCCACCTGCGGCGAGTGGAAGGCGTGCGAAACCGGCAGCCGCGTGGCCCGCAGCCCGCGCCTGCCCGCTTCGGCCAGCACGTCCGTGATCGCCGCGACCGGCCCGGCGAGTACGGTCCGCCGAGGCGCGTTCAACCCGGCGATCACCACGGAACCGTTGCGGCACAACGTCTCTGCCTCTTCGGGGGTGGCATCGACGCTCACCATCGCACCCTCGCCGTGGCTCGCCTCGGTCATCAGCCTGCCGCGTTCGGCCGCGATCCTGACCAGCGCCGCCGCGTCCAGCACACCGGCCCAGTGCAGTGCGGTCAGCTCGCCGAGGCTGTGCCCGACGGCCAGGTCCGCGCCGATGCCGAGCCGGGTGAGCAGGCGCAGTGCCACCGCGGAATCGGCGACGATCCGCGGCTGCGCGGTGGCCGTGCCCACCCCGGCGTCCGCCACGACGGGCACGCCGAACGCGGCGTAGAGTCGGTCCGCTTCGGCGAACCGGCGACGCAGCGCGCCACCACCCGTCGGCCCCGAGCCCTGTCCGGGAAAGGCGAAGACGATCCTCGGCGGTGCCGCCGAGCTGCCGAGGAAGACCCCTTCGCCGTCATCGACGATGCGCGCCGCACCGGCGTCGATCCGTTCGCCCAGTTCGGTCAGCGCACGAACCGCCTGGCGCGGGTTCACCGCCACCACCGCGCCGCGCACCGGCGCGCCGGTCAGCTCGCCGTGCAGCCGGGCGGCGAGATCGGCGAGGTTCGCGTAGGACAGCTTGCGCACCACGGCAACGGCCGCGGACACCTCGGCTCGCAGTTCCGCGACGGTTTCGGCGTCGAACACCAGCAACTCGGCGTCCTGAGCGGACCTGGCGAGCACGGTCGCCCGCGGATCGGCATCAGCGGCGCCCTCGGCGGCGCCCTCGGCGGCGCCCTCGCCGGGGCCCTCGATGACGAGGTGCGCGTTGATCCCGCCGAACCCCATCGAGGACACAGCCGCGCGCACCGGCCGGTCCGCCGGCCAGTCCTCCGGCCGGTCGGTCACCCGCACCGCGCAGCCCGGCTCGGTCAGCGCGGGGTGCGGGTCGGGGCAGCCGGTGGTCGGCGGGATCGTCCGCCGGTGCACGGCCAGCACCGCCTTGATCAGCCCGGCCGCCCCCGCCGCCGCCTTGGTGTGCCCGATGTTCGCCTTGACGGTGCCGAGCACCGCGCGCGGTGCCGCGGGATCCGCCGCGGTGCGGGTCGCCGTGATCGCGGCGATCTCGGTGGCGTCCCCGACCGCGGTCCCGGTTCCGTGGCCTTCGAGGTAGCCGACGGTGCCCGCGCCGAACCCGGCCCTGGCGTAGGCGCGTTCCATGGCGAGGCGCTGGCCTGCGACCTCCGGCCTGGTGATGCCGCCGCTGCCGTCGGAGGACACGCCCCAGCCCGCGATGAGCGCGTAGATCCGCTGCCCGCGCGCCAGTGCCGCCTCCTCGGTGGTGAGCACCAGCATCCCGCAGCCCTCGCCGGGCCAGAACCCGGCGGAGCGCCGGTCGTAGACGCGCATCTCGCCGGTGGCCAGCGCACCGGTCTTGGCGAACCCGACCAGTTCGAACGGGTCGATGGACAGGTCGACCCCACCGGCCACCGCGACCTCCGCGTCGCCCGCGGTGAGCGCGGCGCAGGCGTGCGCCACCGACAGCAGGGACGACGAGCACGCGCCGTCCACTGTGTACCCGCCACCGCCGAGATCGAAGTAGTTGCAGATGCGCCCGGCGATGGTGTTGGCCAGCCCGCCGGCGAGCGTGTCCGCGTCCACCGGCGGGAACGGCGCCTTGTAGGCCGATTCCAGGTCGTCGAGGAACGCCTCCACCCCGTCGTCCGCCATGGAAGATTCGCGCAGCGCCTGCGCCACGGTGCGCCGGACGTACGGCCACCGCAGGCGCATCAGCCCCGCCCTGCTGAACTCGCCGGTCAGCGTGTTGCCGACGATCACGGCGGTGTTCTCGCGGGGAAGGCCGTCACCACCGGGAAAACCGGCGTCGGCGAGCGCGCCAGCCGCCATGTCCAGTGCGAGCCAGTGGGTCAGGTCGGTGGCGCGGTAGGTGCTGCCCGCGATCCGGTAGCCGACCCGGTCGAACTCGTAGCCTTCGATCAGTGCCGCGTAGGGCGAGTAGAACCGGTCCGGCGCGGCCCGGTCCGGGGAGTAGTAGTCGGCCAGCGGCGTGCGCTCGTCGGGCAGCAGCCGGAACGCGCGCCTGCCGGCCAGCACGTTCTCCCAGAGTTCGCCCGGCGAAGCCGCGTCGGGATACCGGCAGGCCATGCCGACGACGGCGATCCTGCCTTCTGCTCGGTCGGTCATCGTGCCCCCACGGTGTCGGCGATCGTCATCATCAGGCCGGACCGCGGCCGCAGCGAGATCAGCGAGTGCGGATCGACCGGGTGCCCCGGACGGGGGCGGAGCCGGAACCGCGCGGTGATCATCGCGACCGCGAGCTGGATTTCGAGTTCGGCGAGCGGCGCGCCGATGCACCGGCGCTGGCCGCCGCCGAACGGGAAGTAGGTGTAGCGGGCGGGTCCCGGCCCGTCCGGATCGAACCGGCCGGGGTCGAAGGCCTCCGGGTCCGCCCAGTGCCGCGGATCGTGGTGCACGGTGAACGGGGAGACGAAAACCGTGCTGTGCGCGGGAATCCGGTAACCGCCGATCCGCACGTCCCGGATCGGCTGCCGCGGGAACATCGGGATCGGCGGGTGCAGCCGCAGCGATTCGGCGACCACCTGCCGCAGGTAGGGCAGCGCCGCCAGGTCCGTGGTGGTGAGCTCGCGCGCGTCCCGCCCGGACAGCACCGCGGTCACGTCGGCGCGGAGCCGATCGCCCACCTCCGGGTGCGCGGCGATCTCGTACAGCGTCCACGCCAGCCCGCACCCGGTGGTCTCGTGCCCGGCCAGCAGGTGGGTCTTCAGCTCGTCGAGGATCCGGCGGCGGGTCAGGCCGTTCCCGTCCCGGTCGGTGGCCGCGACCAGCCTGCCCACCATCCGGTCCGCCGGCAGCGCACCGCGGTGGTGCTCGGCGAGCAGTTCGGACACCGCGGCGTCGAGCACCGCCTGCGTGGCGCGCAGCCTGCGCCGGTGCCGTCCCGGCAGCCACGCGGGCAGCAGCTGTTCCACGCTGCCGGGGAACATCGCGGAGAGCACGTGCACGATCGCCGGGATCACCTCGTCCGCGCGGTGCGTCAGATCGTGGTCGCAGAGCACCCTGGTGACCACGTCGAAGGCCAGCCGCATCACCTCGGGGACGATGTCGACCGGCTCACCGCGCGCGGCGAGACCCTCCCAGCGGTGCACCAGGTCATCGACGGCGCGGGTGATGACCGGGGTGCTCGGGTGCAGGAAGTCCGCGCGGAACAGCGGCTGCCCGGCGCGGCGCAGGGTCCGCCACTGCTCGCCGTCGGTGGTCAGCAGGCCCTTGCCGAAGAACAGCTCGAAACCCCCGTAAACCCGTCCCCTGCGGTAGTTTTCGCTGTCGTGCAACACTTCGCGGATCGCTTCGGGGCCGGCGACCTGGTGCATCAGCTCCGGGCCGACCCGGAACCTGGACACCTCGCCGTACTCCCGCGCCATCCGCAGCATCAGCTGCGCGGCCTGGTCGCGGAACCGGCGGACGCCGAACGGCAGCGCGGGGCCCGGTGCCCGCTCGGTCGTGGTCATCGCGCTCACCTGGCCAGCACGCACTTGTCGTACAGGTCCGGCAACCGGCGGCCCGCGTCGTAGGCGTCCTTCAACCGCCAGTAGGCCCCGTCACCGCCGTACTGCCGCCAGAACTCGTCCTCGCCGTAGTGCGCCGTGGAGTACAACGGCTTGTGCCCGCCGAGTTCGGCGATCTTGCGTTCGATCAGCCGGTTCAGGTAGTCGGCCGGCCGGTCGGGGCTGGTCGGCACGAGCCACCAGAACCCGAGGCTCACGTACAGCTTCCCCGGCTCCATCGGGTAGAGCGAGATCGGCTCGCGCAGCCGCATCGGGCACAGCCAGACCGGTTTGATGCCGATCTCGGCGTCGAAGAACGCCATGAACTCGCCGACCGACTCCGCGGGCAGGTCGGCGTCCTGCAGCACCCATTCGAACGGACGGCCGACCGCGCGCCGCACGCGGCTGGTGAAGCCGAACCGGCGGTCGAACATCTGGATCCGGCGCAGCAGGTCGGCGTTGCGCGCGCGGCGCGGCCACAGCCGCCGCAGCACCGGGTTCTCCAGGCCGAACAGGCGGGAGGTCCAGTACATGTCGGTGTCCCAGCGCCACAGGTAGTCCCTTGTGGACAGGAAGTCCGCGCCGCGCTGCCGGAGCGACCAGTAGTAGACCTTGCTGCCGGTGTAGTCGGACAGGTACGGGGCGCGGTCGGTGAAATCGGCGAGCACGAGGTGCACCGCGTCCGGTCCGAAGTAGACACCGTCGACGAAGTCCACCGGTTCGCCGTCCCACGCGCGGTCCTCGGTGATCCGGCGCAACGCGGAGATCCAGCTCTCCACCGAGTCCATCCGCACGTGCCGCAACCGCACGAAGGGTTTCGCGGGCTCCAGGTCGATCTGCAGCCGGAGCGCGTACCCGAGCGAGCCGTAGGAGTGCGGGAACCCGTGGAAGAGGTCCGCGTGCTCGTTGTCCCTGGTGGCCACCACCACCCTGCCGTCACCGGTGAGGATCTCCATCTCCCGCACCTGGTCGTGCGGCAGGCCCGCCCGGAACGACGACGACTCCGCGCCGGTGCCGACCACGCCACCGCCGAGGGTGATCTTCTTGAAGTCGAGCACCACCGGCGGGAGCAGGCCGTGCGCCAGCGTCGCGTCGGCGAGATCCTCGAACGTGGTCATCCCCTGCACCTCGGCGGTGCGCGCGACGGGGTCGATGGACAGCACCTTGTCGAAGTGCCGCACGTCCAAACCGGTCGCTCGGTCCGGGGCGCGGCGGGGGCGGAACAGGTTCGAGGTGCGTTTGACCAGCCGCACCGGCGAGCCCTGCGGCAGCGCGCGGTAGCTCTGCCGCAGCGCCTCGACGGCCTGCCGGTGCTCCGCCATCGCGGCGGAGTTGGTGGACGTGGGCACGAGTCCTCCCTGGCCTTGCTCTCGCGAACTGCTGAATTCGGTGGCGGGGCGAATGCACCCGCACCGGAACCGGTGCGAATTCCCCGCTGACGGATTCGACGCTAACGAGCAGGACCCGGCCCCGTCATCGACGTGCTGTTGAATTCGCTCCACTGCCGTTGACCAGTGCGGGCGAGCGCTCAACAACTGTGGACAGCGGGTTCACCAGCCCGGTGTGGTAGGCCAGCGCGACGGCCTGGAACGAGCGGGCCAGCCCGAGTTTCCGCAGCAGGTGGTGGATGTGCGAACGCACGGTCACTTCGGCGACGAACAGGTCCTTCGCGATCCGCGCCACCGGCTCCCCGGTCGCGAGCAGGCGCAGCACGTCGAGTTCGCGCGGGCTCAGGAGGCCGTGCAGGTCCAGCCCTTCCGCGCGGGGCGCCGGCATCCGCCCGGTGTACCCGTCGATCACCCCGCTGGTCACCTCGGGGGACAGCAGCGCGTGCCCGGCGGCGACCGAGCGGATGGCGTACCCGATCTGCTCCAGCGGGTCGTCGTCGAGGATGAACCCGCGCGCGCCGGTCCGCAGTGCCCGCTCGACGCATTCCTTCTCCCCGTTGCCTGCCAGCACGATCACCGGCACCGGGGTCCGCGACGCGGCGTCCACCAGCCTGCTCGCGCCGTAGCCGAGGCAGGCGAGACTCGCGAGCACCACGTCCGGCCCCAGCACCGGGATCGCCGCCGCGGCGGCGTCCCCGCCGTCGAAGTCACCGACCAGCCGCACATCGGGTTCGCTCGTCAGCACGGTGCGCACCCCGGCGCGCACCAACTGCTGCTCGTGGCACAGCAGGACGCGAATGCTCATGGGCGTTCTTCCTTCCCCCAGAACGTCGGCAAGGCGGTGCGCCCCGGTTCGCACACTCCGGGACACGCCGCTCACCCTACCGAAATTCGAACACCAGTTCGAGACGTTGGCGACTGGCGGATCGGCTCGCTCTTCCGCCGATCAGCGGTCGTGAAATATCGGATGCGCCGCGCCCCGGCCTGTGAAAGATTACTTCCATGTCGAACCATCGTCATGCGGCGACACCGAACAGGCCGGATGTTCGTATCGTGCACCTGACCGGCCCCACCTTCGACTCGCTCGCCAGCGGCAGCGCCGCCTGGGTCACCGGCGTCGTCTGGGATCAGCGGCAACTGCTGACCGTCGGGACGGCCGGTTACCACGGGTCTCCCGACGCAGCGGGGCTGCGCTTAGCTCGCTGTTGGCGCGTGCCGCCCGGGAGCCGCAGGTATCCACCGTCCGGGTCACGATCAGCCGCGGCAACACGGCCTCCCATCAGCTGGCATCGCAGTACGGCTTCGTCGAGGTCGGCGAACAGTGGGACGACGAGGACGGGCTCGAGATCATCTACGAGGTCCCTGCGGATCATCCGCACTCGGACCTCGAATCTCCGCCTGTGCCGCGTTGAGCGCGTATCTTCCCGAACTGGGAAGCTCGTACGGCACCGGCGAATCCGTCGCGGGGAGGCGATCAGTGACAACTCGCAGGAACACCGCCGTCGAGGTCCTGTCCGATGAGGTCATCGCGTTTCGGCTGGGCGCGCACCATCTCACGGACCGGAAACCGGCCGCCGAACTGCACGAGGTAGCCGGTGCGTGCGCGATCCAGAACAGTCCGCCCGGGTCCGCGCCCGCCGCGTTGCACGCCCGCGTCGAGGAGGTGACTCAGGACCGGATCGACGAACTCGTCGGCGAGGAGAAGAGCCTGCTGCAGACCTGGTGCATGCGCGGCTCGCCGTTCTTCTTCCCGACCGCGGACGCGCCGGTGTTCACCACCGGTGTCCTCCCCACCACCGAACCGGCACGGTTGCAGCTCATCGTCGGCGTGGAGCACGCGCTGAAAGAACTCGGAATGGGGCTCGACAAGGCGGTCGACCTCACCACCGCGGAGATCGAGGCCGTGCTCACGGGGCGGCGGCTGGCGATCAACGAACTCGGCGAGGCGCTCGCCGGGCGCATCGAGGGCGCACTGTCTCCGGCCCAGCGCAAGCTTTGGCGGGAAAGCGGCCCCTACGGCACGAACCAGCCGCTCGGCGAGGCGGTCGTGCACTTCTCCCTTCGGATGCTGACGTTGCGCGGCATCGTCTGCTTCGCGCCGCGTAGCGGGAACAAGGCACCGTTCGTACTGGTCGAGGAGTGGCTGGGCGGTCCGCTACCGCAGGTCGAGCCCGACACCGCCCGCGCCGCCCTGCTGCGTCGCTACCTGCACTGCTACGGCCCGTCCACCCGCAAGGACTTCGCCGCCTGGATCGGGGTGCGCGCCGGTGACGTCGACCCGTGGTGGACCACGGTGGAGGACGAACTCACCCCGGTCGAGTTCGGCGGTGCCCGGAGGTGGGTGCTCGCCGAGGATCTGGAAACCCTGCGATCGCCGACCGAAACACGCGGGGTGCGGCTGCTCCCGCCGCGCGACCCCTACACGCAACTTCGCGATCGAGACACCATTGTCGACAAGCGGCACCATCGCGAGGTGTGGAAGACAGTCGGCGAGCCAGGCACGGTACTGGTGGACGGCGCGGTCGCCGGTATCTGGCGACCCCGCAAGAGCGGCCGGAAACTTTCGCTGACGATCACCGCGTTCCAGGAGCTGACCGCCCGCGCCCGGAAACAGGTGCACGGGGAAGCGGAGCAGCTCGCCGCGCTGCGCGGCGCATCGGCGGTACGGGTCGAGTTCGGCTGACGATCAGGTCAAGTGCACCAGCACCATCCCGTCGTTGCCCGGCGCCACTTCTACCCGCCTGTACAGCTTCTTCAGATGAGGCTGCTTCAGTATCGCGAGCACGCGGCTCTTGAGCTTTCCCGACCCCTTACCCGGAATGATCTCGACCAGTGGCACCTTCTCGCCAGCCGCGCGGAAGAGCACGTTGCGCACCGCCTTGTCGATATCCCGGTCACTGCGGAAAATCGAGTGCAGGTCCACCGTGAGCTTCTCTGGCAACGCGTACTCCCTGGCCGGCGCGAAAAATCAAACGTCGAGCACCAATGTACCGGGTTCGCCTTCGCCGGGGCTCAGCGTCCAGGTGTGCGAGGAACTTCGTGCGGTCATCGTCCAGGTCGTTGGCGTATGGCTCGCGTGTTTGGTGGGCGCGGTGAAGGTTTCAAGCGCGCCTGCGGCGCGCCGTGGGGAACTGTCGCTCCACGGTGCGGGTCGCGTCGTTGGTCACCAGCGACAGTTCCCCACGGAACGGATCTCTTTGGTCACCTTGGTGTGCCGTTCCCGACGCATTGCCGGTCCCGATTGTTGTCCGGCTTCCGTTGTGTTGTCGTCCCGTTGTGTCGGCCTGCGATCTTGTATGTACCCGATTGGGTGTCGGGATTTGGTTTGCTGGTTGCTAGAATTGTGGGGTGTCTATCAGAAGTGCAGGTTCTGGGCGTTCTTTGTTTGCTGATTCTGTGGCGTTGGCCAATCTTGTGAAGTGGCGGGCGCAGGCTTTTGCATTGCGAAATATCTCTCAGATGGTGCGGGTGTCCTCGCGAAGATCGGTGGCCGGGGAGATCGCGTTGCTGTCGAATTTGACGCAGGCCGCGGCGGAGCGGAAGGTGGCGCTCGCTGTCGCGTTGACCTCATACCTGCCGTGCACGCTGGCCGCGATGGAGGCTGGGCTCATCAATGAGTATGCGGCTTCCCGGGTGTTCGAGGCGACCGCATGTGCATCCGAGGGGGGTGGCTGCTGAGGTTGACTCGTTGTTGGCGGGAAGGTTCGAGAATCGGAATCCGCCCGCACTGCGGAGGTTGGTCAATTCGTTGTTGATGCGGGTGGATCCTGATGGGTATGAGCGGCGGCGTCAGGAGAAGATGGCGGCCCGGCGGTTGGAGATCCGGCATGGGGATCACGGGTCGTCCACCCTGTTCGCGGAGTTGCCGTCGGATCGGGCGCAGGCGCTCTACGCCGCCTGTGACCGGGACGCACTCGCCAAGAAACGCCAGGGTGACAAGCGCACCATGGATCAGCTCAGGCTCGATGCGCTGGTCGAACGCTGCCTGGGTAGCCACGGATGTGCGGGGAAGCCGAAAGCGCAGATCTTCGTGCACATCGACCTGCCGACCCTGCTGGGGCTGCGGGACAATCCGGGCGAGCTGGCGGGGTGTGGTGACATCTCACCGGAGATGGCGCGGGCGATCGCGTTCGACGCCGACTCGGTCTGGAACCGGATCATCGACGAACCCATGACCGGCCTGCCCGTCGACCTCGGTCGGGAAAACTACCGGCCGCCGAGTGCGATGCGGAAGTACCTCCACGTCACCCACCGGACCTGCAGTATGCCGGGGTGCAACCGGCCCGCCCAGTACACCGACCTCGACCACGCACAGGCTTGGAAAGACGGCGGCGGAACCGACAAAGCGAATCTCCGGCCACTGTGCCGGGCCCACCACGTGCTGCGCGACGAACCCGGCTGGACCTTCACCACCAACGACACCGGCACCCTCACCGTCACCACCCCGAACGGGCGCAGCTACACCGAAGAACCACCACGCACCGGATTCGCCTGACTAGTCGATCGCGTGGTAGCCGCCTCGGTAGAAGACCAGTGCCGGGGTGTCACCGGTGGCGCGCAAGGACAGCACCTCGGCCAGGAACAGCACGTGGTCGCCCGCGGGGCGCACGGTGACCGATCGGCATTCCAGGTTCGCCACCGCACCGGTGAGCAGTGCGGCGCCGGTGCGGTGGCCGATCGTGTGGGCGACGCCGTCCAGGCGGCGCACGGTGGAACGGCTGGCGAAGCGGGCGGAGAGCGCTCGTTGGTCCGCGGCCAGCACCGATACCGCCCACAGGCCCGAAGCGCGCAGCGCGGCGGTGAACGGCGAGTCGCGGTGGAAGCACACCGACACCAGTGCGGGTTCCAGGGACACCGACGTGAAACTGTTGGCGGTGCGGGCGTCCGGGCCGCCCGCGGTCGTCGTGGTGATCACCGTGACGCCCGTCGGCATCCCGCCGAGCGTCGCGCGCAGCGTGTCCGGGGCGACGGGTGCGGCGGTCATCGCGCGCTCGCGGTGACCGACCGCAGGTGCTGGCCTTCCGGCAACCCGGTCCACCGGCGCGCCTGCGGCAGTTCGAGGCCGAACTGGTCGAGCACGCGCGCGGTGATCTGCGTGACCACGTCGTCGACCGTGGCCGGTCTGGTGTAGAACACCGGGACCGGCGGGGCGATCACGGCGCCCATCCTGGTCAGCGCGAGCATGTTCTCCAGGTGGATCTCGGACAACGGCAGTTCGCGCGGCACCACCACCAGCCTGCGCCGCTCCTTGAGCGCGACATCCGCGGCACGCGTGATCAGGTCGTCGCCGTAGCCCATGCGCACCGCGGCGAGCGTCTTCATGCTGCACGGCACGATGACCATGCCGTCGGTGCGGAACGAGCCGCTGGCGATGGCGGCGCACTGGTCGCCCGGCGCGTAGCTGTGATCCGCCATGGCACGCACCTCCGCCACGGTGTAGTCGGTCTCCAGTTCCACCGTGGCCCGGCCCCACTTGCTGAGCACGAGATGGGTTTCCACGCCCAGCTCGCGCAGTGCGGCCAGGACGCGCACGCCGAGCACCGCCCCGCTGGCCCCGGTGATCGCAACGATCAGTTTCACGATCGGCTCCCTGTCGTCATCGGGCGAAGCTGCGCGTCACCGAGGAGCGCAGCGCGTGTGGGACGGTCGCATCGATGTAGGTACGGCCAGGCGGCGAATCGGCGCCCCTCGCCGCTGCCCAGCCGGCCCCCTGCGACGGGTCCATGGTCAACGCGCGGAATCCGCCGAACGTGACGGAGTCCGTGTTCAGGTTCGCCCGCGTGGTGATCGCCCACAGCACGTCTTCGGCCGACGTGATGTCGACGTCGTCGTCGGTGAACACGATGAGCTTGACGAACGGGTGGTCGTCGAAGATCCGGCGGGCGATGTGCTTGAGCCTGCCGTCCGCCTCCGGCGACGGTTTCCGCACCGACACGAAGAGCAGCAGCATGCCGCCACCCGCCGGCGAGTAGTGCAGGTTGTGGATCAGGTTCCAGTCGTCGCCGTCGTGCGACAGCGCGACCGACAGCGTGCCCGCCGTGCCGAGGATCACCGACTGTTCGCGGCCGGGCCCGATCACCGCCTGGTAGACCGGCGATTCGCGGCTGGTCACCGCGGTCACCGTGAGCACGGGGAGATCGCGGCGGGCTTCCCCGTCGTAGCCGAGGAACTCGGGCAACGACACGTCGGGAGCACCGCTCAGCGTCTCGTCGGTGACGGTGTCGTCGAGGTAGCCCTCCAGCACCAGTTCCGATTCGGCCAGCACGTACGTGGGCTGGCCGACCGCGGGCGCGAGGGCGATCGGTGCCCCGGCCAGCGCACCGGCGATCGCCAGCTTTCCGGTCCCCGCCAGCACTTTCGAGCTGAGCGCGGAGGCGATCATGGCCGCGGGCGGCACGCCGATGTTGACCGACACCGCCAGCCTGCCCGCACGCCGGACCGCGGCCTCGTGCATCGCGCGCAACCGCCTGCTCGGCACCATCCAGACCGCGAGCCGGTCCGGCCCCACCACCAGCATCCGGTGCACCGACAGGGCGACTTCGCCGGTGTCCGGGTCGGCCGCGTAGATCATCCCCATGGTCAGGTACGGGCCTGCGTCACGGGGGGTCGAGTACAGCACCGGCAGCTCGCCGAGGTCGATCCGGTGCCTGCGGACCACGGCCTGCACCGGCGGATCCGCGACCGTTTCGGGCGGGCGCACCGCGGCGAGCACGCGGTCCGCGGCTGCCCTGCTGACCGCCTCGGGCAGGCCGGGCAGCCAGGCGCGGACACGATCGCGGCACCCGTAGAGCCCGAGCAGCACCGGTACCGGCGAATCCTCGATCCGGTACTCCACGGCCTTTTCCGGGCGGGCGAGGGAATTCGCCGGAATACCCCCGAAGCCCGCCGCGAAATCCGCCGCGACGTCCTTGCGCGAGAACGCATCCGGTCTGCTCACCCACTCGTCCGGCCGATGGGTGCGGATCCACTCCGCGGCGGCACGCAAAGAAAGTCCTGGCTGGTTCATCACGCCGCTCCCCTCGTCGTGGCCAGTTCGGCGAACCAGCCCGCCGGGCTCGCCGAGTCCAGCAGCGCCGTGCCGACGAGCAGGCCGGAATACCCCGCCGCGAGGAGCGCGGCCGCGTCCGCCGCCGTGCCGACGCCGCTCGCGCTCACCGCGCACCGGGTGCCGGTGGCACACACGGCCTGCAGCAGTCGCAGGCTTCGCGCGAGGTCACCGTCGTCGCGCTCGCCGGTCCGGATGTCCTTGTTGTTCACCGCGATCACGCAGTCGGCCGGATGGGCCACGTCGGCGATCTCCTCCTCGGAAACCACTTCGACGAACGGGGTGAGCCCGAGCCCGAGCGCGCGCTCGGTCAGGCTGCGCAACACCTGCGCCGGCAACAACTGCGCGGTCAGCAGCACGGCCGACGCACCGAACTCGGCCGCTCGCCGGAGCTGCCGTTCCCTGGTGAGGAAATCCTTCTGCAGCAACGGAACCCGGCTCACCTCGCGCACCGCGCGCAGCATCTCGACGGTGCCGCCGAACCACGATCCGGTCACCACGGACAAGCACGGCGCGCCTGCCTCGTGGTAGGCACGCGCCACGTCAGCGGGACCGCGGCCGCCGAGTAGGTCCCGGCCCCCCGAATCGCGGGCCTTGACCTCCGCGATGACCGGCACCGGCGCGGCTGTCAAAGCCTCGATGAAGGCGCTCATGCGGCGGGCACCCCCACCGTCCACTCGCGACGGATGGCCCGCACCGCGTCCGCGTCGAACCGTCCTCGCTCGTCCCGTGCGCCCGAATCCACGTCGATCCCGGCGAACCGGTGCGCACGGGTCACCGCGCGGAACTGCCCCGCGTTGCGCGCGGTGAGCCCGCCCGCGAGCAGGACGGGCCGGTCGACCGCCTCGACGACCGACGCGGCCACCTCTGGGTCCAGCCGGTGCGCCGTGCTGCCGATGCGCCCGCCGGCCATCGAGTCCAGCAGGAACAGATCCGCCCCCGCCCGCTGGTAGGCGTTGATCAGCGGGCGCTCCAGGCACTGCCCGTCGCGGATGTGGAGGACCTTGACCACGGTCAGCCCGCGCGCCTTCAGCGCGCGGACCGTGGCCGGGGTCTGGTACCCGTGCAACTGCACCCAGCTCACCCCGGACCCGGCGACCCGCGCGAGCAGACCCCGCACGTCACGGGACAACGTCACCAGGACGGGCGTGCGACCACGCTTCCTGGTCGCGCGCGCCAGCCGGTCGAACGCGTCGTCGTCGAGCTGCGCGTGCCCGTCCGGCACCCCGCTCCACAGTCCGATCAGATCCGCGCCCGCCTCGGCGAGCAGGTCGATGTCCGCCACGCGGGTCGCACCGCAGATCTTGATCAACATGAGGTCCCCCTGCAGAGCCGGTCAAATGGTCACGCGTCGGCGAAGGCTGGTAGTTCGGCGAGTGCGGCGTTGAGCGCTTCTTGGTCGATCGCGTCGTCCCGCATCTGCCCTGACAGATAGCGCTCGTAGGCGCCGAGGTCGAAGTGACCGTGCCCGGAAAGTCCGAAAAGGATTGTCTCGCCGACCCCGTTTTCCTTGCAGCGCAGCGCTTCGCGAATGGCGACCTCGATGGCGTGGGTCGACTCGGGCGCCGGGATGATGCCCTCCGCGCGGGCGAACCTGATGCCCGATTCGAAGCACTTGGTCTGCGCGACCGCCGCCGCCTCGACCAGGTTCGCGGCCAGCGCCTCGCTGACCAGTGGCGCCATTCCGTGGTAGCGCAGGCCACCCGCGTGCAGTGACGGTGGCACGAAGCTGTGGCCGAGCGTGTGCATCTTCAGCAGCGGGGTGAGTCCCGCGGTGTCGCCGAAGTCGTAGCCGAGCCTGCCCTGCGTCATCGTCGGGCACGCGGCGGGTTCCGCCGCGATGACCCGCACGCGCCTGCCGCCGCGAAGCTGCGCGCCGAGGAACGGGAACGCCAGCCCACCGAAGTTGCTGCCGCCACCGGTGCAGCCGATCACGATGTCCGGGTAGTCGTCGGCCAGTGCGAACTGGCTGATCGCCTCCTGGCCGAGCACGCTCTGGTGCAGCAGGACGTGGTTGAGCACGCTGCCGCCCGCGTAGTTCGTGGCCGGGTCGTTCACCGCGATCTCGACGGCCTCCGAGGTGGCGATGCCCAGGCTGCCGGGGCAGTCCGGATCGGCGGCCAGCACGGCGCGGCCCGCCTCGGTCTCCTTGCTGGGGCTCGGTGTGCAGCGCGCGCCGTAGGTTTCCATCAGCAGCTTGCGGTACGGCTTCTGGTGGTAGCTCACCTTCACCATGTAGACCTGCACGTCGATCTCGAAGAGGGCGCCGGCGAGCGCCAGCGACGAACCCCATTGCCCGGCACCGGTTTCGGTGGCCAGCTTCTCGATACCGGCCTCTTTGTTGTAGTACGCCTGCGCGATCGCGGTGTTCGGCTTGTGGCTTCCCGCGGGGCTGCCGCCCTCGTACTTGTAGTAGATGCGCGCCGGGGTGTCCAGCGCGCGCTCCAGCCGCCTCGCGCGGAACAGCGGCGACGGCCGCCACTGGGCGTAGAGCTGGCGCACCGGTTCCGGGATCTCGATCTCCCGCTCACGGCTGAGCTCCTGCCTCGCCAGCTCCACCGGCATGATCGGCAGCAGGTCGGCCACCTCGATCGGCCTGCCGGTGCCGGGGTGCAGCATCGGCGACGGGTCGGTGAGATCGGCAGCGAGGTTGTACCAGGTCTCCGGCAGTTCGCTCTCGCTGAGCTGGTACTTGACCTGTTCGGCCATTTCTCTTCTCCTGGTCTCAGAGGTGTGTCGCCGGCGCTTCGGCGACCAGCGAACCGGTGGTGAACGTGTCGGAACCCGAGAAAAGCAGGGGATGCGCGGCGCGCAGCCCGGTGATGACGAGGTCGTAGGGCAGGTCGTCGAATTCGCCGTGCTCGTGCAGGAACTCCATGTGCCTGCGCCCAGCCGGGTCGTAGGGGTGGTAGACGCTGTCCCCGGTGCCGTCGAACTCCAGTGGCGCGATCCGGTACAACCGGCACAGCCGCTTGTTGAACACCGGTGTCGCCCTCAGCCACCGCTCCCCCAGCCGGACCGAGGCCAGGCAGTGGAACCGGAAGACGTCGCCGCCGACCAGCTCGCGCAGCCGATCCGAGGCGAGGTGGTTGCGCACGTCGGTGAGCACCAGCCTGGCAGGCACGCCGATCGCCCGCGCCGCGGCGGCGAACAGCACCGACTTGTGCAGGCACATCCCGGAGCCGCTGCGCAGCACCCCGCTGGCGCTCAGGCCGCCACGGGACAGGTCCGCGCCGTAGACCTCGTAGCGGACGTCGTCGCGCACCGCCCGGTACAGCGCCGCGACCGCTTCCGCCGGGGCCGGTGCCCCGCCGGGGAGCACCCGTCGCACGAAGTCCCGCACCGGCGCGGAATCGTGGTCGAGGAACTCGGTCGCCGCCAGTCCGGCGTGCTCCGCTCGTTCAGCCGTCATGGCCACCCCTCACGTCCCCAGGCCGAGCATCGTGGCGATGCGGTTGTGCTGGATCTCCGAAGTCCCCGAATAGATGGTCCCCGCGACCGCGTTGCGGAGGTCCTTTTCCAAGCCGTACTCGGCCATGTACCCGTTGCCGCCGAAGATCTGCACGGCGGCCAGTGCGGAAGCCACGTTGCTCTCGCTCGCGGTGAGCTTCGCTATCGCGATGTCCGTCGTCACGTTCTCTTTCCTGGTCAATCGGAGCGCGGTGTCGTACAACCACTTCCGAGTCGTTTCGACGCCGATCTTCATGTCGACGATCTTGTGCGAGATCGCCTGGTACGACGAGATCGGCTTGCCGAACTGCTCGCGCTGGTTCGCGTATTCCACGCACCGCTCGAGGCGGTGCTGCATTTCGCCGAGGTTGATGACGAACGAACAGAGGATCTCCCACTTCATCACGTAGTCGAGCACCAGGAAACCCGCGCCGCGCCGCCCGACGACGTTCGCGGCGGGAACGCGGCAGTCGTCGAAGTACAGCTCGCACAGCGGCGAGGTGCGCAGCCCCATCTTCGGAATGGCATTGCCGACCGAGAAACCGGGCGTGTCCCGTTCGACGAGGAACGCCGTCGTGCCGAGGGGACCGCCGTCGGGATGGGTTTTCGCGTACACGATGAACACGTCCGCGACCGGCCCGTTGCTGACGAAGGTCTTGCTCCCGTTGAGCACGAAGGAATCGCCGTCGGCGACCGCGGAGGTGCGCCCGGCGAGCGCGTCCGAGCCCGCGCCGGGCTCGGAGATCGCGTGCGCGCCGATCACCTCGCCGGTGCAGATCCTCGGCAGGTAGGTGCGCTTGAGGTACTCGGAACCGTAGCGCTCGAGGGGAATGCCCGTGCTCACCATGTGCGTGGAAACCGAGAAGTTCAGCCCGCCGTCCCGGCAGTCGCGGCCGAGCGCTTCGAGCACGTACATCGTGGTGAGCAGGTCCTGGCCGAGGCCGCCCCAGCGCTGGTCGAACGGGAGCCCGAGTATCCCGCATTCGGCGACGAGCTTCCACTTGTCCATGCCGAACGTGCCCGCGTGGTCACGCTCGACGTGCCCGGCGCTCAGTTCGGCACACCACTTGCTCAGTCCGGCGGCCAGCTCGCGCTGGTCCGCGTTCCACTCGATCACGGGTCATCCCCCATCGGCGTTCGAAGGCTCAGTACTGCGAGAAACCGTCGGAATCCAGGCTGTGCCGTTCGTCCCCGCGCAGCGCGGGGGAGAACACGCACACCAGCCGCAGGTCCTCCTCCTCGGACGCGATGAGGAAATGGGGATCGTTGCGGTCGAGCGCGTAGAGGGTGCCCGGCTCGACGCTGTGGGAGGTGCCGTCGATATCGACCACCTCGCCCTTTCCGGAAATGCAGTAGCAGGCCTCCAGGTGGCGGCGGTACTCCAGCCGCGACTTGGTCCCCGCGTGCACGATGGTGTCCGTGACGCTGTACCCGAGACCATCGTTGTCGAGCAGGAAGCGGCGGCTCACCCCGTTGCCCCAGTCGACCGCCTTCACGTCGTCGATCTTTCGGACGATCATCCTTGACCCTCTTTTCTCGAACCGGAAGAAATTGCCCCGGCACGGCCACTGCCGCCGTGCCCCGACCGTATTTCGCGGACGAACCCCGCGAGCGAACCGACGATGTCCGTCCCGTCTGCCAAGGCCCGCTCGACGACGGCCACCGCCGCGCTGCCGACGATCGCCGCGTCGGCGCCCGCCGCGCGGACCCCGGCGATCTCGCGCGCCCCTCGGACGCCGAACCCGACCGCGATCGGCACCGGCGCGATCGCCCGCAGCGCGCCGATCAGCGGTGCCAGTTCCGCGTGCCCGCCCGGCGGCGCGGACCCGGTGCGGCCGTAGTGCGCGACCAGGTAGAGATAGGCCGAGGCGTGGCGCGCCGACTCCCGCAGGGTCTGCTCGCCGGAGTTCGGGTAGCAGGTCGTCACCACCGGTACCCGCCGGTCGGCCGCCGTCTCGTAGTACTCCGCGCGCAGTCGCGGCGGCAGCCCGTGCACCAGGAGCGCGTCGGTGCCGACCTCGCCGAGCAGGCCGAGGAAATCGGGTAGTCCGCACGGCTTGACCGTGTGGCTCCAGTCGGCAAGCAACGCGATCCGCAGGTGCTCGAGGCCGGCGTGCACCTTGGCCACCGCGTCGAGCGTGCGCCGCAGGTCCACCCCGTCTGCCAGCGCGCGCCGAGCGGAGCGGCGGACGACCGGGCCGTCGGTGAAGGAGTCGGGAAACGGCACCGCGAGCTCCAGGCAGTCCACTTCGGACTCGTCGAGCATCTGGATCAGCTCCGGCAGCACGGGCAGCGGCGGATCGCCCGCGTTGAGGAACAGCGCCAGCCCTGGACGCTCCGGCGGCGCGGCGAAGAAACCTGGTCGGACGTGCTCAGCCATGGGCGCCGACGACCTCCGGCTGACGGCACCGGTCCACCAGCCGCCGTGCGGCCCCGTCGCGCACGGCGGCCAGTGCGGCCCGCACCGCCTCCGGCCACGAAGCGCACGCGCCCACCGCGATCGCCAGCGCGGCCGCGTTCAGGCACACCGTGTGCACGGCGCCGTCGGGGGCGCGCCCCGCGAGCACGTCGAGAAACCGTTCGACCGCTTCAGCTTCCGGCGCCGCGGCAAGATCGGCGTCGGAAGCGGGGACCAGCCCCAGTGCGCCGGGGTCCAGCACCTCCGGCGCCCGCCCGTCGTTCCCCAGCACCGCGTTCGGACCGGCCGTGGTCAGTTCGTCCACACCGTACTCGTTGTGGCACAACAGGATCCGCTTCGTGCGAGCGCGCTCGGCGAGCACTCCGAGATGCCCGGCGAGATCACCGACCGCGATGCCGGTCACCTGCGCCGACACCGGTATCGTCGGCAGGAACGGCCCGACCGCGTTGAGGAACCGGCCGACCGCGCGGATGTCCAGTGGCGCCACGTCACGGGCCAGCGAGGTGATCTGCGCCGGGTAGACGAAGTTGCCCGCGAACGCGATGCCGTGCCGGTCCAGCACCTCGGCCGTCCGCTCGTAGGAACCGGTCAGCTCGATGCCGAGCAGTCCGAGCAGGTCGAACGAGCCGACCCGGCCGGAGTAGGCGCGGGACCCGGTCTTGAGCACGCGCACGCCCATCGCCGCGGCCACGAAGGCACTCGCGGTGGAGATGTTGAACGTGCCGCGCCCGCCGCCGGTGCCGACGATGTTGACCGTGTCCGGGAAGTCCACCGCCGGTACCGCCCGGCGCTCGTCGAGCGAGTCGAACAGCGCGCGAAGGGTCTCCCGGTCCGGCATCGCCGTCCCGAGCGACGCGAGCACCGCGGCCGCTTCCCCTCGCCGCAGTTTCCCGGCGGCCTGGCGGTCCCAGAACGAGCGCCAGACCGGTAAGCCGACCGGTTCGGCGCGCGCCAGCAGCATCGACAGTATTTGGGTCATGACAAGCGGACCGCCGTCGTTTCGAGCGCGGCGCTGACGAAGGCGTTGATCGCGATGACCGTGCGGAAGCTGTCCGGGTTCAGTTCGACGTCGTCGACCGGCACGTCGAAGGTGTCTTCCAGCCAGGCGATCAGCTTGAGCAGCCCGAGGCTGTCGATCACGCCGTTGGCGATCAGGTCGTAGCCGAGGTCGAGGTCCTCGTGCCGCACGTCGGGGAGGAATTCCTCGACGACGAACGTGCGGATGGCCGCGGTGTGGTCGGTGTGGTCCACGTCAATGTCCTTTCGAGTACGTGCTGGCGATCTGCTTGCGATCGGGCTTGCCCGTCGACGTGCGCGGCAGTGCCGCGTCGACGAGGTGCAGGACTGCGGGAACGGCGGCGGCGGGCAGCCGGGTGGCGCAGTGCCGCCGGATCGCCAGGCTGTCCGGCGCGTCGGTGGTGCGCCTGCGCACCACCGCGTGCAACACGGTGCCCGCGATCGTGTCGGGCGCGCCGAACACCACGGCCTCCGGGATGTCCGGGTGCGCGAGCAGCGCCCGCTCCACCTCCTGGGTGTTCACCCGCGAGCCGCGGACCTTCACCTGGAAGTCGTTGCGCCCCAGCAAGGTCAGCGCGCCGTCGGCATCGCGGCGGACGAGGTCGCCGGAGGCGAAGTAGCGCAACCGGTCCCGGCCTGCCGGATGCGGCACGAAGGCCCGCTCGGTGAGCGCGGCGTCGAGATAGCCCGGTGCCTGGAATGGCGTGTTGACTAGCAGCTCGCCGACGCCCTCCCCTTCCAGCACCACCCCGTCCCGGTCGACCAGCAGCGCGCTGACCCCGTCGATCGGGCGGCCGAGCGGGACGGGACCGTCCGCACCGGCATCGTCGATCGGGTGCAGGAAGCTGTCGTTGGTCTCGGTGCACCCGTAGAGGTTGTAGAGCTGCGCGCCGGGGAACAGCCCGCGCAGCCGCCGCAGGCACCGCGGTGGCAGCACGTCGCCGGTGGAGATCACGTACCGGACCGCCGGGTGCGGGCCCGCGGTCGATTCGAGCAGCAGCTGGTAGCACATCGGGACCGCCTGCACGAGGTGCACGCGGTGGCGCTCGATCAGCTCGTGCAGGTAGCCGGCCCTGGTCGCGCGCCTGGCGTCGACGAGCACCACCTTGCCGCCCGTGGCGAGCGTGGTCCAGATGTCGAGCAGGCACAGGTCGAAGTTGAGCGGCGCGTAGTTCAGCACGGTCTTCGGGCCATCGCCGAAGAAGGCCGCGCTCGCCCAGCCGACGAACCTGCCGACCCCGCCCGCGGTCAGCGGGATGATCTTCGGCACGCCCGTCGACCCGGAACTGGTCAGCATGAACAGGACGGCGTCCTGCCCGCCGTCGTGCTCGGTGAGCGGGGCAGGGGTTCCGCCGTCCGAAGTGGACAGATCGACGACGTGTCCCGCCGACGGCGACGGCACCGCGGACACCTTCACCCGGCAGCCCGCCTTGTCGAGCAGGTGCGCCTCGGTGTCGCTGGGCAGTGTCGTGGAAGTCAGCAGGACCGGGTGCCCCGCGCTCAGCGCGCCGAGCACCAGCGCGATCGTGTCCGGCGTCTTCTCCGCGTGCACGGCCACCGGTGTGCCCGGCTCCAGGCCGAGAGCGGTGAGCGCGGCACGGGCACGGCCCGCACGCAGGACCAGTTCGCCGTAGCCGATCTCTTCGTCCCGCCAGCACAGCGCCGGGGCGGCCGGCCGCTCCTTGGCCTGCCCCGCGATCGCACCGACCAGCCCCGCGTCATCCATCGTGTTCCCAGCATGTTTTTCGCAGCCTGAGGTGGCCGTCAGAGTCGCGCACAGAAATCCCCCACGGAAAAGGAAACATGTTTGACGAAATAGTTCGATCTTGCCCGGACACGTCTCCCCATGAGCTGCGCACGTCCCGGTGCTGACGCAAGGTTATTTCAGTTTTCCGCTGATCGGGACGGGCGGTCGGAGCATTTCGCGTGATCCGTTCAGACTAAGGTGGACCGCTCGGGTGCCGAATAATGGCCTGGTCCGACCTTGCCACTCGATTGCCCACAACCAATAACCCTCGGTATTCACCACGATATTGTGTTTTCACGGGAAACAACCGTGGAAAGTGCGCTCGACCTGGGCTCGAACACTTCTCCCGACATGATCGAGAGCTCTTCTGGATGCAGAGTACTGACTAACAGCCGAATTGGTCAGTTGATATCGAAGACGGTGGACACGATCAACAGCGCCGGACCGGCCCACTCACCCTCGATCATCGATCCGGCACCCTGACCAGGGTGTTTACCGCAAAACTGGGACACGAGCCGAGATCATTCCGGTGCACGACAGGGACGGCACGCGTGCGGACGAGGCGGCACCGATGGACCGGCAACGCCAAACGGGAATCCACCGCCGCGGACCACTTGCGCGAACCGGGGAAAGCCGAAGCCGGATATGGCAGGGTCGCATCACCAAATGGCGTTCACCGCACACGGTGCGTAACGTTCCCACTGCGAGATTCACTGCCGGAATTCAAGACGGGCACCCGGTTCGATAATCCCGTACGTTGGGAAGCGGCGGAATTACGCTCCGTGAATGGTCGACACCCGGCCGCGACGGCGGCGCCCACTAAAGAAGGTTTGTTAAAGAAGGGCCCGCGAAAGACAAAACGGCACGAGGCCGCCGCCCCGGCGCAGATACATCATCTTTTCACTATTTTCAGATGATCGGCTGCATTAGCCCGGTGGCGGGACCGTGCCGTTGCAGTTCCAGCCACGCCCTGCTCAGCCTGCCGACCAGCTCGGTCAGCACCTCGATCGGGAAACTGCACGGCAGGCGCACGTAGTTGTCGTGCGCCCCGGTCGGATCCGTCGACGATCCCGCGACGACCTCGACGCCGTGGCGCAGGGCGACCTGCGCGAAAACCTGCGCGTTGGTGTCCGGCAGCTCGACCCACAGCGCGGAACCGCCGTCGGGGCTACGCCACCGCCAGGACGGCAGGTGCTCGGTGAGCAGCTCGCGCAGGTGGTCCATCCGCGACTGCAGGATGCCGGCACGGGCGCGCGCGATTTCGCCGATGTCCGGGAGCAGGCGCGCGGCCAGTGCCTGGTCGAGCACCGGCGTGCCGAGATCGGCGCGGACCTTGTACCTGGCCAGCCGTTCGATGATCTCGCCAGGCCCGCGCGCCCAGCCGATGCGCAGCCCCGCCCACACCGCCTTGGCCAGCGAGCCGACGGTGAGCACCTCGGCGGCAGGCGGCGCGAACGCCGCGATCGGCGGCGGCACCGACCCGCCGCACGACGAGCTCGTGGCGTAGGCGTGGTCCTCCAGCAGTGACACGTTGAACCGCACGCACAGCTCGGCGACCCGCTTGCGCCGCGCCGCAGACATCAGCGTGCCGGTCGGGTTGTGGTAGGTCGGCATGACGTAGAGCAGCACCGGCTGGTGTTCCGCGAACGCCTGCGCGAGCAGGTCGGGGCGGATGCCCTCCTCGTCGAGGGGGACGCCGACGAGCCGGGCGCCCGCCGCGCGGAACAGGTCGAGGAAACCGGGCCAGCTCGGCGATTCGACGACCACCGCGCACCCCGGCCGCAGGTACATCTGCGCGACGAGGCCCATCACCTGCTGCGCGCCGGTGGTGACCAGCACCTGGTCCGCGGCGGTGGGTAGCTCGGCGGCCGTGTAGTAGTCGGCGACGGCCCGGCGCAGCGGCGGGAAGCCCCGCGGGTGGTACCCGATGTCGGCGAGCAGGTCCGGCAGATCGGTGCGGACGAGTTCGCGCACGGCGTCGCCGAGTTCCGGCACCGCGGGCTCGATGGTCATCGCCAGCGAGATCAGCTCGCTCGGCCCGTCGACCATGCGCTGGAAGATCGACGTGGCCCTGCCACCGGGAACCCTGCCGTCCGCGGCGAGCGTCCTCGGCCGGACCGCGGCGGTGACGCGCGTGCCGCTGCCCCGCTGGCTGTCGATCATCCCGCTGCCGCGCAGCTCGTCGTAGGCGGCGACGACCGTCGCCCTGCTGATCGCCAGCCGCTGCGCGAGCTCCCGCTCGGACGGCAGCCGTTCGCCCGCGCGCAGATCGCCGGCGCGGATCGCCCGTTCCAGCGCGCGGGCCAGCTTCCGGTACAGCGGCGCCCTCGACACGGTCCAGTCACCGAGCAGGTCCACCACGGCCCCGAGGTCACCAGAGCGGTCCACTTCATCGCCCCACTACGCGATTGGCCTGTCTCCATGGATGCGCGGCGCACCTCGCCGTCGCCATCCCCGTCCGCCAGAAGGTAGCGCCTTTTCCCGCGGTACCGGCCTTTTTCCCACCAGAAGCACCAACCCAGTCCACCTTCCCCGCCATTGGACCGGGACTGGCGGCGGTGCGGTGGGAAAGCATGAAGCGGTGCAACCAGTCCACACAGGGGTATGGACTGGTCCGCGACTGCTGGAGGATCTCGCATGGGGGCATCCGACGTGACCGGCCAGGACCTCGACCGGCTCATCGCCGACTGGAACGACACCGCGGCCGCCGTGCCCGGCACGACACTGCCGGACCTGTTCGCCGAACAGGTCGTGCGCACGCCACGAGCGCCCGCCGTCGTCTTCGAAGGCGAAGAGCTGACCTACGCGCAGCTCGCCCGCCGGGTCGGCGATCTCGCCGCGGCACTCCGCGCCCGCGGCGCGGGGCCCGGCCGGATCGTCGCCATCGCGGTGCCGCGCTCGCTCGAACTGATCGCCGGGCTGCTGGCGGTGCTGGAAACCGGTGCCGCGTACCTGCCGATCGACCCGGACTACCCGGCCGACCGGATCGCGTTCATGCTCGCCGACGCCGAGCCCGTGCTGGTGCTGAGCACCATGGCCGCCGGCGTGGTGTTGCCCGGCGGCACCGAAAAGATCCTGCTGGACCGGATCGACCTGACCGCGGCGCACCCGAACGGGCACCGGCACCGGCGGCCGACACCGCACGACGCGGCGTACGTGATCTACACCTCCGGTTCGACCGGGCGGCCGAAGGGCGTCGTCGTCTCGCATCGCGGCATCGTCAACCGCCTGCTGTGGATGCAGGCCGAGTACCGGCTCGGCGCGGACGACCGGGTGCTGCAGAAGACCCCGTCCAGCTTCGACGTTTCCGTGTGGGAGTTCTTCTGGCCGCTGATCGTCGGTGCCACCCTCGTGGTGGCCCGCCCGGACGGCCACCGCGACACGGCCTACCTCGCCGAGACGATCCAGTCCGCGGGGATCACCACGATCCACTTCGTCCCGTCCATGCTGCAGGTGTTCCTGACCGAGCCGGCGGCCGCGGCCTGCACCGGGCTCCGCCGGGTGATCTGCAGCGGCGAGGCGCTCCCGGCCGACCTCGCGCAACGGTTCCGCGACACGGTCGGCGTCGGCCTGCACAACCTGTACGGCCCGACCGAGGCATCGGTCGACGTCACCTACTGGGAGTGCGCCGAAGAGCCGGGGCAGACCTCGGTGCCGATCGGCCGTCCGGTGTGGAACACCCAGGTGCACGTGCTGGACGCGAACCTGCGCCCGGTCCCGGTCGGCGAGATCGGCGAGCTCCACCTCGGCGGTGTCCAGCTCGCGGACGGTTACCTGCGGCGAAGCGCGCTGACCGCGCAGCGGTTCGTGGCCAGCCCGTACGGACCGGCCGGTTCCCGGATGTACCGCACCGGTGACCTGGCGAGATGGCGCGAAGACGGCGTGCTCGACTACGCCGGCCGCGTCGACCACCAGGTGAAGATCCACGGCCAGCGGATCGAGCTCGGCGAGATCGAGGCGACGCTCGCCGACGATCCCGCGGTCGCGCAGGTCGCCGTGACACTGCGGGAAGACCGCGAGGGCAGTCACCGCCTCGTCGCCTACGTGGTCCCCGCGGCGGGCGACCCGGCCGAGTTCGACGTGGTGCGCCTTCGCCGCCACGCCGCCGATTCGCTGCCGGCGCACATGACTCCCGCGGCCGTCGTGGTGCTCGAAGCGTTCCCGCTGTCGCCGAGCGGCAAGCTGGACCGTGCGGCACTGCCCGCGCCGCCCAAGACCGCGCCGGAGCAAGGCCGTGCCGCGACCACCCCGGTCGAGCGGGCGCTCTGCGAACTCGTCGGCGAGGCGCTCGAAGTCACCGGAATCGGTGTGGACCACGACTTCTTCGACCTCGGCGGCGACAGCATCACCGCGATCCGCCTGGTGAGCGCCGCACGCAGGCGCGGGCTCGCGTTCACCCAGCGCGACGTCTTCGCACAGCGCACCGTCGAACGGCTCGCGCTGGTGGTTTCCCAGGCCGGAACCGGCGCACTCCCCCAACTGTCCTCTGTGGACAACGAGAGCACCGGAGGCCTACCGGACGGCACCGTCGCGTGGCCGCTCACGCCGCTGCAGGAAGGGCTGCTGTTCCACGCTTCCCTCGATTCGGACGCTCCCGACGTCTACACCATGCAGCTGACCTTCGAGCTGCACGGCGAGGTGGACACGGCCGTGCTGCGCGCTTCCGCGGAGGCGTTGCTGCACCGGCACCCGAACCTGCGCGCCGGGTTCCCGCACGACCGCTCCGACCGGCCCGTCCAGGTGATCGCGGAGCACGTCGACCTGCCGTGGACCGAAATCGACCTCACCGGGACACCCGAGGCCGAGCGCGACGCCGAGGCCGACCGCCTGGCCGAGGCCGACGCCGCCGTCCGGTTCGACCTCGCCGCGCCACCGCTGCTGCGGTTCACCCTGCTCCGGCTCGGCGCGCGGCGGTGGCGGGTGCTGGTCGCCCACCACCACATCCTGATCGACGGCTGGTCCACGCCGACGCTCGTGCGCGAATGGCTGTCCGGTGAAGCCACCGCGGGCGCCTCGCCGTACCAGCACTACCTCGGCTGGCTCGCCGGTCTCGACCGGCAGGCGGCCGAACGCGCCTGGTCCGAGACCCTCGACGGGATCGACGAGCCGACGCTGGTCGCCGCGCCCGGCAGCAGCCGCGAACCCGGCGAGACCGAGCATCTCGTCACCGCGCTGTCAGCGGAGTCGACTTCGGCGCTGAGCGCGGCCGCCCGCCGGCACGGGTTCACGATGAACACCGTCGTGCAGGCGGCATGGGCGATGCTGGTCGGGCAGCTCACCGGCCGCCAGGACGTCGTGTTCGGCACCACCGCCTCGGTGCGCCCGCCCGAGTTGCCCGGCGCCGGGTCGATGATCGGGTTCTTCCTCAACACCACGCCGGTGCGCGTCCGGCTGGACCCGGCCCGGTCGCTGGCGAACCTGCTCGCCGCGGTGCAGGACCAGCAGTCGAGGATGACCGAGCACCAGTGCCTCGGGCTGTCCGACCTGCACCGGCTCACCGGTCTGGACGAACTGTTCGACACGCTCACCGTGTTCGAGAACTTCCCAGCGGAGCCGGTCTCCCCCAGCGACGCGATCCGGGTCGGCGAGCTGAACACCACCTACCCGAGCAGTTACCCGCTCAGCCTGTACGCGATCCCCGGCCAATCGGGCGCCGTGGGGGGTGGTGGCCTGCGCCTGCGGTTGTGCTTCCGGCCGGAGGTGTTCGACCGCGCCGATGCGGAAGCGCTGGGCCTGCGGCTGCTGCGCGTGCTCGAGGCGTTCACCGAGGACGCGCACCAGCCGGTGGGCAGGCTGCGCCTGCTCGGCGAAGAAGACCTGGCGCTGGCGGTCTCCGGCCGCAACCAGACCGCCCACCCGCTGCCCGGCGGCGATCTCGTGGACCTGTTCGAACAGGCCGTGGCGGCGACGCCGGACAACGTCGCGGTGCTTTCCCCGGCGGAGAGCCACACCTACGCCGAGCTGAACGCGCGCGCCAACCGGCTGGCCCGCGTGCTGCTCGCCGAAGGCGCGGCACCGGACCGCTTCGTGGCGCTCGTCCTGCCCCGCACCCCGGACCTGGTGGTCGCGCTGCTCGCCGTGCTCAAGACGGGCGCAGCCTACCTGCCGATCGACCCCGACTACCCGGCCGACCGCGTGCGCTTCATGCTCGACGACGCCGATCCCGCGCTGGTGGTGACCACCACCGAACTCGCCGGCGACCTGCCCGGAAACGTGGTGGCGCTGGACGATCCGGCCACGGCGGCCAGGGTCCGGGAGTGCTCCGGTGCCGACCTCACCGACACCGAGCGCGGCCGTCTCCTGCCGGGCAGCGCCGCCTACGTGATCTACACGTCAGGCTCGACCGGGCGGCCCAAGGGCGTCGTCGTCCCCCGCTCGGCGTTCCTGAACTTCCTGCTGTGCATGCGCGAGCGCTTCCCGCTCGACGGCGCCGACCGGCTGCTTTCGGTCACCACCATCGCGTTCGACATCGCCGGGCTGGAAGTCTTCGTGCCGTTGCTGTCCGGTGCGGGCGTGGTGATCGCGCCCAAGGACACCGTGGTCGACCCGGAATCGCTCGCCGCGCTGATCCGCGGCACCGGGACGACGATCATGCAGGCCACGCCGTCGCTGTGGCAGTCGCTGGTCACCACCGTGCCGTCGAGCCTGGCCGGGTTGCGCGTGCTGGTCGGCGGCGAGGCGTTGCCCGCGAGCCTCGCCGCCGATATGCGCGAACTGGCGAGCCAGGTCACAAACCTGTACGGGCCAACGGAAACCACGGTGTGGTCGACCGCGGCCGTGCTCGGCCAAGACGGCACGCCCACCATCGGCGGGCCGATCTGGAACACACAGGTGTACGTGCTGGACGCCGCGCTGCGCCCGGTGCCCGCCGGTGTCACCGGTGAGCTGTACCTCGGCGGCGACGGGCTGTCCCGGGGCTACCTCGGCCGCCCCGGCCTGACCGCGGAGCGGTTCGTCGCGAGTCCGTACGGTGGACCGGCGGGCACCGCGGCGCAAAGCGCCTCCGTGGGGGGTGGTGGCCGGGCGACGGGTGGGCGGATGTACCGGACCGGCGACCTGGCGCGCTGGCGCGCCGACGGCAACCTCGACTTCCTCGGCCGGGTGGACCACCAGGTCAAGGTGCGCGGGTTCCGCATCGAACTCGGCGAGGTCGAGGCCACGATCGCCGGCCACGACGACGTGGCGCGCTGCGCGGTCGTGGTTCGCGAGGACCGGCCCGGCGACAAGCTGATCGTCGCCTACGTGACGGGCCGCGCCCCCGATCCGGCTGGACTGCGCGCGCTCGTCGCCGCTTCGCTGCCCGAATACATGGTGCCCGCCGCGGTCGTCGCGCTGGACGAGCTGCCGCTCACGCCGAACGGCAAGCTCGACCGCGCGGCGCTGCCCGCGCCGGATCTGCTGGCAGCGGGCGGCCCGGTGGCGTCGCGAGGAGCGCGCACGCCGCGCGAGGCGATCCTGTGCGAGCTGTTCGCGGAGGTGCTCGGCACGCCGCGAATCGGGGTGGATGACGACTTCTTCCGGGCAGGCGGCCATTCCCTGCTGGCGATCCGGCTGGTCAGCAGGGTACGCGCGGTGTTCAAGGCGGAGCTGCGGATCAAGACGGTGTTCGAGGCGCCGACGGTCGGCAAGCTGGCCGGGCTGATCGGCGGCTCGTCGGACGCACGGGCACCGCTGACCCGCTACGAACGCCCGGAGCGCGTTCCGCTGTCGTTCACCCAGCAGCGGTTGTGGTTCCTCAACCGCTTCGAAGGCCCGTCGCCGACCTACAACGTGCCGCTGGTGCTGCGCCTGTCCGGGACCGTCGACGTCGAAGCCCTGCGCGCCGCGCTGGACGACGTGGCGGGCAGGCACGAGGCGATGCGCACGGTGTTCGTCGCGGGGGACGGCGACCCGCACCAGGTCGTGCTGGACGCCACCCCCGCGCTCACGGTGTCCGAAGTGGACGAGCGCGATCTCGACGCGGCGCTGCTGGCCGCCGCGCGCACCGGGTTCGACCTCGGCGCCGATCTTCCCGTGCGCGCGCACCTGATGAGCACCGCGCCGGACCGGCACGTGCTGCTGCTCGTCCTGCACCACATCGCGGTGGACGGCTGGTCGCTGAGCCCGCTGGCGCGCGATCTCGCCACGGCCTACACCGCCCGGTGCGCCGGACGGGGTCCGGAATGGACACCGCTGCCGGTGCAGTACGTGGACTACACGCTGTGGCAGCACGAAATGCTGTCGGACTCCTCCGGCGGCGCGCTCGACGGGCAGCTCGACTTCTGGACGAAGACGCTCGCCGACGGGCCCGATCACCTCGAACTGCCCACCGACCGCCCCCGGCCGCCGGAGCTGAGCAACCGGGGCGGCACCGCCGCCGTCCACATCGGACCAGAGCTGCACGGCGCGATGGTCGCGCTGGCCAGGAAGTCCGGCGCGACGGTGTTCATGGTGCTCCAGGCCGGGCTGGCGGCGCTGCTGACCCGGCTGGGCGCGGGTACCGACATCCCCATCGGCACACCGGTCGCGGGACGCACCGACGACGCGCTCGACGATCTCGTCGGCATGTTCGTCAACACCCTCGTGCTGCGCACCGGAACCGCGGGCAATCCGACGTTCCGCGAGCTGGTCGAACGCGTCCGAGAGGTCGACGTCGCCGCGTTCGCCAACGCGGACACCCCGTTCGAGCGCCTCGTCGAACGCCTGCAGCCCGCGCGATCGCTGTCGCGGCATCCGCTGTTCCAGGTGATGCTGGTGTTCCAGAACGCCCTGCGCGAGAAGGTCGAACTGCCGGGGCTGGCCGCGTCGGTGGACACGCTCGACATCGGGGTCGCGAAGTTCGATCTGACCGTGGACCTCCACGAGCGCACCGGTGCGGACGGGACGCGCGACGGCATCGAAGGCAAGCTGGAGTACAGCACGGACCTGTTCGACCGGGCCACCGCCGAGCTGTTCGTGGAGCGGCTGGTGCGGCTGCTCACCGACGCGGCGAACGACCCCGCCACCCCCATCGGCGAGCTGGAAGTCCTGTCGGAGCCGGAAAAGCAGCGGCTGCTGCACGACTGGATGGGCCCGCGCGAAGACACCCCGCTCGCTCCCTTGCCGACGCTCGTCGAAGCCAGGGTGCGCGCCACGCCCGACGCCGTGGCCGTACGCTTCGACGGCGCGGAGTCGACCTACGCCGAACTCAACGAGCGCGCGAACCGGCTCGCCCACCACCTGGTGCGGCTGGGCATCGGGCCGGAAGACGTGGTGGCACTGGCCTTTCCGCGCTCCACCGAGATGATCGTCGCGTGGCTCGCCGTGCTCAAGGCGGGCGCGGCCTACCTGCCGATCGACCCCGGCTACCCCGCCGAGCGCATCGAATACATGCTCGTCGACGCCGAACCGGCACTCGCGCTGACCGTGCGCGCGGTCGCCGATCAGCTCGCCGGGCTCGGCGCGGACGTGCTGGCGATCGACGATCAGTCCACTGTGGACGCGCTGACCCGGTGCCCCGCGAGCGACGTGACCGACGCGGACCGGCGGCACGCGCTGTCGGTGGACAACGCCGCGTACGTCATCTACACCTCCGGCTCGACCGGCAAGCCCAAGGGTGTCACGGTGACCCACCGCGGGATCGGCAACGTCGCCGCCACGCACGTCGACCGGCTCGGCCTGGACGCCACCAGCCGGTTCCTGCTGGTCGTGTCGATCAGCTTCGACGTGTCCATGGCCGATATCGCGATGACGCTGCTCGCCGGCGCCACGCTGGTCGTGCCGCCGCCGGAGGCCCGTGCCGCCGGTGACGACCTCGCCGCGCTGATCGAGGGCAACGCGATCACGCACACCGACGTGGTCGCCTCGATGCTGGCCTCGATGCCGGAACGGGACCTGCCGACGCTGCGCGGGTTCGTGGTCGGCGGCGAGGCGTGCACGGCCGAGCTGGTCCGGAAGTGGGCGCCCGGCCGCACGATGATGCAGGTCTACGGACCGACGGAGACGACGGTCGTGGCCACCATGAGCGATCCGCTCGGCGGCCCGCTCGACGGCGACGCGCCGCCGATCGGCAGGCCGATCCCGAACGCGGTGGTACGGGTGCTCGGCGCGGACCTCCGCCCGGTGCCGCCGGGGGTGACCGGCGAGCTGTACATCACCGGCGCCGGCCTCGCGCGCGGCTATCGGCACCGCCGCGGCCTCACCGCCGAGCGGTTCGTCGCCGACCCGTACTGCGCGTCGGCAGACACAGCGGCGCGAAGCGGCTCCGTGGGGGGTGGTGGCTGGGTGACGGGAGACACAGCGGCGCGAAGCGCCTCGGTGGGGGGTGGCGGCCGGGTGACGGCAGACACAGCGGCGCGAAGCGCCTCCGTGGGGGGTGGTGGCTGGGCGACGGGCGGGCGGATGTACCGCACCGGCGATCTGGTGCGGTGGCGCGCCGACGGGAACCTGGAGTTCGTCGGCAGGGACGACAACCAGGTCAAGATCCGCGGGTTCCGCATCGAGCTGGGCGAGGTCGAGGCCGCGGTCTCCGGTCACGACGCCGTCCGGCAGGCCGTGGTGATCGCGCGGGAGGATCAGCCGGGGCTCAAGCGCTTGGTCGCCTACGTGGTCCCGGACGGCGGCGCGGCGCTGGATCCGGTGGACCTGCGCGCGCACGCGGCGGCCGTGCTCCCCGAGTACATGGTGCCGTCCGCGTTCGTCGTACTGGACGCGATCGCGTTGACCGCCAACGGAAAGGTCGACCGGCGCGCGCTGCCAGCCCCCGATCTCAGCGGTATCGTGTCCGGCCGCGCTCCCCGCACCGCTCGCGAGCAGGCGCTGGCCACCGTGTTCGCGGACGTGCTCGGCCTGCCGCGCGTCGGCATCGACGACAACTTCTTCGATCTCGGCGGGCATTCGCTGCTCGCGGCGAGGCTGATCGGACGGGTCCACGCGGCGCTCGGCGCCGAAATCGGCCTGCGCGCGCTGTTCGAGGCGCCCACGGTGGCGGCACTGGCCGACCGTCTGGGCACCGCTTCGGGCGGTGACCTCGACGTGCTGCTGCCCCTGCGCGGGACGGGCACGCGGACCCCGCTGTTCTGCGTGCATCCCGCCGTCGGGGTCGGCTGGGTGTACTCGGGCCTGCTGCGCCACCTCGGCCAGGACCGTCCGGTGTACGCGCTGCAAGCGAGCGGCCTGACCGATCCGGCCGGGTCGCCCGCCACCGTGGAGCAGATGGCCGGGCGGTACGTCGCGGCGATCCGGACGGTGGCGCCGCACGGGCCGTACCTGCTGCTCGGCTGGTCGTTCGGCGGGCACGTGGCGCACGCCATGGCAACACGCCTGCAAGCCGAAGGCGAGCGGGTCGACCTGCTCGCCGTGCTGGATGCCTACCCTGCCACCGAAAGCGGACCGGCAGGCGAACACGAGGTGCTCGCCGCGATCCTCGAATCGGTCGGGGTGAGCGCGGACGAGCCGCTCGACCCGGCCGCGTTCCTGGCCGCGCTGAACCAGGCGGGCAACCCGCTCGCCGGTGTCGCGGAGACCCACCTCGACGCGATGGCGTCGGTGTTCGCGGGCAACGCCGATCTCGCCTCCCGGTTCACGCCGGGCCGGTTCGCCGGTGACCTGGTGCATTTCCGCGCCACCGAAGGGAAATCGGCCGCGGACCCGGTACCGGCGGACTGGCACCCCTTCGTGACGGGCGCGGTGGACGTCGTCGAAGTGGCGTGCGCGCACGGCGAAATGACCCAGCCCGAACCCATCGCCCGAATCGGCGGCGAACTCGCCGCCCTGATCGACGCCCGGAGCGACGTCACCGAAGGAGCGCGACCGTGACCAACCCATTCGAAACCGCCGACGCCGAGTTCGTCGTACTCGTCAACGCCGAGAACCAGCATTCGATCTGGCCCGATTTCGTCGAGGTGCCCCAGGGCTGGGAAACCGTGTACGGCCCCGACGCGAGGCAGACCTGCCTCGACTACATCGAGGAGAACTGGACCGACATGCGCCCGCAGAGCCTGATCGACGCACAGCGGTCGTCCTGAAGCGCGGCGCGTCCATCGAGGAGGTCGGCCCTGTGAAGAAGTCACACAGCCCGTGGCTGGTGTTGAGCGTGCTCTGCCTGGGGCAGGCGGTCGCGCTGATGGACACCACCGTGGTCAACGTCGCCATCCCGGCGATGATGCACGGGCTCGACGCCAACCTCGACCAGATCCTGTGGGTGGTCAACGGGTACGTGCTGACCTACGCCGTGCTGCTGGTGACCTGCGGCCGCCTCGGCGACCTGTACGGGCAGAAGGCGACCTTCCTGGCCGGGCTCGGGGTGTTCACGATCAGCTCCGCGCTGTGCGGGCTCGCCCAGAACCCCACCCAGCTGATCATCGCGCGGCTGTTGCAGGGCATCGGCGGCGCGATGCTCACCCCGCAGTCGCTCGCCGTGGTGTCCAAGGTCTTCCCCGCGGAGAAGCGCGGCGCGGCGCTCGGTATCTGGGGCGCGTTCGCCGGGGGTGCGGCGGCGATCGGCCCGTCCTTGGGCGGGCTGATCGTCTCCTCCCTCGACTGGCGCTGGGTGTTCTTCATCAACGTGCCGATCGGGCTGGCCGCCATCGTGCTCGGCGCGATCGTCGTGCCGGACCTGCGCGGCGGGCCGCGCCGCAAGCTCGACCTGCTCGGCACCACGGTGCTCACCGCGGGCCTCACCCTGCTCGTGTTCGGGTTCATCGAAGGGCCGCCGCACCAGTGGGGGGCGTTGTGGGGCCCCATATCGGTTCCCGTGGTGCTGGTGCTCGGCGTCGTCGTGCTCGCGGTGTTCGCGGTGCTGGAAGGCAGGCGGCAGGGCCGGGATCCGCTGGTGCCGTTCGAAATCATCCGCCAGCGCAACTTCGCGCTGATGGCCGTGGTGGTCGTGGCGCTGCCGTGCGGGCTCGGCGCGATGCTGCTGCTGACCACGATCCACCTGCAGTCCGCGGTCGGCATGAGCCCGGTGGCCGCGGGGCTGACCATCGCCGTGGCACCACTGGTTTCCACCGCGTTCGCACCCTACGCTGGCCGCTGCATCGACCGGTTCGGCGGCAAGTACGTGATGTTCGCGGGCTTCGCCCTCTTCGCGGTGGGGATCGCCTACCTGGCGCTTGCCGCGCAACCGGACTCGACGTGGCTCAGCATGCTTCCCGGTCTCGTCGTCGTCGGCATCGGCATGGGCGTGGTGTTCTCACCGCCCGCCGCGATCGCCATGCACGACATCGAACCGTCCATGTCCGGGGCGGCGTCCGGCCTGTTCAACATGATGCGACTCTGCGGCAGCGTGCTGGGTGGCGCGCTGGTCGGCGCGCTGCTGCAGGCCAGGTTGGCGGTGTCGCTCGCCGACGCCGCACAGGGCGCGGCGGGCGTGCTGCCCGCGCAGTACCGCCAGCCGTTCATCGACGTGTTCACCGCCACGGCCAGCCCCGACCTGGCGGCCGCGCGCATCGAAACGACAGGCGCGTTCGCGGGCGCGCCGCGCGAACTACTGGATTCCGCGCGCGGCAAGGCCGTCCGCGAAGGCGTCACGGACGCGGTCCGGTTCAGCTACCTGCTGCCGGTGGGCGTCCTCTTCGCGGGTGCGCTCGGCACCCTCGCCGTGCGGGGGCACACGAAGCGCGGGCGCACGGCTTCGCCCGAATCCGCCCCGGAACTCGCCGACAAACCCGGCCGGTCCTGAGCCGCCGCCCTCGAATGGAGTGCACACCATGGATTTCAGCCTTTTCTACTTCGCCAACGGCGACGCGTCGGACCAGCAGCGGTACCGGCTGTTGCTCGACGGCGCCCGCTTCGCCGACGAGCACGGGTTCGCCGCGGTGTGGACGCCGGAGCGGCACTTCCACGAGTTCGGCGGGCTGTACCCGAACCCGGCCGTGACGAGCGCCGCGGTGGCCGCGGTGACCAGCCGCATCGGCATCCGCGCCGGCAGTGTGGTCGGGCCGCTGCACCACCCGGTGCGGATCGCCGAGGAATGGTCCGTTGTGGACAATCTGTCCGCGGGGCGGGTCGGGCTGTCGTTCGCCTCCGGCTGGCACGCGGTGGACTTCGTGCTGCGCCCGGAGAACTACGCCGACCGCCGCGACATCGTCCGCGACACGATCAAGACCGTGAAAAGCCTGTGGCGCGGCGAAACCGTGGAATTCCCCGACGGAACCGGTGAGCGGGCGGGGGTCCGCGTCTTCCCGTCCCCGGTGCGGGCGGACCTGCCGGTGTGGCTCACCAGCGCGGGCAGCCCGGAGACGTTCCGCGCCGCGGGGGAACTCGGCGTCGGCGTGCTCACCCACCTGCTCGGCCAGGACCTGGACGACCTGGCGAAGAAGATCGCCGAATACCGCCGCGCGTACGCCGAACACCACGTGGCCGACGGTGGAACCGGCCACGTGGCGCTGATGCTCCACACCTTTCTCGGCGACGATCGCGCGAAGGTCCGCGACATCGTGCACGACCCGTTCTGCGACTACCTGCGCAGCTCGATCGGGCTGATCGCCCGCGCCTCCGGCGACATCCTGCCCGACGTCAAGCCGGAGGACCTCGATCCCGAGGACGTGGAATTCCTGGTCGAGCACTCCTTCGACCGGTACTTCGACACCGGCGGGCTGTTCGGCACCGTCGACGACGGAATGCGCGTGCTGGACCGGCTCTCCGCCGTCGGCATCGACGACATCGCCTGCCTCATCGATTTCGTCGCCGACACCGATGCCGTCCTCGGCGGCCTCGACCACCTGGCCACCCTGCGCGACCGCTGGGAAGACGCCGGACACCGCTGAGCCCAGGTCCATGCCCCGAAGGCCACCTTCGGGGAATCTGACGCCGCGTTCTCGCCCCTCGTGGCGCGGGGCATCAGCAGCCCCGGAGCAGCGGAGGCCCCACGAAGGCCATTTTCGGGGCACGAGCGCGGAAACGAGAAAGAGACGCGAGCTGCGAAACCCCGGCACATGCCCGCAAGGACGCCTTCACGGCCCCTGACGCCACGTTCCCGGCCCTCACAGCGCAGTGCATGGTGCCGCGGATGCCCTGAAGGCCACCTTCGGGGAATGCGCAGCGGACCCCACCTTGGCCGCTACAGGAGCATCCTTCAGGGCATCAATTCCCCCAAGCACCCCCAAGTGCCCCCCAGGGCATGAACGCCGCCGCCGCGACCAAGGTAGGGCAATCCACTGATTCCCGCCGAAAGTCGGTGCCCCGCAACGGAAACCCCGCTCTACCATCGGTTTCCCCGCGGCCGGATGCTCTCCCCACTCCCCCACCGTCCGCGCGTTTCCTTCGCTGAGCACGAGGAGATGCCCCGATGCGGAAACTGTTCGCCGTACTCTGTGCCGCCCTGGTGGCCACGACCGTCGTCGTCGCCGGGGCCGCGCCCGCTTCCGCCGCACCGGCCGGGGTGGTACCCGGACTGACCGGCGACGCCGCGAAGGCCGCCGCGGGGCCCGCGGCCGACCGGTTCCTCCAGTTGCGCCGCGAACAGGCCGGAAAGGCCGCCGCGCCAAGGATCGCGGCGCAGAAGCACACCTTCTGGGGTCCCGAGCCACAGCTTTCCAGCGGCGCGGACGGCCTCGTCGTGACGCACAGCATCACCCCGAACCTGCGGATCTCGAACCAGGCCGACGTGGTGTACGCGCCAACCGTGAAGCCGACCGGGCATTCCTGCATCGAGGTCGTCACCGCGTACGGACTGGGCCAGGGCGCTCAGGTCTGGGCATGGGACTGGTGCAAATCGGTTTCGCCGGCCAAGGTCGTGCCGATCGACAGCTCGTTCCTCGCCGCCTACACCAGCACCGTGAACGGGCACCCCGCCTACACGGTGCAGGAGGTCCGGACCAATTCGTCGGCAAACGGCTGGACCGCGTCGCTCTACAACGTGAAGACCGGTTCGTGGGACACGCTGTTCACGCAGAGCGGCACCGACCAGAGCGCCCTCAGCGAGGGCTGGGACATCTTCGAGCTGTATTCGACGCGCAATCCCGCGACCGGCAACGCGTACTACTGCGCCGACGCGCGGGGCGCGGTGTTCGAGTCCAGTTCGCTGAAGCTGCGCATCGGCGGGCAGTGGTCGGCGGCGACGCCGTCGAACTCGCCGCTGCGGCCCACCGCGAACCCGCGCCCCGCCGACTACGACTGCTCGACATTGAAGTTCGAAGTGCCCTCGCCGAACAGCAACTGGCGGGTCACCGTCTGAGCCCCGCCGTTGACGTCCCGCCGCGCGCCTTGCTACAAGTAGATCAGGGTTCCTGATATCTACGTGAGGTGGCGGATGAGCGCAGCGGTCAGCGACGGCGCACCGGCGGAGCCCTGGGGCGACACGGTCCTGGTCGAGTTCGACGAGGGCATCGCCTGGGTGAGCCTGAACCGCCCGGACAAGCGCAACGCGATGAACCCGGCGCTCAACGACGAGATGGTCCGCGTGCTCGACCACCTCGAAGGCGACGAGCGGTGCCGGGTGCTGGTGCTCACCGGCGCGGGCGAGTCGTTCTCCGCCGGTATGGACCTCAAGGAGTACTTCCGGGAGGTCGACGCGACCGGCAGCACGGCGGTGCGGATCAAGGTGCGGCGCGCGAGCGCGGAATGGCAGTGGAAGCGGCTCGCGAACTGGAGCAAGCCGACCATCGCGATGGTCAACGGCTGGTGCTTCGGCGGGGCGTTCACCCCGCTGGTGGCGTGCGATCTGGCGTTCGCCGACGAGGAAGCGCGGTTCGGGCTGTCAGAGGTGAACTGGGGCATCCCGCCGGGCGGGGTGGTCAGCCGCGCGCTGGCGGCGACGGTCAGCCAGCGGGACGCGCTGTTCTTCATCATGACCGGAGAACCGTTCGACGGCCGCACGGCGGCGCGGATGCGGCTGGTCAACGAGGCCGTGCCCGCGGACCGGTTGCGGGCACGGACCAGGGAGGTGGCACTGAAGCTGGCGTCGATGAACCAGGTCGTGCTGCACTCGGCGAAGGTCGGGTACAAGATCGCCGCGGAAATGCCGTGGGACCAGGCCGAGGACTACCTCTACGCGAAGCTGGACCAGTCCCAGTTCGCCGACCAGGCGGGGTCACGGGCCAAGGGGCTGTCGCAGTTCCTCGACGAGAAGGCCTACCGCCCTGGTCTCGGCGCCTTCGATCCGGAAAGGTAGACCGCCGCCGAGGTCCGCGAAAGGTCGAAGCCGTTGCGCAACGAAGGTCTGGGGTCCTGGCCGGCCAGGCGGGCCAGGATGACCCCGCACGCGGTCGCCGTCCGGCACGACGGCCGCGCCCTCACCTACGCGCGGCTCCACGAGCGCGTGACCCGGCTGGCGCACGGTTTGTCCGCGACCGGGGTGCGCACCGGGGACCGCGTCGCGTACCTTGGCCCGAACCACCCCGTCTACCTGGAGGCGCTGTTCGCCTGCGGCGTGCTGGGCGCGGTGTTCGTCCCGGTCAGCTTCCGGCTCAGCGCACCGGAAATCGACCACGTGCTGACCGACTCCGGCGCCATCGTCCTGATCCACACCGAGGAGCACGGCACGACCGTCGGCGAACTCGCCGCGGGGCGGCACCTCCGGCGGATCGGGGTGGGCGACGGATACGAAGACCTGCTCGCTGTCGCGGCGCCAGAGGGCACCGACGCGCCGGTGGGACTCGAAGACCCGTGCCTGATCATGTACACCTCCGGCAGCACCGGCCGTCCCAAGGGGGCGGTGCTGACGCACGGCAACCTCACCTGGAACAGCGTCAACGTACTGGTGGAGAACGACATCCGCGCCGACGAACGCGCGCTGGTCGCGTCGCCGCTGTTCCACACCGCCGCACTGGGCATGATCTGCCTGCCCACCCTGCTCAAGGGCGGCACCGTCATCCTGCACTCCGCGTTCGACGCCGGCGCGGCGCTGGAGGCGATCGAACGGGACCGGGTGACGCTCATGTTCGGGGTACCGGCGATGTTCGACGCCATCGCCGCGCACGCGCGGTGGCCAGAGGCGGATCTGTCGAGCGTGCGGGCACTGCTGTGCGGCGGGGCGCCGGTACCGATCGGCACCATCCGCCGCTACCTCGATCGCGGCCTGAGTTTCGTGCAGGGCTACGGCATGACCGAAACCTCACCCGGCGCGCTGGTGCTCGACCGCGCGCACGCGCAGGCGAAGATCGGGTCCGCCGGGGTGCCCTCGTTCTTCACCGACGTGCGGGTCGTCTCCCCCGACGGCGAACGGGCGCCCGCCGGTGCGCACGGCGAGGTGATCGTCAGCGGGCCGAACGTGATGCGCGGCTACTGGGGCAAACCCGCCGAAACGACCGCGGTGCTGCGCGACGGCTGGTTCCATTCCGGCGATATCGCCACGGTCGACGACGACGGGTACTTCCACATCGTGGACCGCCTCAAGGACATGATCATTTCCGGTGGGGAGAACGTCTCCCCGGCCGAGGTCGAGCACGAGCTTTCCGCGTTCCCCGGGGTCGAGTCCTGCGCGGTGATCGGTGTCCCCGACGAAAAATGGGGCGAGGTGGGCAAAGCAGTGGTCGTCGCTGGGGCCGGCGCCGAGATCGGCGAGGAGGAACTGCTGGCGTTCCTGCGCCGCCGCCTGGCCGGGTACAAGGTCCCCAGGTCGGTGCGGTTCGTCGACGCCCTGCCGAGGACCGGATCGGGCAAGCTCCGGAAAGCCGAGATCCGCAAGCTCTACGGCGAATAGCAGAAGCGCTGCGCTAGCGGCGAGTGTCGGTTTCGGTGCGGCGGGTCTCGGAAAGGGTTGCCAGCGCGGAGATCCCGTGTTGCAGGCTCTTGCGGAACGCGGCTCGCCGCCCGGGACCGATTTCGTCGAGCAGCGCGCCCTCCAGTTCCAGGACCGCGGGGGCACACCTGGCGAGCAGCTCGGCCCCGCCCCCGGTCAGGCTGGCCAGCATGGCGCGCTTGTTGCCTTCCTTGACCTCGCGGACGATCAGCCCGCGCCGTTCCAGGGTCAGGACCATCTCGTGCATCGTCTGCGGCCGCAGGAACGATCGCCGCGCCAGCTGCGCCGAGGTGAGCGGGCCGCTGGTCTGCAACACCGTCAGCGCGGTGTACTGCAGCGTCGTCAGGCCGAGCTCGCGCAGCGCGTCGTCCATGAGCGCGCGGATCGCCAGCTCCAGCCGCTTGACCAGGTACAGCGTCAGCGGCGTCTCGGCGCCGGGCGGCTGTTCGTCGGTGCTCACGGCCGCCATCCTGTCACCTCGCCGCGTTCGAGGTGGTCACCGACGGGGTGCCGGGCGACGGACGATGGCGCCGAAGCCGATCAGGGCCAGCGTGCCCGCCAGGCACAGCCAGGCGAAGACGTCCCCGACGAGGCGGTAGGTCGTCGCGGTGCCCCTCGTCGGCACGTCGAGGATCCACAGGTCGTGGTCGACCGTGCTGTCCTGGGTCCCGAGCGTGCGTCCCTGGTAGTCGAATCCGGCCGACCAGCCGCTGAAGTCCTGCCGGACCAGCGAGTAGCCGTTCTCGATCGCGCGCAGGCTCGACATCTCGGTGTGCACCCGGCCGAACCGCGGCCAGTCGCCTCCCGGCACCAGCACGATGTCGGCGTTCACGTGCATCATGCCGGGGAAGTCGGCGTCGTAGCAGATCACGTTGGCGATTCGGCCGTAAGGCGTGCTCACCACGGGCACTACCCCGTCACCGGGCGGATAGCTCTCCAGTCCGGGAATCGGATGGGCCTTCTCGTAGGTCCACGCGATCGTGCCATCCGGGGTGATGAGATGCGTCTCGTCCAGGCCGTAGCCGGGGTCCGGTAGGTGGACGTTGTCCGCGACGAGCAGGTAGACGCGCTCCTGCCGGGCGACGGTCTGCGCGGTGGACAGGAACGCGGGTTTGCCCGCCGCGGAGACCCTGGCCGCGTTCTCCGACCATACGACGATCTTCGCGCCGGCCCTGGCCGCTCGCCGGGTGTTGTCGAACAGACCGTCGATCACCGCGGTCGATTCCACCCGCACGGTGTCCGGGTCGAACCGCGGGACGGCGGTGGGATCGAAACCGGGCAGGCCGAGTGCCCTCATCTCGGCACCAAGGGTGACCATGCTCGGGTTGAGACCGGCGATCCGCACCGTTTGGGTTGTGGGCGCCGGGAAGAACGCCAGTCGCGCCGAGCCACCTCCGATGACGACGGCGAGCACGGCCGCGTAGACCGCGAGCACGCGAGCCGTGCGCCTGGATCGCGGACGCTGCCACGCGTGGTTCACCGCGGTGGCGAGGGCGCCGATGAAGAACCCGATGGCGTAGGGACCCGTCAACGAGATCATCTGCAGCAGCGCCGGGTTGCTCTGCTGGGTGTCGGCGAGCAGGCCGTACGCCGTGCCGAACGGACCGAACCTGCCCAGCAGGAATTCGCAGGCGGTCAACGCCATCGGGAACAGCAGCAGGCCCGCGGCCACCCCCAGCCGCGGCGCGAGCAGCCGGTCCACCAGGTAGGGCACGGCCAGCACCGTGCCGAACGCGAGGCCGCCCAGCGCCACCAGGCCCGTCAGCGGGACGGCCACCTGCCACATCCAGAACAGGACCGTCCCCACGGAGACCAGCCAGACCAGGCCGATCCCGGCGACCGGACGGCTGGTCCGGGAGAAGCGCAGGAGAAAGATCGAGAAAAGCCATGCGGCCAACGGGATTCCCCATGGGCCGTTCACCGCGAACAGCGAGAGGGCCGCGCCGAGGACCAGCCAGAGGTAGCGCCGCCGATCAGCCGCCCGCGTACCCGATACCGGTTCCTCCGGAGCGGGATCAGCACTGTCCGGCTGGCGCGTGCCGGCGTCCGTGGTCATCGAGGTCTCCTGGGCCGGTCTCGCAGATACTTGGACTTTCAAACTGTTTGTAGCCTCACCCAAATACTTTGAGTTGTCAAGTATTGGATAGTCCAAGTAATATGCGGGCATGGCAGAGCGCGCGGATGCGGACGAGTCCCTCGTCTACGAAGTCCTGGACCTGGTTTTCACCTTGACCGATCAGACCAACGCCCTGCTCGCCGACACCCTCGGCGATTTGGAGCTGACCTCTGTGCAGGCGAAAGCGCTGTGGCAGATCGAGCCGTCCGCTGCCCCGACCATGCGCCGGCTCGCCGCCAGCCTGCACTGCGATCCGTCCACGGTGACCTTCATCGCCGATCGCCTCCAGGACAAGGACCTGATCACCAGGGAGAGCGATCCCGCGAACCGCCGGGCCAAGATCGTGACCCTCACCGAACGCGGACTCGCGACACGGCGCCGGCTCGCCACGGCCATGGTCACCAAATCGCAGGTCAGCCAGCTCAGTCCGGCCGAACAGCGCCAGCTCAAACGGTTGCTGGCCAAGGCCGTGCACACCACGGGGTGACGGCCTTCGGGGACGCGCACCTCAGGGATTCACCAGCCGACGGGGATCACCTCGGCCGCGGTCGCCCACGGCCTCCCACCGTCCACTACGGACAGCGCGCGCAACCGGACGTACCTGGCCCGCGTCGGCGCGCAGGGGATCATTCCCGCACGGGTGCCTCCGGCGAAGGCGCCGGTGGCAGGCGCCGGCCACGTGCGGCCGTCGGTGGAGAAGGACAGCTCGTAGCCCCCGCCGGCGCCGTCCTGACGAGACGGGTAGCGCACTCCCGTGACGGTGCGGACGGACCCGAGGTCCAGCCGGATCTCCTGCGGGGAAGCCGCGGCCGTGGCGGACCTGGCGACGGTGCTCGACAGGTCGCGGGAGCCGATGGCCGGGTCCGTGGTGTTCTCCGCGCCGTTTTCCCCGTGCCCCGCGAAATGGCGGGTGAAGCCGTCGGCGGTGTCCGCGGTCGCGGTGAGGTCGTACCAGCCGTCGAGCGCGCCACCGACGTCAAACGAGTCCGATGTGGACTTCCCAGGGGCCAGTTCGTACCGCCACGGCCCGTCGGCCCGGTTGCCCGCGGCGACCGTGATCGTGCAGACCCTGTCACCGTCGTTCCGCATGGCGAGCGAGACGGTCCGGGTGTCCGCGGTGTAGGTCAGCGTCACCTCGGGATTCGCGTTGCCCGAGGTGGTGGCCGTGATCCGGTTGCCGCTGAAGCGGCGGACGAACCCGTTCGGCCCCAGCACGTTCAGGTCGTAGGCCCCGTCGGGATCGCCGACCTTCCAGTAGTCCGAAAGCGACTTCCCCTGCTCGACGGTGTACCGCCAGGGCCCGTCTGACCGGAATGCCTTCGCGTAGACGTAGAAGTGCGCACCGGCGGAACCCTGGTTCGCGAAGTCGAGGAGGAGCTGCTCGGGGGTGACCCTCGCCGAAACCGCGAGGTCGTAGGGCAGCGGGCGGGCCGTACGGACACCGGGTTCCTGCACCGGCATCCGCTGGTCCGAGGGCGGCTTCGGATCGGTGCTGTCGGGTCCCGTGGTCGGGACGGGATCCGGGAGGTCCGGATACGTGCCGGTGGACCCGAAGTCGAATGCGCTCGTGAGATCCCCGCAGACGGCGCGGCGCCACGGCGAGATGTTCGGCTCCGCCACGCCCGTCCAGGTCTCCAGCAACCGGAGCACGGACGTGTGGTCGAACACCTGCGAGCAGACCTTCCCGCCGCGGCTCCACGGCGAGACGACGATCATCGGGACGCGGTTGCCGAGCCCGATCGGGATGCCGTCGGCCATCTCCACCTCGACGTCCACAGTGGACTTTCCGTCGTCGCTCGTGACCGGGGGAACCGGCGGCGGGACGTGATCGAAGAAGCCGTCGTTCTCGTCGTAGGTCAGCAGGAAGAGCGTCTTGTTCCAAACGGACACGTCGGAGGCGAGCGCGTCGAGGATGTCCTTGACCAGGTCCGCGCCCGTGTTCGGCCCCCACTGCGGGTGCTCGCACTGCTTTTCCGGTGCCACGATCCAGGAAACGGCGGGCAGCCTGCCCGCCGCGACGTCGGCGCGGAACGACGGGGCGAGCTGGTCCGGTGCCACCCTGGCCAGCGCCCGGTCGTAGATCCGGCGCTCGGCGCCGGTCAGGCTCCGCACGCCCTGGTCCAGTTGCGCGAGCAGGGTCTTCCGCCGGTCGGCGTCCGCGGCCAGCACGTCGTAGTAGAAGTATTCGACCTTGGTGTAGGGCTTCCCCGCGTCGTCGACGGTCTTCGCGAGCGCCTTCTTGCCGACGGCCATGATCGAGGTGAAGTAGTCGAGCGAGTTGTCGCCGTAGTTGTCCCATTCCTGGTACACCTGCCAGGACTTCCCGGCCGCCTCCAGCCGTTCGGCGTAGGTCGTCCACGAGTAGCCGGGATGCTTGGGGTTCTGCCAGGAGTCGTTGCCCACCGCGCGTTTTCCGGTCAGCGGCTCGTCTCCGAGCATGCCGGAGAACAGGTAGAACCGGTTCGGGTTGGTCGGCCCGAGTTCGGAGCAGTGGTAGGCGTCGCAGAGGGTGAACGCATCGGCCAGTGCGTGGTAGAAGGGCAGCGAGGCCCGGTCGAGGTAGGTCATGGTCCGTGCGGACTTCTGCCCGACCCAGTCGTCGTAGCGGCCGTTGTGCCACGCCGCGTGCCCGGTTTCCCGGTCGTGCGGCGTCCCCGTCATGAACTGGTCGTCGACGCGGTAGGGCAGCACGTACGACGAGCCGTCGGGCTGGCGGAACACCGGCTCACCGCCGGGCAGGGTGATCGCGGCCGGATCGCTGAACCCGCGAGTCCCGCGGTAGGTGCCGAAGTAGTGGTCGAAGGCGCGGTTCTCCTGCATGAAGATCACCACGTGTTCGATCCCGTCGAGCCCGCCCTCCGGCATGGCCAGTGCCAGCGCGTCGCGCACGCTTACCGGGAGCAGCGCGACCCCGGACAGCGCCGCGGCGCCCTTCAACAGGTCACGTCGCTTCATGCCGCCTCCCAGGCTGCGGATCGGGCTTTCGCCGGATGATTGGCCCCTGCTGCTCGAAAGTCAATCCATTCGAGCACAACCGCCTACAAAAGTCGTACCTTCGCGCAGATTTCCACCAGTGGGCGCACCCCCGAGTCGACGAGCGCGGGTCGTGTGCGCGGGTCGTGTGCACAGGTCGTGTGCACTCTGAAGGATGCTCCTGCAGAGGTCGCCCGCGTTCCCCGGACGGGGGCCGTGGAGGGAATCTGACGCCGCAAAGGCGCCCCTCAGGGATTAACCACAACTGTTCGATCATGTTCACAAGTGTTGACTTTCGAGCAACTTCTGTCAGATAGTGACTCTGTCCCGGTTCGACCACGCGAAGGGGCGGATCAGCCGTGCCACGTTCGAGCAAGACCCTCGTCGCCGCCGTCGTCGCGGCCGCCTTCCTGGCACCGGCCACCGCCTCGGCGGCCGAGTCCCCCTATTCGATCTCGATCGGGTCCACGGCGCCGTACGCGCATCCCACCGACACCCCGGCGGGAGCGTTCGTCGACAAGGACGGCACCTTCTACTTCCAGCAGTCCGCCGCCCTCTACGGCGCCGACCAGCCGCGGGAGTGGGAGTTCTACACCGGGGCCGACTTCGACTCGGCGAAGCGCTCGAGCGAGCTGAGCGACGCGGTGAACCCGGCCGAACCGCGCGACCGCAACAACGACACCACCTGGCGGTGCAACACCAGTCCCACCGGCAAGGAGGCGACCCCGCCGCCTGCGGGCTCCGGCTACTCGCAGAAGAACTTCTGCGACCTCGTCGGCACCTGGGTCGATCCGGACACCGGCGACTGGCACGGCCTGGTGCACAACGAGTTCACGCCAGAGCCGTTCGGCAAGCCGTCGTTCTCCCACTACGACTCGATCGACTGGGCCGTTTCCACCGACCAAGGCCACACCTGGACCATCGAGGGCCACGCGATCACGTCGCCGTACCGCACGAAGCGGGGCGACACCGCCGCGTTCCCGAACCAGACCTTCGACTACGGCGACGGCGATCCGCGGCTGTTCGCCGATCCGGCCTCCGGCTACTTCTACCTCTACTACGGTTCGCGGATCGTCCCGAAGGAGGGCACCGGCGGCAGCGCGGGCGGCCTCGCGCACGTGGCGCGGGCGCCGATGTCGGGCAAGCTCGCCGGTGGCACCTGGTCGAAGTGGTACGACGGCGCCTGGTCCCAGCCCGGCCTCGGCGGCAAGGAAAGCAACCTGGTCCCGGTGACCACGGCCGATCCCGGCGGCTACACGAAACCGGCCGACGACTACGACCCCGCGAACACCGGCAGCGTCGACCAGCAGGTCGCGGCGGGCGAACTACCCGCGAAATCGGACCTGTTCGTGATGAACATCGCCTACGACGCCCACCTCGGGCTCTACCTCGGCGAACCCGAGGTCGTGTCCGGGACGCAGCCGCAGAAGTTCTACGTGACCGACGACCTCGCCACGCAGAAGTGGCGCCTCATCGGCGACTCGGGCGCCTACAGGTCCGGCTCCTGGTACCGCTGGTTCCTCGACGGTGCCAACAAGACCGGTTCCACCATCGTCGGCAAGACCTTCCGCTCGTACTGCTCCATCGCCTGCGCCGGCTCCGACGGCGAGTACGCGAACGTCACCGTCACCTCCAGCACCCCGGCGCCCGCACCGGTCGATCCGGCGCGGGCCTACCGGATCGGCACCGAAGCGGGACGCGTACTGGCCCAGGTGCCCGGTACCAGGGAAACGACCTCGACCGCGAAGGGCGTTCTCGACGGCTGGAAGTTCTCCGCGAACGGGGACGGCTCGTTCCGGATCACCAACGCCCGTACCGGACAGGCCCTCGGCGTGGGAACGTCGACGACGAACCGCGCGTGGGGCACCCGGCCCACGGTGTCCACACCGGACACCACCGCGGGCCAGCAGTGGTTCGTGGTGTCAGTCAAGGGAACCCACGGCGGGTTCCGGCTGATCAACCGCTACAGCGGCCTCGCGCTGGGCCTGTCCGCCACCGCGGGCCGCCTCGCCGAAACCACGCCGGTCCGGAGCTGGACCGACGGTTCCGGCAGCGCGGTCGGCGGCTCCCGCACGGCGGCCGAACAGACCGTCAGCTTCACCCCGGCCCGGCGGTAGCGCCGGTCTCAAGCCGCTGCGGCGGCTCAATAACGATGAAGGTAGGTGGTACCCGGCGAAACCGGATACGCCCGCTGGTACGTCGAACTGGAAGAACAGCACCATCTGCCGCAGGAGCACCGTATCGCTCGACGGGTCCAGTGGGTTTCAGCGCCCATCCGAAGCTGCCGGGTCAAAGACACATCAAGGTTTCCGGTCCTGCCGTCGTGACGGCGGTAAGAAACGGTCACGTCCCTGTGCGCGACGGTGCACTGGACGCGTGCGGATGACCGAACCACCCAGCGCCCCGAAAACTCCACAGTGGACATTCACGGTGCGCGTGCCGTGACCACCACGATCCACCCTCCCGAGTCCGAAGCACCGGCGCGGGCGAGTCGCGGTGAGCGGCACCGGCTGACGGTCGTCGGCGGGCTCGCCGCGCTGTCGCTCGACGCGATGGCATCCGTCGCGTACGGCCCCGAGGCGATCGTGCTGGTGCTCGCGCTGGCAGGCGGCACCGGTCTCGGGTTCACGCTGCCGGTCACGCTCTCCATCGCGACGCTGCTCGTCGTGCTCACCGCGTCCTACCGGCAGGTGATCGCCGCGTTCCCCGATGGCGGTGGCGCGTACGGCGTGGCACGGCGCTACCTCGGCAGGCGCGCATCGCTCGCGGCGGGAGCCTCGCTGATCATCGACTACGTGCTCAACGTCGCGGTGTCCGTCGCGGCAGGCGTGGCCGCGCTGACCTCCGCCTTTCCCGTGCTGCTCCCCGGCACGGTGTGGCTGTGCCTCGGCGTGCTGGCCGTGCTCACCGCGATCAACCTGCGCGGCATCGCGCACAGCGCGCGGGCGTTCGTGCTGCCCACCGTCGTCTACGTCGGCGCGATCGTCGTGGTCGTGCTCGCCGGGCTGGTCCGCAGCGAGCCCGCGATCGATCCGAACACCGCCGCCCAGCAGGCAGGCACGCTGCAGAGCGTCGGGATCCTGTTGCTGCTCAAGGCGTTCGCCAACGGCTGCGCCGCGCTGACCGGGGTCGAGGCGATCGCCAACGCGGTGCCCTCGTTCCGGAAACCGCGGGTGCGCCGGGCACAGACCGCGGAGCTGGTGCTCGGCGGCCTGCTCGCGGTGATGCTGATCGGGATCGCCGCGCTGATCGAGAAGTTCGCGATCCGCCCGGTGCCGGGTGTCACCGTGCTGTCGCAGGTCACCGAGGCGTCGCTCGGCGACGGGTTCGGCTACTACCTCGTCCAGTTCGCCACCGTCGTGCTGCTGGCGCTGGCGGCCAACACCTCGTTCGGCGGGCTGCCCGTGCTCGCCCAGCTACTCGCGAAGGACAACAACCTGCCGCACGCGTTCGCCCTGCGCGCCGACCGCTCGGTGCACCGCCACGGCATCGCGTTCCTCACCGTCACCTCCGCCGCGCTGCTGGTGCTCGCCGACGGCCAGATGAACTCGCTGGTGCCGCTGTTCGCGATCGGGGTGTTCGTCGGGTTCACGCTGTCCCAGGTCGGGATGGTGCGCCACTGGATCGCCGACCGGCCCCGCGGTTGGGTGGGCAAGACCGCGCTCAACGGGTTCGGTGCGCTGCTCACCGGGATCGCCGCGATCGTGGTCACCGCGTCCAAGTTCGGTGAGGGCGGCTGGCTGATCGCGGTGGCGCTGCCGGTGCTCGTCCTGCTGATGGAGGCGGTGCACCGCTCCTACCAGCACATCGGCACCCGGCTCGAGCTCGGCCACCGGCCGACCCCGCCGCGCCCGGTCAAATCGCTCGTGGTGGTCCCGGTCGCGACGGTCTCCCGCCTCACCCGCGACGCGATCGCCGCCGGGCTGTCGCTCGGCGGCAAGGTGATCGCCGTGCACGTCGGCCACCCCGACGACGCGGAGCAGGCCGCGTTCCTCTCCGCGTGGGAGGACTGGGACCCCGGCGTCCCGATGGTCCGCCTCCACGACGAACGGCACCGGCTGGCGGCGCCGCTCGTCGAGTATCTCCAGGCGGTGCGCGATCTGCAGGTGTTCGTCCTCATCCCCGAGGTCGAGCCGGACCACGCGTGGCAGCGGGTGCTGCAGAACCAGCGCGGCGCGATCCTCGCGCACGCGCTGCGGCGACGCACGAACGTGATCGTCTGCCGGATGCGGTTCCGCACCCGTTCGACATAGCCAGGTTTGCCCAATATATTGGCTGCCATTATATTAGGTGACATGACTGATCGTGCGATGACCGAGCAGGCGTTCTTCGTGCTGACCGCGCTCGTCGACGGTCCGCGGCACGGTTACGGCATCGTCGGGGAGGTGGCGGAGCTGTCCGATGGCCGGGTTCCGCTCAAGGTCGGCACCCTGTACGGCGTGCTGGACCGGCTGGTCGGCGACGGGCTGGTGGCGCCGGACCGGGAAGAGGTGACCAACGGCAGGCTCCGGCGTTACTTCCGGCTGACCGAGCAGGGGCGGAACCGGCTGGCGCTGGAGGCGCAGCGGCTGCAGGCCAACGCTCGCGCGGCATCGGCCCGGTTGAAGGCATGGCGCGCGGCGGAAGCGGGGCCCGCATGAGCCGCATCGAAACCCGGTATCGCCGCCTGCTGCGGGTGCTGCCCGCCTACTACCGGCAGCAGTGGGAAGAGGACATGGTCGCCACCTTCCTCGACTCGGTCGCGCCCGGCGAGCGGGAGGACGAGCAGATCGTCGCCGAGTACGGGTGGCCGAGCGCGGCGGAGGCGCGGAGCGTGCTGGCCCTGGCCGCGCGGTTGCGGTTCGGCGGGACGGGCGCCCCGCGGCGTTACGCGCTCAGCGGCGCCGTGGTCCGGCGGTTCGCGCTGGCCGGGATGCTGTTCCACGCCGCGACGGCCATGACGACCCTGGTGCTCCGGCTCGCGTGGCCGCCGGAGGTGGTCAGGACCGCGCCGCCGGTGGAGATGGTGCTGAGGTTCCTGTGGCTACCGGCTTTCCTGGCGCTGGTGACCGGACGTCTCCGCGTCACCGCGACGGCGGCCGGGCTGGCGACGGCCGCCGCGGTGGTGGCGGCACTGACCACGACCGGACGTGGTTTCACCGCGCCGGAACTGGGTTTGCTCGTACTGGACGTGCTCCTCGTCGCCGCGGTCGCCGCGTTCCACCGTGACGCGCCGCCCGTGCGGCCCCGGCCGTGGCTGATCGCGCTGCCCGTGACAGCGGTGTGCGCGTTCGCGGTCGAGTACGCGGGCCTGCTCGGCGACGCCGGAGTCGCGAGCGCGCTCGTCTCCGCGGTGGGAGTGGCGTTCCTGTGCACGCGCCGCGTCTTCGCCTGGCGGCACGACCAAGCGGGATGGGCGCTCACGCTGGCGGTGCTGGCCCTGGCCGCACTCGGACTTCGCGTTCTCGCGCTGCCGCAGCTGGAGACCGCGGTGCCGGCGCGGTCCGCCCTGCTCACCGCCGGATACGGCGAAACCGTCGTCGCGTTCGTCGTCGCGGTGGTGCTGGCCGTCGTCGCGTACCGGTCGGTGGCAGGCCCGCGCGCGGTCACGTCCGGAACCTCGCCTGCCTGATCGGTGATCATCGGGATTTCATCGGCCCTCGCTACCCTCGCGCCGAGTCCATCGTCGAGAGGGAGACATCGTGGGTCCGAAATTCACCCCGCCCGCCTGGTTGCTGAAGGTGGCGGGTATCGCGGTCATCGCGACGACCGTGATCGCGCCCGCCGCGGCGCACGCCACGCCGCACGAGGCGTCGAGCGGAACGAGCGCCGAACCGGGCAAGCGCGTGTTCAACTCCATGCAGATCCTCTTCATCCCGGACCGCCCCGACATCTTCTGCACGATCGGCGCCGTCGGCACCGACAAGCAGGCGCGGAAGATCGCCATCTCGGCGGGGCACTGCATACAGGACAAGAGGTACGCCGACCGGGACCTGCCGGAGAACGTCCAGCCGGTCTACGACCGCAACGACGTCGGTTTCGGCCCCATCGGGTACGTGCGGTACTTCAAGGACCCGGAAGGGTCGACGGTGGGCCACGCGACCAAGGACTACATGATCATCGAGCTGGTGCCCGCGGTGACGCCGTCGTCGCAGGGGCCGTGGCTGAAGGAAGCGGGCCAGCTGGAGGTTCCCGACGGCCAGCCAAGCCCGAACGCGCTGAACCCGCCGCTGAACAACGAACGCCTGCTCGGCGCGGCGGCGAACAACAACAACGAGCTGGTGGTGTCGGGGCAGCTCGGTGTCTGGTACGGCCGGATCACCGCCAACACCAGCGGTATCTACCAGTCCTGGGCCAAGCACGAGGGCGGTGACTCCGGCGGCCCGGCGATCTGGCACGTGCCGGGCAGCGACTACCCCTCGGAGGGCAACGGCTTCAAGGCGACCGGCCCGTGGACCGGCATCACCAAGGCCAGGGCGCTGGGTGTCCCGCCGTACGTCTACACCAGCTCGGCGAACATCCTCGCTGACCTGCGTGCCCGCGACGCCGCGCACCCCGGCGTCTACGGCGCCGGCTTCCAGGTGACCGCCAACCCGTGAGAAGTGTCCACTTCGGACCCGGTTCGACATCGCCGGGTCCGAAGTGGACGATGTCAGTGCGGTTCCCCGGCAGCCTGATCCGGAACGTGGTGTGCGCGATCGCGTTGCCGCCGGGTCCAGCGCGCGCAGGTCGTGCCGTGCGTCCGCGGTTCCAGCCCCCGTTCGTCGAGCTGCGCCAGCAGCAGCGGATCGTCCACCGGCCCGGTCCCGGCGCTCTGCGCGAGGGCGAGCAGGTGCCCCCGCCACGCGGCCGACCTTCCCAGGACGCGCCTCCGCTTTTCCGCTTCCCCCTGGCCGGGTTTTCCGCGCGTCTTGCACGGCGTAGGGTTCGGGGAGCGCCCCAGACCTCGGCGTGCACCGGATGGTCAGCGGTCACGCACCTCCGGTGAGCCGTCGACGGAGGAGCTGAAATGGCGAAGATCGAAACGGAGCAGGAAAGCACCAACACCGAACCCGGCGCGGTCTGCGTGGTGTGCGGCCACGGCCTCGACTCGCACGACACCATCGCGCACCGGTTCTGCACCGCAACCGCGGCCGGTGGCTTCCGCCGAGGCTGTGTCTGCGTCAGCCCGTCCCCCACCACAGGGGAACCGGTGACCCGATCGTCTACTGTGGACTAATCAGGGCATGACACATGCCACTCGCGTGGCAGCTATGCGAAACCGGTGGGATCTTCGGTGTAGCTGCGGCCGTTCGGGGTGGTGACGGTGAGGGTGCCGGTGTCGTTGGTGGTGAAGGTCCAGCCCGGTTCGCCGCGCAGCACGTGGTGGACCCGGCACAGCGGCCGGAGATTCACTTTGTCGGTTCCGCCGCCGTCTTTCCAGGCGGTGGCGTGGTCGAGGTCGGTGTACTGGGCAGGCCGGTTGCAGCCGGGCATGCTGCATGTCCGATGCGCTACCTGGAGGTACTTCCGCATCGCGCTCGGCGGCCGGTAGTTTTCCCGGCCGAGGTCGATGGGCAGGCCGGTCATGGGTTCGTCGATGATCCGGTTCCAGACCGAGTCGGCGTCGAACGCGATCGCCCGCGCCATCTCCGGTGAGATGTCACCACACCCCGTCAGCTCGCCCGGATTGTCCCGCAGTCCCAGCAGGGTTGGCAGGTCGATGTGCACGAAGATCTGCGCCTTCGGCTTCCCCGCACACCCATGGCCACCCAGACACCGCTCGACCAGCGCATCGAGCCGGAGCTGATCCATGGTGCGCTTATCACCTTGCCGTTTCTTGGCGAGCGCGTCCCGGTCACAGGCGGCGTAGAGTGCCTGCGCCCGATCCGACGGCAACTCCGCGAACAGGGTGGACGATCCGTGATCCCCATGCCGGATCTCCAACCGGCGCGCCGCCATCTTCTCCTGACGCCGCCGCTCATACCCCTCAGGATCCACCCGCATCAGCAACGAGTTGACCAACCTCCGCAGTGCGGGCGGATTCCGATTCTCGAACCTCCCCGCCAACAGCGAGTCAACCTCAGCAGCCACATCTTCGGATACACATGCGGTCGCCTCGAACACCCGGGAAGCCGCATACTCATTGATGAGCCCAGCCTCCATCGCGGCCAGCGTGCACGGCAGGTATGAGGTCAACGCGACAGCGAGCGCCACCTTCCGCTCCGCCGCGGCCTGCGTCAAATTCGACAGCAACGCAATCTCCCCGGCCACCGATCTTCGCGAGGACACCCGCACCATCTGAGAGATATTTCGCAACGCAAAAGCCTGCGCCCGCCACTCCACAAGATTGGCCAACGCCACAGAATCAGCAAACAAGGAACGCCCAGAACCTGCACTTCTGATAGACACCCCACAATTCTAGCAACCAGCAAACCAAATCCCGACACCCAATCGGGTACACAAAAGATCACAGCTTGCCACAACGGGTCCACAACACAACGGAAGCCAAAAAGCTAACGGGACCGACAATGCGTCGGGAACGGCACACCAAGGTGACCAAAGAGATCCGTTCCGTGGGGAACTGTCGCCTGGTGACCAACGACGCGACCCGCACCGCGAGGCGACAGTTCCCCACGGCGCGCCGCAGGCGCGCTTGAAACCTTCACCGAGACACCAAAACACGCGAGCTAAACTCAAGGGCAAAACAAGAAACTGGGGACCCCATGGACACCGAAGTAACCCGACTATGGCACCAGATCATGACCGTGCTCCGCGACCAAGCCCCCATCACCGCGCAAGCAATCCGCCCCCCAGCACCGAGCGAGGACGTCGAACACCTGCAACACCTGATCGGCCTTGACTTCCCCGCCGATCTCCGCGCCTGGTGGACACTCATGGACGGAATCGACGATCAAGGGGAGAACCGCACCGGAAACCGGGTCGGGCACCTGCTACCGAAGGGTTTCGTCCCCCTCTCCGTCGCACAGGCCGAGAAGGAGTACACCCATCAGTTGAACTACCCAGCCCACGACTGCTGCACCCCGGACGGAACGCACCGCGAGAAGGCGGGAGCCACCGGCTTTCCGTTCTGCTCGGCGCTGGTCCCGCTCTGCCGCAACATCCTCGGGGGCTTGCTCTGCGTCGATCTGCGGCCCGGCGACGACCACGGCTGCATCGTGGAGTGGTATGCGGCCGAAGGCTTCTACCCGTCCGACTGGGCCGACGTGACCGACCTGCTCAACGAGGTTTCCGAAGGCCTGGAAGACTACTCCCAAGGACTCGAACTCTCGCCCTACGAAACACGACCCTTCGTGCACGAGGGCATGCTGAAGTGGCCGTAGGCGCTCACCGGCACGGCGGCTGGTAGCCGTCGATGGGCAGGCCGCGGAAGTCGAGGGTGTTCGGGGTCTTGCCGACGAAGACCAGCCCGCGCGCCTCGCCCAGCGCCGAAGCGAACGAGTACGACGGCTTGCCCAGCTCGGGCAGCCAGGTCCACGCGTCGGGCGAAAGGCTGAAGAACCGCTTCACGAGCTTCCCGCCCGTCGACGGCACCAGCGTGAGCCACTTGTCGCCACCGCTCCAGTGCGAGGCGGGGCGCAACTGGACGTAGAGGTCGTCGGTGGCGCTGTAGGTCAGCCAGAACCCGGACGATTTCGACAGATCGGCCTGCGCCTCGAACTGGTTCCCGAGCCACACCACGATCACGTGCCATTCCGCGTTGACGAACCGCACCTTGGCCGCGTACCCGTCACCCTCGCGGACGAGCAGGCTGCCGCTGGCCGGGACCGTGGTGCCCTCACCGCTGGCCAGCCACTGCCGCAGCCCGTCGATCGACGGACCCGCGCACTCGCAACGCGGCGCTGTGCCGGACGCGGACGCGGCCGGATGGGCCAGTGCCGCTGGGCTGAACAGCGAAACCACCAGCACCGCGAGTGCACTGGCGATGGCGACCTTCGTACGACCGTGCGCCGAACCTGTTCGCATGGCCGGAAAGATAGCATGTCTAGACCACTACTTATGGCCGGTCTGGGATGGTGGGAACGATCTCGGCCGGGCAATGGGTTCCGCGCTCGGGCAGCGTGCCCTCGACCAGGTACCGGTTCACCGTGGTGCGAAGGCAGGAATCTTCCCGACGTCCGCCGAGGAGCAGGTACGCGGCATGCCCGTCGCCGTTGCGCAGTATCCGGCCACCGGGGAACTGGTGAGCGACGTGGTCCGCGCCGAGCCGGTTGGTGTTGTTGTCGAGATCCCCGACGCCGACCAGGACCGGCGGGACGCCCGTCGCGCGCAGCGGGTGCGGCGGATAGGCGGGCCCGGATCCGATGCCGAGGCAGCGGCCTAGCTCGTACCGGCCCTGCATCCAGCCGACGCGCGGTGCCAGCCGCTTGAGCACGGTTTCGATGCCGCGGAATTCGGCGTAGCCCGGCACCACGGGCATGAAGTCGTGGCACAGCGACGCCCGGCTCGGGCTGCTCGGCGCGCCGGGCGGATCGTCACGCGGGTGCAGGGCGGGATCGGTGAGCAGCCTGCCCGCGTCCCCGTTCTTCGCTTCGGCAAGCGCTTGCGCCAGCTTGGGCCAGTACGGCACGTTGAGACCTTCCCGCACCGTCGCGACGAGCATGTCGGCATCTACGGTGCTGCCGGCCCCGGCACCCGGCGCGGGCAGCGGCGCGCGCCGGACGCGGTTCAGCAACTCGTCGTAGACCGGCCCCACGCCGTCGTCGTGGAGGAAGCAGTTCACGCGCTGAGCGCACCACTCGGCGAACCGGTCGAGCTGTTGTTCGTCGGTGCGCGCGTAGTTGGCGAGCCAGTCGATCAACCGCGGCTGCGTGTGATCGGCGACGCCTTCGAGGTACATGCGATCGATGCGGCTGCCGAACAGTTCCGCATAGGCCTGTCCGTAGACGGTGCCGTAGGAGTTGCCGAAGTACCGCAGCTTGGCGTCGCCGAGCGCGACGCGAAGGCTTTCCAGGTCGTGCGCGATCTGCCAGGACGTGTAGCCCCGGTAGGTGTCGCCACCGGCCTCGCGGCAGCCCCGGTCGTAAGCGGCGTTGCGCTCGGCGTAGGCATTCCACGCCCGCTCGTCGGTGGCCTGGGTGAGGCCGAAGATGTGCGGTGCGGGCGGACCGCAGGGGTTGGGCGTCGCGCTGTCCTTGTCACCGAACCCGCGCGGGTCGATCAGGATCATGTCGAACCAGGTCGTCAGCTGGGTGAGCACGGCAGGCTGCGCGCGCACGGACTGGATCGTCGTGCTCGGCCCGCCGGTGTTCACCACGAGGTCGCCGACCTTGGTTGCGGGCACCCTGGCCGGCAGCTTCGCCAGGTCGACGGTGGTCTTCGGCCCGGTGGGATCCGCCCAGTCGACCGGCACGACCAGCTTGGCGCACTCCATGCCGTCGCCGCAGGCACGCCAGTCCAGCCCCCGGCGCGGCGCGGCACTGACCGGTTGGACGCAGACGGCGGCGATCGCCAGCACGGTCAGGAACACGCCTGCCACCCGTGACACGGGCTGTACTCCACAATGCACTGCCGATCGCCACCCCGTCGTCTGCTTCGGACCGCTTGAGTCCGGACATCCTCCCGCACCAGCGGTCCGCCGTCGAGGCCATCGCGGCCTCAGCGAGTGTCGCGCTTGGACACCCGCTGGTCAGTTCGCGATTTCGAACTTGGTCACCGCGTCCTCGTCGAGCTCGACACCGAGCCCAGGGCGTTCCGGTACGAGCACTCGGCCGTCCCGGTGCCGCAGCCGCGTCTCGGGGGTGAGCAGCAGTTCGAAGTTGTAGATCCCCTTCTCCAGCGCGAAGAACTCGACCACCAGGGTGTTGGTGACCGCGGCGGTGAGATGCACGTGCAGGTTGTGGTGCCAGTGCGGCGCCATCTGCAGTCCGAAGCTGTCCGCGGTGTGCGCGACGCGAAGCCATTCGCCGACGCCGCCGACCACCCCGGCATCGGTCTGCAGGATCGCCGCGGCACCGGCTTCGATCAGGCTCCTGAACTCCCACCGGGTCTGGTGGATCTCCCCGGTGGCGACCGGTGTCCTGATCCGCGCGGCGAGTTCGCCGTGCCCTCGGATCGCCTCCGGTGACAGCGGTTCCTCGAACCACCACAGTGGACAGTCCCCGGCCGCCCGTTCGAACGCCTCGATGGCGGTCTGCGCTTCGTGGACCGAGTGGTAGGCGTTGTTGGCGTCGAGCGCCAGTCTGCCACCACCGCCGCCGATCGCGTCCACGGCGGCGGCCACCCGGCGCGCGTCCTCGGCGACGGACAGGCCACCGACCTTGATCTTGTGGTCGGTGAAGCCCTGGCCGCGGTTGAACGCGATCTCGCGCCGGATCGCGTCGCACCAGTCGCCTTCGTCCTGCTGGTAGTAGCCACCGGAGGCGTAGGCGTACTGGGGTGCCGTGGATCCGCCGAGAAGGCGCGCGAGCGGCTGGCCCGCGCGCTTCGCTTTCAGATCCCACAGCGCGATGTCCACTGCGGACAGTGCGCGGATGACCGCGCCGCGACGGCCTGCCAGCAACGCCTCCTGGTAAGCACGGCCCCACAGGCCGTACACGTCGTCCGCGTCCGCACCGAGGTAGACCGGGGCGAGCAGGTCGTCGACCGCCGTCTTGGTGAGCGATCCGCCCGCGGTGCCGGCGTAGGTGTAGCCGATGCCGGTGCGTCCGTCGGAATCGGCGACTTCGACGAGCATGTAGTGCCGGTCCGCGAGCTCCCGGTTCGACATCCGGGTCGGCTTGGCGACCGGGACCGCGACGGCGCGGGCGCTGATGCTGGCGATGGTCATGTGGTCTCCCGGGTGGTGGCACTGGTGCGGACGGTCTGGATGTTGGCGAACTCGAGTGCGCCGTACCGGCCGAGTTCGCGGCCGTGCCCGCTGGCCTTGACGCCGCCGACGGGCAGGCGCGGGTCCGACTCGGAGATCCGGTTGACGAACACCGAGCCGGTTTCGATCTCCGTGGTGAGCGCCAGCGCCCGCGGGATGTCCCGTGTCCACAACGAACAACTGAGCCCGTAGCGGGAATCGTTGGCCACGCCGATGGCCTCGGCCGCCGACGAAACCGCGATCAGCGCGCCGAGCGGGCCGAAGGTCTCTTCCGTGAAGGCCGTGCTCGCACCGCCGTCGACCTCGACCAGCGCGGGCGGGAACCACGCACCCGGCCGTTCGTCGGGCCGCCCGCCGAAGAGCAGCCGCGCGCCGTCGGCGAGCGTCGCGTCGAGTTGCCTGCGCAGCTCGTCGCGCAGGTCGATCCGCGCCATCGGGCCGAGATCGGTGGCTGGCGCGGTCGGATCGCCGAGCACGAGACCGTCGAGTTCGGCGAGCACGTGGTCGACGAACTCGGCCCGTACCGGCCGTTCGACGATCAACCGCTTCGCCGCGATGCAGCTCTGGCCGGTGTTGAGGAAGCGGGACCGGACCGCGGCGCGGGCGGCGGCCTCGACGTCGGCGTCGGCCAGCACGACGAACGGGTCCGAACCGCCGAGTTCGAGCACGGACTTCTTCGCCGCGGCACCGGCGCGGGCGCCGATCAGCGCGCCGACCCTGTTGCTCCCGGTGAACGCGACGGCGGCGATCCGGGGATCGTCGATCAGCGGGCCGATCCGCTCCGGCGGCAGCACGACCGTGGTGAGCACGCCGTGGCCGAACACGTCGTCGAAGAGCTCCTGGACGAGAAGGGCGCTTCCGGTCACGTTGTCGGCGTGCTTGAGCACCACCGCGCCGCCGAGCGCGATCGCCGGGATGGTCGCGCGGAAGACCTGCCAGAACGGGTAGTTCCACGGCATCACGGCGAGGACGACGCCGAGCGGCAGGATCTGCACGTACCCGGTGTCGGGTGCCACGTGGACCGGCCGCGGCGCGCTCAGCTCCGCGATGTGGTCGGCGTAGTACTCGCACGCGAGCGCGCACTTCTCGATCTCCGCGTGCGCCTGCCCGAGCGGCTTGCCCATTTCGGTGGTGATCGCCAGCGCGAACCGCGGTGACCCGGTCCGCAGGCGCGCGGCCATCAGCCGAAGCCGGTCCTCGCGGACCGAAGGTGGTTCGCGACGCCTCCGCCGGACGGACGCGACCGCGTCGTCGAGCACGGTGTCGGTGTCCACAGTGGATTCGTAGCGCGCGATTTCCGCGCCAGTGGCCGGATTGACGGTCGTGACGGTCATCGCGTCGCCAGCCAGCCCTGGAAACGGCGGCCGAGCACCACCGGGTCTTCCAGCAGCTTCGGCACGTCCGAAGCGTTCCCCGGTTCGATGCGCGCGTGCAGGAACACCGGGCCGTCCAGTTCGAGACCGCTGGCGAAGCTCGCGCGCAGCCCGGCTTCGTCGTCGGCACGGAGAACGGACCAGCCCGACGCCGACGCGAGCGCGCCGAGATCGAGGTTCCCGGCGTAGGTCGGCAGATCGGCCGTGGCGCCGTAGACACCGTTGTCCAGCAACACGAGCAGCAGCTTCGGCGGGGCGAGGAACCCACCCGTCGGCAGCACGTTCGGATTCATCAGCAGCGAGCCGTCGCCCTCGATGGCGACGACGGGTCGTCCGTCGAGCGCGAGGCCGGTGGCGACCGAGCCGGCCAGCCCCATCGCGTCGAGGAGGTACAGGTGGTTCGGCCGGTCGGCGACCGCGGCGAGTTCGCGGCTGGAGGCCGCGCAGGTCACCACGACCGGCAGCCCGGCCGTCAGGGAGGCAAGCACTTCGAGAGCTTCGATGCGTTTCACGACTCAGGCCGCCTTTCCGTCCGTGGCCCAGAAATGCGCCAGTACGACGACCGGGCGGAAGGTCATCCGCGCGTGCGTGCCCGCCTCGGCGACGACGGCTTCCCAGTCGCCGGGCGTGCTCCGCCGGTCGAGTTCGAACACCCGGACACCGATCCGCGCCAGGATCGACGGCACGTGCTGGCACAGGGAATGGATCATCGAGTTGTACTCGCCGAGCCCGCCGCGGGTGTTCGCGACGATGAGCAGCGGCAGGTGGTAGGCGAGCGAAAACGTGGTCAGCGCGGTGAGCGCGTTGCCGAACCCGTTGTCCTGCATGACGATCGCGCCGAACCGGCCGTCGAGCGGCAGCGCGCCGAGCACGCCGACCGCTTCTTCTTCGCGGGACAGCGGGAACACCCGTCGCGAACGCCCGCCGTCGCCGCCGTCGGATTCGACCAGCGCGGTGATCACCGGTGCGACGCTGACCGACGGCACGTAACCGATCCGGTCGGCGCCGGCGGCCCACAGTCCTTTCGCGACGGATGTCGCATAGCTGGGAGATGCCATCCGGGTAGTCCTTTCGCACGATGACAAGATTTGTAACGTACTACTCTAATCAAGTTGCATGCAACTAGTGGGCAGTGTGAGCCCCTGCACGTCCCGGCGGCCGGGTCAGAAGGTGAGCTGCTCCCCGGAGGGCATCGCGACGTCGATCCAGCGGCGCCATTCGCCGACCAGGCCGCGGTTGTCCTCACTGGTGTTCGCGACCAGGAGGTCCGCGGACCGGATGAGGTGCTTGCGCATGGCCCGTTCGGCCGCGACACCGTCCCGTTTGCGCAGCGCTTCGACGATGTCGCCATGGTCCCGCAGCGCGGTTTCCACCGGCTGGTACCTCGGCACGCTGAGCCTGCCGTCGAGCGCGAGCGTCTGGCGCAGCTCGGCGACGAACTTCGCGAGTCGCAGGTTCCCGCTGGCGCGCAGGATCAGGTCGTGTAGCCGCTCGTCGGCGGCGAAGTACTCGGGCCCGGCGTCCGCGCGCTCCCGCATGATCGCGAGCTCGGCGGCGAGCAGGTCGTCGTCGCGGCTGGTCATCACCGCGGCCGCGCTGCGGCACGCCGGCGGTTCGAGCAGCAGGCGCAGGCTGCACAGTTCGACGACCCCGCGCCCGTCCGGACCGAGCACCCGCGCACCGCGGTTGCGTTCGATCTTGACCAGACCCAGATCGGCGAGCCGCAGCAGGGCCTCCCGCACCGGCGTCCTCGACGCACCGAACCGCTCCCCCAGTTCGCGTGAGGAGTACAGCACTCCGCGCTGGAGCTGCCCGGTCCGGATCGCATCCCTGATCTCGGCCGCGATCTGCTCGGACTTGCTCTCGGCTGATGCGTCTGACGTCAACAGGATCCCCGGTACCGGCCGAACGCGAAGCGGTCTCGACCCCGGCCCGCTCGGCATCCGGCCGGAGTCCGGCCAGCATAACCGGCTAACCCGCCGGACCCGGCTCGGCGGCGCGCCGCCGCCGTCCGGTGCGCCACAGCGCGCCGATCACCGCCATGGCCAGCAGGTTCGCGAGGATCATCACCGTCATCGAGAGCCCGTCGTTTCCACCGGAGGCGTCCTGGATCCAGCCCACCGCGAACGGGCTGATGAACCCGGCGGCGTTGCCGAGCGAGTTGATCAGCGCGATCCCGCTGGCGGCACCGGCACCGGCGAGGAAGGCCGTCGGCAACGTCCAAAACAGCGGTTTCGCGGTCTGCGCGGCCATGGTCGCGATCGTGATCACCAGGAATGCCAGCGCGGGCGTACCGAGGCTGACCGCGGTGAGCGCGAACGTCACCACGGAGATCCCGAGCGCGATCATCACCGGCTTCGACGACCGGTCACCGCGCACCATGCGCCCGGCAAGGTACATGCACACCGCGGCCATCAGCGACGGCACCGCGGAGAGCCAGCCGATCTCGACGCTGGTCAGCGCCGTGCCGATGTCCTTCATCACCGACGGCATCCAGTAGGTCAGGGGGTACGCGCCGCACTGCAGCAGGAAGTAGACGGCGGTGAGGGCGAGCACCTTCTTGTTGCCGAGCGTCGCCCGGTGCCCGGCGGGTGCGGTGACCGCGCGCTCGCGTTCTTCTTCTGCCAGCGTCGAAACCAGCCACTCGCGCTGCTCGGCGCTGAGCCATTTCGCCTCGGCGGGGCGTTCGGTGACCGTGGTGTAGAAGAGGATGCCGAGCAGCACGGCGGGCACCCCGCCGAGGATGAACAGCCAGCGCCAGCCGTCCAGCCCGCCGACGCCGTCGAACGCCGAGACGATCCACCCGTTGAGCGGGCCGCCGACGACCCCGGCGAGCGGGATCGAGACCATCACGGTCGAAACGACCTTCGTGCGGTCCGCGTTCGGGTACCAGTGCGTGAGGTACACGAGGATGCCGGGGAAGAAGCCCGCTTCGGCGACGCCGAGCACGAACCGCATCACGTAGAGCAGTTCGACGTTCGGCACGACCGCGGTCAGCGCCGCGATGATTCCCCAGGTCACCATGATCCTGGTCAGCCAGACCCTGGCGCCGACCCTGGCCATGATGATGTTGCTCGGCACTTCGGCGAGCACGTAGCCGACGAAGAAGATCCCCGCCGCGAAGCCGTATTCGGCCGCGCTCATGCCGAAGGACTCCTCGAGCCCGAACTTGGCGAAGCTGATGTTGATCCGGTCGAGGTAGCTGACGAGGTAGCCGAGCATGAGCACCGGGACGATCCGGCGCGTCAGCCGCCGGATCGTGCTCGCCCGCACCGGCTCGTCCCGGGTTCTCCCGCGCACGCCCACCATGGTGAACCTCCTGTCGACGATGACGAAGAAGCCTGGCCGTCCACCTCGAAGTGTGGTGCGCCAGTTCGATGGTGTGGCATGCTACTTAACGACAAGGGGTGGCACAAGACACCCGCATGCTGATCCGCGCGGGTGGTCAGGATGCCCCGAAGGATGCTCCCGCAGGGGCCAAGGCGAGGGCCGCCGCGCGGTCCCCGAAGGGCACCGTCAATGCATGAGCAGCCTCACCCGGTCAGTTCGTGTCGACCGGCAGGGAGGTATAGCCGTGCAACGCCAGCCCTGGACGGAAAACCGGGACGCCCGCGAGTGCGAGCCGCGGGAAACGCGACAGCAGCATGGGAAACGCGACCTGGGCCTCCAGCCTGGCCAGCGGCGCGCCGAGGCAGTAATGCGCGCCACCGCCGAAGGAAAGCGGCGGCTCCTCGGCGCGGTCCAGTATCAGCCGGTCGGGTTCGCGGAACACCGCCGGATCGCGGTTGGCCGCGCCGAGCAGGGCGACGACGCGCTGCCCTCCGGCGAAGTCGATGCCCGCGATCGTGAGATCGTCGGGCGCGCTCCGGCTGGACAGCAGTTGTACCGGCGAGTCGTAGCGAAGCAGCTCTTCCACCGCGGGCGTGGCGAGTCCCGGTTCGGCGCGCAGCCTGGCCGCTTGCCCGGGCTCCTCCAGCAACGCGAGCAACCCGTTCGCGAGCAGTCCTGTCGTGGTTTCGAAACCGGCGGCCAGCAGCAGCGCCGCCATGGCCACCAGTTCCTCGGCGTCCAGCGCTTCCGCACCGCCCCTTGCCGCCGCCAGCGCGGAGATCAGGTCGTCGGCCGGTTCGGCGCGCCGGGTCTCGGCCAGTTCGGCGAGGTAGTCGCGGATGATGACCGCGGCCGCGTCGGCGCGGTCGACCACGGCGGGCGTCAGCTCGTCGAGCACCATCGTCCAGTCCCGCACCAGGGTTTGGAACATCGGCCGGTCCGCGGACGGCACGCCGAGCAACTCTCCGATCACGGTGACCGGCAAGGGAAACGCGAACTCGGTGACGAAATCCATGGCCCCGTCAAGGCGTTCGCACAGTTCCCCGGTGATGCGCTCGACGGCGGGGCGCAGATCGGCGATCCTGCGTGCGGTGAACGCGGAGGAGACCAGCCGGCGCAACCGGGTGTGCGCGGGCGCGTTCAGCATCAGGATGCTGGTGTACATCAGCCGCAGCGAAGGCCGTTCCCGCCAATCGTGGTGCCCGGCCGCGAGCAGGACCTGTTCCGGCCGCTTCTGCAGCCGGTGATCGCGCACGAACGCCGAACACAGCCGGTACCCGGTGAGCATCAGCATCCCGTCCGGGGCGGTCACCGCGGGGCCGAGCGACCGCAGCCGCGCGTAGTGCGGGTACGGATCGACCCTGCCCGCAGCCGTGCCCAGCGCCGCGAGCGCCTCGGCGGCGACGTCCCGATCCAGCCCGCTGGTCATGGCGCTCCCCTCCGGTGACCGTCCCAGGATGCCGTGGGTATCTGGCTGCGGCTACCGCCGATCGCGGGAGCGGTGACAACTCGGGTGACTTTCGCGGCGCGGGGCAACGATCTTGGCCGGCGCGGGGGCGCGTTGGCCAAGGGATTGCGTCGAACTCGACCGGGCGGGCCGGTTCAGCGCCGCCCGTCGAACTCCCAGTCGTGGACCTCGATGGCGGTGTGCTCCGCCGCGCCGAGGGCGGCGCGCGCGGTGTCCGGGTCCGGCGCCATGAGCAGCGCCGCCGTACCCAGCCAGGTGGTGCCGTCGTCGGACAGCAGTGGCCCGTAGGCGATCAGCTCGTCCTTTTCGGACGGCGCGGAGAAGTCGTCCTCGGCGGGCTTCGGCTCACCCAGACCGAGCACGAGGTACCGGTTGCCCCCGGTCCGGCCGCCAGGGAACTCCCACATCGTGCGCCCCAGTTCGTTGCGCCACCGGCGAATCAGCACATCCCGGTACGCACCGGCCTGGTAACCCGGCTCGTCGAAGGCGAACGCACGAGCGGCCGCGGGATCCGGCAGAGCGACGATGTGCACGCTGCCGGTGAGCGTCTCCCCGTCGAACGTCGGCCCGCGCGCGATCAGCTCGGCGCCGTACCGGTCCAGGTAGGACCAGTGCTCCTCCCCCAGCTCTTCGCGCAGGGCAAGGGAACCGGGCCGATCACGGTGGTAGCAGAAGAACTCCATGCCCCCAGTCTTCACCACGGCGCACGAGCCTCCCCGAGACCAGCCGACTGTCCGCCGGACGACTCAGACCGCGACGATCTCGACCATGTTCTCCAGGCCTTTGAAATCGCCTTCGTTGCGAGTGAAGAGCGGCAGGCCGTGCACCGACGCGATCGCGGCGATCATCAAGTCCAGCCGTCGCGACCGCGGATCGCGCTCCGCCTGAAGGGTAAGGGCGACCAGCGTGCCAAAGCGCGTGGCCGCCTCACTGTCGAACGGCAACGCATCGAACTCAGCGATGGCCGCACCCAAGATCTCGGTACGCGCGGCCCTGGTGATCGCATCCTTGGCCATCGCAACGCCCTGATGCAGCTCGGCCATGGTGACCGCGGTGATCTCCGGGGTCACCGGCAAGGCCGCAGCGTCCACCTGGCCAAGATCGATGTAGACGCAAGTGTCGATGACGCCGGATTCGGGGCGTTCAGCCACGACGACGCTCCCACACGTCGTCGTCACCGACGCGATCCTCGGTACCGAAGAATTCATCGGCCTCGTGCCGCATGCCCACGGGATCGACCCGCGGCAGCTTCCGATGCCGTTCGACCAGCTCTTCGGCCGTCAGACGCCGTTTAGGTGCGACAGGACGCAGCTCCGCGACTTCGACGCCGTTACGAGTGATGTGGTACGTCTCGCCCGCTTCCACCGCATCCATGACAGCCGCGGAGTTGTTGCGGAACTCCCGCTGAGTAATCACCTTCACGAAGAACAATGTAGCGCGCTGTAGCTCAGCGGGCTACAGCGCGGGTTATCCGAGGCAATCGTCGTTCCGACATCGAGCCGGTTACCTCGTGATGCGGTCGAGCCATTCGGCCATCAGGGCGTTCTCGCCGGTGGTGAGCGCGTCGATCCGGGGTAGCGAGGTACGCAGTGCCGCCGCAGCGGAGACCGGACCCGGTTCGCGTCCGGCCGGGGGGTCGGTGCTGATCGCCGCGATGACGGCTTCTCGGGCGGCGACCGAGAGGGCCGGGTCCCGCTCGTCCTCGGGCGTGGCGATCAGGCTGAGCGTGACGCCGGAACCGGAGGCGTGCACGAGCGAGGCGGCGAGGCCCTCGGCGACGCGGAGGCGGCCCGCTTCGGCGATGCGCTCGATGTGGCCTGCCAGCACACGGAACGCCTCGGCACCGGCCGGTGACGCGGCGCCAGTGCGCGGCCGCCCGTACATCAGGAGGAACAGGGCGGGATTGGCAAGGCCGAACTCGACGTGGACGTCCCATCCCGCGCGAAGGTCGCGCACCGGGTCGTCCGAGTGCGGGCTGGCGGTCTTGGTCGCGAGGTAGTCCGAGAACCCTTTGGCCGCAACGGCGTCGAGCAGCCCGTCCTTGTCCCCGAAGAAACGGTAGAGGGTCGGGGGCTGCACTCCGGCCGCCGCGCTGACCGCTCGCGTCGAGACCGCGTCCTGCCCGTCTCTGGCCAGCAGCTCCAACGCCGCGTCGATGATGCGTGCCCGCGGCGATCCGTCGTCACTCTCCACGATATCAACGATAACACAGGCTTGCTTTCAGCGATATTTCCAGTGATACAGTCATAGCGATTCCATCGATAATCGCCTTTTGACCAGGGAGAACAAATCATGATCATGGTGACCGGGGCGAGTGGCCAGCTTGGCCGTGCGGTCGTGGACAACCTGCTCGACCGCGTTCCCGCCGAGCAGATCGCCGTCAGCGTCCGCGACACGGGCAAGCTCGCCGATCTGCGGCAGCGCGGCGTGCGAGTCCGGCACGGCGACTTCGGCGACCCCAAGACGCTCGATACGGCGTTCGAGGGCGCATCGACCGTGCTGATCGTCTCCGTGAACAAGCTCGGCGACGAAGCGGTGCGCAACCACCGCGACGCGATCGCCGCCGCCACGGCGGCGGGCGCGAAACGCCTCTTCTACACCAGCCACCGGGGAATGAACCCGGCGTCCGCGTTCCCCCCGTGCGTCAACCACGCCGCCACCGAGGATGTCCTGAAGGAGTCCGGAACTGCCTTTACCGCCCTGCGCAACGGTTTCTACGCCTCCACCGTCCCGATGCTCCTGAGGCAGGCCCTCGCCACCGGGGAGCTGCGCGTGCCCGAAGACGGCGCCGTCGCCTGGACGGCCCATGCCGATCTCGCCGAGGCCGCGGCGAGCCTTCTGATCGACGGCGGCTTCGACGAGGCCACCCCGCCGCTGACCGGGCCCGCGGCAGTCGCCATGCACGAGGTGGCCGCCATCGCCTCGGACATCACGGGCCGGACCATCCGGCGCGTGGTCGTCTCCGACGACGAGTACCGGGAAACCCTGCTCGCCGCCGGCGTGCCGGCGGCGCGGGCCGACATGCTGGTCGGCATGTTCACGGCGAGCAGGCACGGGGACTTCGGACCGGCCGGCCCCGCGCTGGCGACGGTGCTCGGCCGTCCCGCGACCTCGATCGAGGACTACCTTCGCGAGGCGCTGCCCGCGGCGGGCTGAGGAAGCGCCGCTTCGAGGCGGGCCGCCGCGGCAGCACTGCCCCCGGCGGCCCGGAAGGACCGCCCGACGCGCTCGGCCGCGCGCCGGTACCCGTCGCCGGTCAGCACCTCGTCCACCGCCGCCGCGATCTTCGCCGGGCCGGACCGGCCGAACCGCACCCGCACCCCGGCCCCGGCCGCTACGACCTGCCCGGCGACGATCGGCTGGTCGTCCCTGATCGGCGCCACCACCATCGGCACGCCGTGCCACAACGACTCGGCGACCGTGTTGTGCCCGCCGTGGCAGACGACGGCGTCGACCCGTTCCAGCAAGGGAAGCTGGGGAACGTGCGAGCGCACCAGCACGTTCTCCCCGACCTCGCCGAGCACGCCACCGGGATCGGCGACGACGGCGCGCACCGGCATCCCGGCGAGCCCTTCCGCCGCCGCGGCCAGGAATCTCGCGCTCGCGTCGAGGTTCGCGGTGCCGAGGGTGACCAGCACGGTCCGCGCCGTCGTGGCGAGCCATTCCCACGGGAAGTCCGAAGAGGACGGACGGGCGGCGATGGAGGGGCCGACCAGCCAGACGTTGTCCGGCAACGGGTGCGGTCCCAGCAGTTCGCGCGTGGTGAAGGCGAGCACCCCGTGCGGGGACATCCTCGGATCAGCCGAACCGCGACCGCCCGCGATCCGGCCGCGCAGCTCGTGCAGCAGGGTTTCCAGCCAGGCCGCCACTTTCGGCAGTTCCCGGAACGGGTCGGCCAGTTCCGCCGACGTCGTCGCCGAAGTGATCCACCTGGCCCCGAGCGCTTCGGCGACGAGTCCACCCGCGACGGTCTGCTGATCGGCCACCACGACATCGGGGCGGAACTCACCGATCGCCTCGTGCACCCCCGTGGCCATCCGATCCGCGAGCGGAATGAGGAAGTCCTCCCACAGGAACTGCAGCGCGCCCGGCCCGCGCAGATCGGCCGTCCGGCTCAGACCGCCTTCGGGCATGGCGCATTCGTACACCGGTGCGCCCGCGCCCGCGAGGGACCGCACGATCTCCCCCACCCCGGCCCAGGCGACCTCGTGCCCGCGCGCGCCGAGCGCACCGGCCACTCCCACCAGCGGATTGACGTGCCCGGTCAGCGGCGGCACCACGAAGAGGAACCGGCCCACCTACCCCGCCTCCTCCAGTTCGGCGGCGGCGTTCCGCCGGACCCAGCCGAGCACGAGGTCGACGATCTCGCCCGGCCGTTCGACCAGCACGGAATGCCCCTGCTCTTCGAGCACCACGACCTCGCAGCGCCCTAGGCCGCTCTCCAGCTCTTCGCGCTGTCCCGCCAGCCCGCTTTCGTCACCGAACACGGCGAGCACCGGGCAGCGCACGTCCACCAGGCTCGGGTCGATGGTGCGGCTGCGCGGCAGGTCCTCGGCGATCGTGGTGACGCGCAGGATCTTGGCCGCCGTCTTGGTCAGCCTCCCGACGTGCGCGCCGTGCTCGCGCTTGACCCACTCGATCGCCTCCGGCGCGGCCAGTTTCGCCTTGGCCTCGGCCATGCCGGTGCCGATGTGCTCGGCCCAGCGCGGGATCGGCGGCTCGCACTCCATCGCGATGATGCTCGCGACCCGGTCCGGCCGGACCGCCGCGTGGCCGAAGGCGATGGTGCCGCCGAAGCAGTTGCCGACCAGGTGGACGGGCCCGGTCACCCCGGCCGCGTCGAGCAGCGCGTCGAGATCGTCCACGAAGTGTTCGAGCCGGTATCCCTCGGCCGGCCTGCTGGTCCGGCCGTGCCCGCGCAGGTCGTACATGAGCACGCCGATCCCCGCCTCCGCGAGCGCGGGGGCCACCGTGAAGTAGTAGCTGGCGAGGCTGTCGTAGAGCAGGCCGTGCACGAAGACCACGGTCGGCGGCGGCCGGTCGCCCTCTTCGCCGGACGGCGGCAGCCATTGCAGGTGCACGTCCAGCTCGCCGACCTTGAGCACGGTCATGCGCCGCTCTTCCCCTTGGCGTTCAGCGAAGTGACGACGAAGTCGACGAGTTCGCCGACGGTGAGCGCCATGATCTGGCCGAGTTCCAGGTCGGCGACGAACGAGGCGAAGTTGATCGCCTCGCCGTACTTCTCGCGCAGCTGGGCGGACATCGCGACCAGGTCGATGCTCTCCAGTTCGAGATCGTCGTGGAACGTGGTGTCCCTGGTGATCTCGATGTCGTCGGGCTCGTAGTCCTCGAGCAGCGCTCGCAGTATCCCGGTGAGATCGGCGAGCACCGCCGCCTCGTCCGCGATCACCGGGCTCGTGGTCTCTTCGACGCTCAATTCCTGTCTCCTTCGCTTTCGCCGTGTTCCGTCCAGGCCACGACGTACTCCCGTGCGGGCAGCCCCGGCGGATTGGCAACGTCCTGTGTGGACACCCGATGGTGCCGGCCGAGCGCGCGGACGATCAGCGACGTACCGTCGACGAACACGACCTCCGCGTCCCGCGCCTCGCTTCCGCTCGCCTTCGCCGCGGCTTCCTTCGCGGCACGGAACCGGGCGAACCACCGGTCTTCCGTCGCCGTGCCGTCACGAACGGCCGCGGCCAGCAACACCCGTTCCACCGCACCGAGCGCGGTGCCGTTCGCGGACACCACCTCGTCGAGGTGGATCCCGCACCTGCCCCGGCGCGCCATGGCCACCCCGGCTTCGGCGCAGTGCGCGAGCGAAACCGTCAGCTCCGGCAATCGCCGTCCGAACGCACCGGCCGCCCGCGGCCCGCCCGCCTCGTCGTGGATCCGGACTTCGGCGGGGAAAACCCCGTCCTCACCGCGTTCCCACAGCAGGCGGCGCACCGCGTCCTTCGCGGCGATCCGGCCGAGCAGCCACTGGCGCCTGCCGCGTGGCGGATGGTTCGCGTACTGCTCGCGCTCGGCCCCGGCGAGGACGTTGCGCATGATCAGCTCGCGCGTGGCGAGGTCCGGCCACCGCTCGTGGACCAGCTCCCACCCGCCGGGCCGCGCGTCCGACAGGGTGTTGCGCTCCGGCTCGCGCGCCATCCTCTCGATCGAAGCGTCGCTGTCGAAGCGGCGGTCCCGCCACCCGGTGACCTCGGCCCATACCCGCCCGTCGCGCACGAACTGCACGTCGGCGACCAGTTCGGCATCGGTGACCTCGGTGACGCGCACCAGGCAGTCCAGCTTCTCCCCCGGCACCGGATGCGGGCCGTGGAACCGGATTTCGCCCATGCCGACCGGGAACACCGTGGTGCGCGAGGGCAGCCTGGACATGATCCAGTAGCCGAGGAGCTGGCCCGCGTTGTCGAGCAGCGCGCCGGGGGCGTCCGGCGTGGTCAGCACTCCCCGCACGTGCGCGTCCCCGATCGCGGTCAGCTCGGTGACGCCCTGGAACCGGGGGCCGTGGAACATCCAGCGCTCGCGGTAGAGGTCCGCGGCGGTCATCCCCGGTTCGCGCTCGTCGTCGGCGATCGTCCATGGCTCGGGCGGGCGCGGGTAGCCCGATGCCAGCTCGACGACGGCGCGCGCGTGTTCACCGAGGGCCGCGCTCACCCGGTTCGCGCCTTCGGGGTCGATCGACACGGTGAGTTCCGTGGCCGGGATCGCGGTGATCCACTTGCCGAGCCGGACGTCGCGCACGGTCACCGCGTGCCGCCCGGGAGCCGCCTGCCCGGCGAAGTCCATCAGGTGCGCGATCACCGTGGTACCGGGGAGCACCGGCCAGGAATCGGCGGGATCGGCACCGGCGGGCTGTTTGAAGAAGCAGTGGTCGAGCAGGTACGGCATGGTTTCCGTGCTGACCCGCAAGGTGGTGCGCACGGCTGCCGGTGGCACCGGTTCGCGGGGCAGGGGCCGGGTTCCCCGTGATGCCGGGGATCGCCGCGCGGCGAGTGCGCCGACGGCCAGCTCGGCGGTGTCCTTCAGCAACGCGGAAAGTTCGGCGGCGACCGGCGAGCGCTCCCCGAAGCTGTCCAGCGCGGGGAAAGCGGCCTCCGCCGACGGCCTCCTCGAAGCGCCGATCTCCGCGCGGATGCCCTCGCCGAGGGAGACGAGCGGGCTGCCGAGGTCGAGCCGGACCGGCCTGCGCGTGGCCACCGAGGGCAGCGGCGAGGCATCCGGTTCCGCGCCGTCGGCCCACAGCGCGGTGACCACCCGGCGCAGCTGGGCGAGACCGGATCGGTGCGCGGAATGCGCCGACACCGCCAAATGCGCCTCGCCGTGCAGGGTGTCGCCGACGAGCGAGCCGAGCTTGCCCGCACCGAGCTGCACGAACGCGCGGAACCCCGCCGCGTGCATGGCCTCGATCATCGGGCGGAACCGCACGGGTTCCAGGAGGTGGCGCACGAACAGCGCGCGCACGTCCTCCGGCGCGGACGGGTAGGGAGCCGTGGTGGTGGCCGACCACACCGGCAGCCGCGCGGGGTGCAGCGAGTACCGGTCGGCCGCCGCCACGATCGGGCCGAGGTAGGGCTCCAGCATCGGAGTGTGGAAACCGGACCGGAACGGCAGGACCTGCGCGATCACCGCACGGTCCCGGAACAGGCCCACCACTTCGGCGACCCCGTCCTCGGTGCCGCAGATCATCGCCTGCCGCGGGGCGTTGTCGTGGGAGAGCACGACATCCGGCCGATCGGCGAGTACGCCGAGCACCTCCTCGGCCGGGGCGCCGACGGCCGCGAACACCAGGCCCGGCACCACCAGCTCGTCGGGGTCGAACCCGGCGAGGAACTCTTCGACCTCCGCCTCGGCGTGGATACCGGCGGCGGCCATGGCGGTCCATTCGCCGAGGCTGTGCCCGGCGAGCGCGTCCGGTGCCACGTTCATCCGGCGCAACGCCGTGTCGAGCAGCCGCCCGAGTTCGAAGACCCCCTTGCCCCGCCGGCCGACGTCCGCCTCGTGAACGTCCTCTGTGGACGGCAGGGGCAGGCCGAAGCGCCTGGCGACATCGACCGGGTAGTGCGGGGATTCGGCTTCCAGGCCAGGGAAGACGAACGCGAGCTTGCCGCCGCCCTGCCCGAGCAGTGGCCGCGGCACGAACCAGACGTCGTTGCGCCCGCGCCAGCCCCTGCCCTTCGCGACGGCCTTGCGGGCGAGCGCGAGCCGTTTCGGGGTGGGATCGACGATACCGAGCCGGACCGGGCCAGCGGTGTCCTTTTCGGACCCTTTGGCCAGCACTTCGGTGTCTTCGGCGTCGAGCAGGGCGGCCAGCGCTTCGGGGCTCGGCGCGGCGAGCTTCAAGACGCGCTCGGGTTCGCGGACCTCGATCGCGGGACGCGTCGTGGCCTGCTCCAGCACGACGTGCGCGTTCACACCGCCGAAGCCGAACGCGTTGACCCCGGCGCGGCGGACGGGCTCGCCGGTGCTCTCCCACGGCCGTGCCTCGGCCAGCGGCGCGAACCTGGTCCGGCCCAGCGCCGGGTTCGGCTCGGCGCAGTGCAACGTCGGCAGCAGCATCCCGTGGTACACCGCGAGCGCCGCCTTGACCAGCCCCGCCACCCCCGCCGCAGGCATGGTGTGTCCGATCATCGACTTCACCGACCCGATCACCGCGCGCGGTTCCGCCGGGTCCTCCGGCTGCCCGAACACCTCGGCGATGGTGGCCAGTTCGGCGCCGTCGCCAGCGGGCGTCGCCGTGCCGTGCGCTTCGAGCAGGCCGATGCGATCGGTCGCCGGGTCGAGCCCCGCCGCTTCCCACGCCTGGCGGATCGCCCGCGCCTGCCCGCCCGAATCCGGGTTGACCAGGCTCGCCGTCCTGCCGTCGCTCGAAATCCCGGTCCCGGTGATGACGGCGTAGATCCGGTCGCCGTCGCGCTCGGCGTCGGCGAGCCGCTTCAGCACGACGACTCCGGTCCCCTCGCCGATCAGCAGACCGTCGGCGCGAGCGTCGAACGGGCGAATGCGCTGGCTCGGTGACAGCGCGCCGAGCTGGGAGAACACGCTCCAGAACGTGATGTCGTGGCAGTGGTGCGTGCCCCCGGCCAGCATGAGATCGCACCGGCCGCTTTCCAGCTCCCGCACCGCGTGGTCGACCGCGACCAGCGATGAGGCGCAGGCCGCGTCCACCGTGTACGCCGGGCCACGCAGGTCGAGCCGGTTGGCGAGGCGGGACGCGGCGAGATTGGGCACCAGCCCGATCGCCGATTCCGGGGTCTCCGGCCCGAGTTCGTCGCTGAACGCCTGCCGGACCCGGTCGAGCTGGTCCGCGCCGAGTTCGGGCATCAGCTCGCCGAGCGTGCGCACGAGCTGGGTGGCGGTACGGACGCGCTGGTCCAGCCGGACGAGGCCGGGTGTGAGGTACCCGCCCCTGCCGAGCACGACACCGGCCCGCTGCCGGTCACCCGGCAGTCGGTCGTCCCCGCCGGCGTCGGCGATCGCCTTCGCCGCCACGTGCAACGCGATCAGCTGGTCGGGTTCGGTGCCGGGGACCGAACTCGGCATGATGCCGAGCCCCGTGATGTCCACTTCGGCCTGATCGTCGACGAAACCACCGCGGTTGCAGGCGATCCGATCCGCGCGCGGCGTGGCGCCCGGTGCGTAGTAGTCGCCGCCCCACCGTCCACTCGGGACGTCGGTGATCGCGTCGAACCCGGCCACGAGGTTCCGCCAGTAGGTGGCCAGGTCCGGCGCGCCGGGCAGCAGCACCTCCATCCCCACGATGGCGATAGGGGTCGATCGTGGCATCCGCTCGCTCACCACCCCGAAGCGCTGTAAACCACCGCGGTGTCCTCCGCTGCTCCCCAGGCGAGCTCGCGGAGCAGGCTCAACGCGCCTTCCTCCGGATCGATCAGCTCGATCCCCTTGGCCGCGTAGTGGCGCACGAGTTCGGGGGTGACCATGCCGTTGTTGGTCCCGTCCGGCGCCCACGGTCCCCAGTGGACGGTCAGGCCCCTGCTGCCGGTCGCTTCGGCCCACCGGCTGCCGAGCGCTTCGAGCGCGTCGTTGGCCGCGGCGTAGTCGGCTTGGCCCCGGTTGCCCAGCGCGGCCGCGACGCTGCCGAACAGGGTCAGGAAGCGCGGTGGCTCCCTGAGGTCGCCGAGCGCGTCGAGCACCACCTGGGCGCCGTCCACCTTCGTGGCGAAGACGCGGGCGAACGATTCCGCCGACTTCTCGCGGACGAGCTTGTCCTCGATCACACCCGCCGCGTAGACCACCCCGTCGATCCGGCCGTGCTCGACGTGGATCTCCTTGATCGCGCGGTGCACGGCCTCCTCGTCGCGCACGTCGACCGGGTGGTAGCGGACCGAGGCGCCGAGTTCGGTCAGCCGCCGCACGGTGCCCTCGACCTCACGGCCTGCCTGGATCCGGCCGATTTCCCGTTCGATCTCCGCGGGCACCCGAAGCCCGCTTTCGATGAGCGCCGCCCGCAATTCGTCAGCGGTACGCGCGGCGGCGACGACGGCCTGCTCACCGGCCGGCAGCGGCGTGCGGCCGAAGAGTTCGAGGCGGCAGCGGGCGGTTTTCGCCAGTACTTCGGCGAAATGAGCCGTGATCCCCCTGGCGCCGCCGATCAGCAGCACCACCGAGTCCCGCTGGAGCCCGATCGCGCCCGCTTCGGCCGCGCCGTCCGAGGCCGGGCCGGCACCGGTACTGCCGAGCAGGCCGAGATCGCGCTCGACCGGCCGTACCCCGCGACGGGCCCGTCCCGACCTCAGCACCACCGGCTCGCGGTCCACTTCGGACAGTTCGGAGACGAGCGCGGCGGCGATCTCCTCCGGGGAGGAACCCGGTTCGGGCTCCACGACCCTGGCGACGGTGTCCGGGTACTCCCTGGAGACCGAGCGGAAGAAGCCGCGCAGCCCGTCGGCGCGGCCACCGGTGATCAGCCAGCGCGGCGCGGTGGCGAGCACGGACTGGTAAGCCGGGAACGCCGCGGGCAGTGGCGGCTCGTCGTGCAGGAAGAACACCCCGTCGAACCGCTCGCCCGGTGGTGGTTCCTCGACGACGACGGCTTCCGCCTCGCACATCCGCAGCTTCCCCGCCACCGTCTCCGCGACCGCACCCGCGCCGACGACCAGGAACCGGTGCCCCGCAAGCGATGCCGGATCGACCGCCGCCGGGGCGAGGTCGACCGCCCGCATGATCATCCGCGTCGGCGCGGTCCGCACCGCCTCGGCCGTGGGCTTGCCCTCATCCGCCGCGGTCCCGGCCGCGCCGGGCACGGCGTCGCCGGTGCCCGTGATCGCCGCGGTGATCTCGGCGGCCGTCCTCAGCGTGGCCAGTTCCTCGGCGTCGACCCCGTCCGCCACCAGGTTCAGCCTGGTGGCCAGCTCGCCGGCGATCTCCGCGCGCTTGATCGAATCGACGCTGAGATCGGCCTCGAGGTCGAGATCCGGTTCGATCATGTCCGTCGGGTAGCCGGTCCGCTCCGCGATCACCGCCAGCACCACCGCCCCGACCGGTTCGTCCCGCCGCGCTTCCGGCACCGGCGGCGCGGGCTCGATGAGGTTCGGCACGGCCGGTTCGGCGACAGCGCGGGTCAGCGACTCCAGCACGGGTGGCGCCTGCGGGCGGGCACCGGGGTCCGCGCCGAGGTAGCCGAGCAGCACGTCGCGCTGCGCGGCGACCATCTCCCTGCTGGTGCGCAGGAAGTCGGCGACGAGCGCCTCGGCGCCGTCCTGCCCGGAGGCGGGCGTCGTGCCGGTCATGAGGGCCTCCGTGATCCGTGCGGCCGGGTGCAGTGCGGTGGCGGGGATGGCACCGTCGGCGGTGCGCAGCAGGTGCCCGTCCAGGGTCCACCCGGCGCGCCGCGGCCGGGTGGCACTGGCCGCGTCCACGGCGTCGCGACCATGGAAGAGCCATCCCGTGCGGACATCGGCACCGGCGACCGCCAGCTCGGCCAGTGCGGTCAGCAGCCCGGCGAGCCCGGTGCGCCGTCCTGCCTCCATTGTGACCGTCTGATGTGGACGCTCGCCGAGCGTGGCCGACACCAGCTTGGTCAGCGTGGCACCGGGGCCCGCTTCGACGAACACCCTGATCCCCTCGGCGTACATCGTCTCGATCTGCTCGGCGAACCTGACCGGCGCGCCGAGCTGGCCGGCGAGTTCCGCGCGGACCCGATCCGGCTCGGCGGGGTAGGGCGCCGCCGTGCGGTTCGCCGACACCGGGACCTCCGGCGCCGACACCGGCACCGTCGCGAGCGCCTCCGCGAACGCCTCCCCCGCGCCGGCGACCAGCGGACTGTGGAAGGCACAGGCCACCGGGATCCGCTTGGCCCCCAGTCCCGTGCCCCGCAGCCCCGCGACCGCGGCCTCGACCGCGCCGGTCGGCCCGGAGATCACGGTCTGCTCCGGCGAGTTGTGGTTCGCGATGACCACCGACGGGTCCGAGCCCGTCTCGCGCAGCGCCGCTTCGACCCGCGCGTCGCCGGCCGACACCGCCGCCATCGCGCCGGGGTCCCCGCCAGCCACGGCCGCGAGGATCGCCTGTGCCCTGGCGGCGCTGACGCGCGGCAGGTCGTCGGGGTCGAGCGCCCCGGCAACGGTCAGCGCGACCAGTTCGCCGTAGCTGTGCCCCGCCACCATCGCCGGGCCGACCCCGGCCTTGCCGAGCAGCTTGGCCGCCGCGAGCCCGGTGACTCCCAGCGCGGGCTGGGCGAAGGTGGTGTCGGTGAGCCGCGCCCGCTGCCGGTCGCGGTCCGCCGCGTCGAACGCCGCGGCCGGGTACAACGCGCCCGCGACCGGTTCACCGAGCCGCGCGCCCGTGCGAAGCCAGGGGAACCGCACGAAGAGTTCGGCGAACATCCCGGTCCGCTGGCTTCCCTGCCCCGGGAACAGGAACGCGACCTCGCCTGAGTCCGCCCGTTCGCCGTTCGCGGCGAAGACCCCTCGCGCTGGCGCGTGCTCCCCGCGTGCCGCGAGCCGCAGCCGGTCCGCCAGTTCGTCCACAGTGGACGCGAGCAGCGCGATCCACGGGCGCTGGCCGCGTGCGGCGGCGGACTCCGCGCGCCGCGACGCCGCCAGCGCGAAGTCGCGCAGGCGCCATGGCACGCCCTGTCCCGGATCGGCGTCGACGAGGGCGAGCAGGTCCCGCACCGCGGCTGCCGCGGCCTCGCGGTCGGCGCCGCGGAAGGTGAACAGTTCGACCGGCCAGTCGTCCGCGGTGTGCGCGGGCGGCGCACCGTTCGCGTGCGCGGCGAGCACGACGTGGTAGTTGGTGCCCCCGAATCCGAACGCGCTCACCCCGGCGAGCCGGTCGGCTGGCGCGGCGGACCACGGCCTCGCTTCGGTGTGGAAGGCGAACGGGCTGGTCCCGGGCTCCCATGCCCGGTTCGGCCGCGTCAGGTGCAGTGTCGGCGGTTTGACCCCGGTGTGCAGGGCGAGCGCGGTCTTGATCAGCCCGGCCACGCCCGCGGCGCACTTGGTGTGCCCGATCTGCGATTTCACCGATCCCAGCGCGCACGCGCCCGGCGCGGAACCCGCCTCCGCGAAGACCTTCGCCAGCGTGCCGAGTTCGATCCGGTCACCGACCACCGTGCCCGTGCCGTGTGCCTCGACGAGGCCGATTTCGGCGGGTGACACCCCGGCGTTGCGGTAGGCCCTGGTGAGCGCGTTGTACTGCCCTTCGGGGCGGGGCGCGGTCAGGCCGAGCGCCCTGCCGTCGCTGGCACTGCCGATGCCCTTGATCACCGCGTAGACCCGGTCGCCGTCGCGTTCGGCGTCGCTCAGCCGTTTCAGCGCGAGGCAGCCGATCCCCTCGCCGAGCGCGATGCCGTCGGCGGTGTCGTCGAACGTCGCGGACCGGCCCGATGGCGAAAGCGCTTGCACCGAAGCGAACATGAGGTAGTCGTGGATGCCGTTGTGCAGATCGGCGCCACCGCACAGGACGAGATCGCTGGTGCCGCCGACGAGTTCCTTGCAGGCCGCGTCGACCGCGGCGAGCGAGGACGCGCAGGCCGCGTCGACGGTGAAGTTCGCCCCGCCGAGGTCGAGCCGGTTGGCGATCCGGCCCGCGATGACGTTCGCCAGCATCCCGGGGAAGGAATCCTCGGTCAGCCGGGGCAGCTTGGCTTCCAGCGGTGCCGGGATCTCGCCGAGGTAGCCGGGGAGCACCGTGCGCAAGGTCGTCGCGTTCGCGAGGTCGCTGCCCGCTTCGGCGCCGAACACCACCGAGGCGCGCGAGCGGTCGAAGTCCCGCTTCGCGTATCCCGCGTCGGCGAGCGCGCGTGCGGCGGCTTCCAGTGCGAGCAGTTGCACCGGCTCGATGCTGGACAGCGAGGCGGGCGGGATCCCGTAGCGCAGCGGATCGAACGGGATCTCGGGCAGGAACCCGCCCCAGCGCGACGGCGTGCTGTCCGGCCCGCCGTTTTCGCGGTAGTAGACGGACCGGTCCCAGCGCTGGGCGGGCACCTCGGTGACCGAGTCCACCCCACCGACCACATTGGACCAGAACGTGGCGAGGTCGGGAGATTCGGGGAACATGCAGGCCATCCCGACGATGGCGACGTCGAGCGGTTCCGGCGCGGGCCGCGGCCGGGGTGCGGCGAAGGCGAGCTCGGCGACGCGCCGGTCCAAAAAGGACTGGGCACGGGCGCCGACCGAAGCGTGCAGCTCGGCGATCGTGGTGACCGCCGAACGCAGCACCGCCACCTCGCCTGCCATGAACATCCCGGCGTCGAGCTGCCGTTCCACCCCGACGGTGCGCAGCTCGTCGCCTTCGCGCTCGACGGCCTTGCTGGCCACGCGGAGCCTGCCGACGTTCAGCCGCTCCAGCAGTTCCCACGCGTCCCTGTCCGGCACCCGGCGTTCGGCGAGATCCCGTTTGACGGCGGCGAACTCCTCGGTGAACGGGCTGCGCACGCAGCGCGTGGCGTGCCCAGGCGCGGTCTCCAGCAGATCGGTCCGCTCGGCTTCGAGCACCTGGCGCTGGAACACCGGCGACACCGCACCCGCCCGGACGGCTTCCTCGGTGAACAGATACGCGGTGCCCATCAGCAGCCCGGCCGCGCACCCGCGCGCGCTCATCGGCGAGGCCATCGCGGCCACCATCGCCGCCGACCGCTCGTCGTGCACCCCGCCCGCGAACAGGACCTGGATCTCCTCCGCAGTCCCGGCGGGCGCGGTGGCGAGGAAGTCCTCCAGCACACCGAGCTGGGCCTCCCAGAGCGGGAAGCTGCCGCGCGGGCCGACGTGCCCGCCGCACTCAGCGCCCTCGAAGACGAACTTGCGGGCGCCAGCGGCGAGGAACTGACCGAGCAGCCCCGGCGAGGGCACGTGCAGGAACGTCGAGATGCCGAGCTCTTCCAGCGCCGCCGCCTGCGCGGGGCGGCCACCCGCGATGATCACGTGCGTCGGCCGGAGCTCGCGGACGACCGCGAGCTGCGCGTTCCGGACTTCCTCGGCGGCGAAACCGAGCACGCCGACGCCCCACGGCGAATCGCCGACGGACCGGCTCGTCTCTTCGAGGACCTGGCGGGTCTGCTCCGGGCCGGACAGCGCGAGGGCGATGAACGGCAGCGCCCCTTCGTTCGCGACCGCGGTCGCGAACGAAGCCTGATCGCTCACCCGTGTCATGGGGCCCTGCGCGACCGGAAGCGCCGTGCCCAGCGCCCGGCTTCCCGGCGTGCCACCGCCGAGCACCGGCGCGGGCGCGCGCAGGGCGGCGGCGATGTCGTCCCGCATCCCGCGAACCGCCGCGGCCACGGTGCCCCACCGGTCCCGGAAGCGGCAGGCGAGGAACCCGTCCTGGCCGACCGGGATCGGCGCACCGGCTCCCGCGCCCCGGTGGCGGAGTACGCGGACCCCGTCCGCGACCACCGATTCCGACCCGTCGAGACCTTCGAGGGCCGAGGAGATCTCGGCCGGGAGTCCGACCTCGTCGAGCAGTGCGAGCTGGGTGTCGAGGACGACGCCTTCGGCTCCGCCCGCGATCGCCGCGACCGCGGTGTACGGCCCGGTCCCGCTCACCCAGATCGGCAGAGCGAGCCCCTGCTCGGCCAGCAACCGTTGCACCAGGACGAAAGTGCCCGTTTCGCCTGCCGGACCGCCCAGTTCGCTGCCGCGAACGATCAGCCCGTGCGCGCCGGCTGACGCCGCCTCGCCTGCTCCGTCGGCCCCGGTCACCTCGACGAGCACGCGGCGTCCTGGGAAGTCCGCGGCGGTCAGCGAGGATCCGGCGGCGAGCACCACTGTCGTCACGCGGGCGGGAAGCGCCGCGGGCGACCAGGTCTCGGCGTCCGCGAGGCGTACGCCGAACTCCCCGCCGGTCCACTCGACGGCGAGCGCGAGCTCTTCCCGTGCGGCGCGGCCACCCGCGGTGAGGTCCAGCACCCCGAGGCCACCCGCCGAGGCGGCAGCGGCGACCGCACTGGCCGACGGACGGCCGAACGGGGTCACCGCGATGATCAGGCCGGCGAGGTCGCCCTCCACACCAGGAACAGTGTGGGCGCGCGCCCCATCACCAGCACTGACACTCGACATGCCGACAACCCCCGAATGGCGGAAAGAAGTACCGGATGGAGATAACGAAGTGCACTAAAGCGGTCACGCACGCATACGTCAACCCATCGGCGGCCATACCGCGTGGACTCGGGGAAAATTCCCAGTCTTTCCAGCATCCGGCTCGAAGTCCGCGGCACGGGAAAATGGGCAGCGAACACCCCGGCAAGGCCCATCGGGACATGTCATCGAGGAAGTGGATCCGGCGCGGAGGACCCTATCACCACGGCGAGAGTTTCACTCTCGTTGATTTTGCTGATATTCGCCTGTCAGCGGCGAAACGGCTTCAGGACCCGGTGCGCCTGGCCACCACTCGATACGCGTTCGACCACCCGCGCTTCCGGCCCGCCGCCGCGCTGATCCGATCCACGACCCCGGCGAGGATGAACAGCGGAACGCACAGCGCGAAGGTGGCCTTGCGCAGGATCCGGCGGAACCGGCCGGGCGGGGTGTCCCGCCAGGCGAGATCCTCGCCGCCGATGGTCAGTGCGTTGACCGCCATCACCGACGCGGCCAGCAGGTCGATCGCCGCGTGCGGCTCGGCGCGCTGCTCGGCGACGACGGTGAACCCGCTCGCGACGAGCTCGGCGCGCAGGTTCCCGATCGGCATCAGGTTCAGGTGCTGGGGTTGCAGCCACGGCATCCACCACCGGCCGAGCGCCCTCGCCCACCGGCACTCGGGATCGGGCAGTTCGATGGCGAGGAAACCGCCTTGGCGCAACGCCTTCTTCGCCGCCGCGAGCTCGTGCCGCGGCTCCGTGGTGTGTTCCAGGTAGTGGTACATGCTGACCACGTCGTACCGGCCGCCGAGATCGTCGGCGAGGTCGACGAAGCTGCCCTGGTACCCGGTCCTGATCCAGCCGCGCTCCCGTGCCGCCTCCACGCCGTCGCTCAGATCGAGGCCGTCGAAATGCGTCTCCGGCAGGCTCTCCGCCGCCTCCTTGCAGAAGTGCCCGTGCCCCATCCCGACGTCGAGCCACGTGCCGGGCTCGACGAACCCGCGCACCAGCTCGGCCCGCGAACGGTAGCCGGCCTGGTTGCCTTCGAACATCGCGTTGATGTTCTTCTCGCCGAGCCCGTCGTAGCAATCCCGGTAGTAGAATTCGAGCCCGGCCGGGTTCAGCCTGGGGTTCTGGAACACGTGGCCGCAGCTACGGCATTCGTCGAGCACGAACCGCCCCGGCTTGTGCTGCAGCAGATCGGTCGTGCGCAACCGGACCCGCAACGAGTCCGAACCGCACCACGGGCAGTCCGTGCGCCGTGCTTCGAAGAAGCGTTCGGTGCCCTCGGCAAGATCGGCCGAATAAGACGGGCGGAGCGCCGCGACGGAATCGGCCGGCGCATCATTGTTGGCCATCGAGACGCCCCCTCGTTTCCTGATGTCGATCCGCTTCTCGCCGGTCACGGGGACTTCGGCCGCATTGGCGTCGACGGTGGCGGGAAAGCTATCACAAACCGGCCGGGTGATACAGCGGCGAAAGCGGCGGACTAGCCCCAGGTAAGGGGATCGAGGTGCAGGTAGAACCGTTGCCGTTCGGTGTCCAGCGCGATCCCGTGATGGCGGGCGAAGATCCCGTCGGCGACGAGCGCCTGCTTCTCGTCATCCCAGGTTTCCCTGGCGTTGGCGAGCAGCAGTGCGATATCGGCGTACCGGTCGGCCCTGCCGAGGCGTCCGAGGTCGATGAATCCCGCGAAGTCGAGCGTGCTCGGGTCGAGGATGATGTTGGGCAGGCAGAGGTCGCCGTGGCAGACGACGAGATCGGCCGGCTCCTGCGCGAGCCGGTGCCCGGTTTGCCCGGCCAGCCGCGCGAGCAGCGCGGCAGGCGGCGTCTGCTGCTGCTCGACCGGCAGGAACTCCGGATTGACCGCACCGCGTGCGACGACATCCTCGGCCAGCGCGAACATCCGCGTCAGGTCCCTGGTGAACGGGCAGTCCCCGGCGGGCAGCGCGTGCAGTTCTCGGACGGCCTCGACGATGGACGGCCACGCCCGCTGAAGCTCTTCGGCCGAGACGCTGTCGGCGGGCACCCCGCGGACGGCGCTGGTCACCAGGCACGCCCCGTCGTCCTCGGCGATCCAGCCGAGCACCGCCGGACCGCCGACCACACCGGCATCGAGCCAGTCGACCCGATCCCGTTCCCGCGCCAGGAGATCCCGGTGCCCGTGCGGAACGCACTTGGCGTACTTCGCGCCGTCGGCGCTACGGAAAACCGCCGCGCCGGACTCGCCGTTCGTGACGGGTTCCCAGTCACCGGGACAGGACCGGGCGAGCAGGGCGCGCATGGTGGTGGTCATCGGAGTGCGCTCAGCCGGGGAGGGTGGCGATCTCCCACAACGCCAGCGACTTGTCGGCGTAGGCGCCGCCCTCCTCGGTGCACCCCTCCACCAGCGTCGCCAGCGGCTCGGGGAACCCGAAGGGCTCGCGGCACAGGTTCAGCGCACGCCAGTCCCCCGTCGAGATGTCGGCGTTGGCCGTCTGCCCAGTGAAAGTCGTGGTCAGCAGGTACCGGGAGCCGCTGCGCCGGAGGTTCTCCACGGCGCTGCGGACATCGGCGAAGCTCAGGTGGACCAGGCAGTCCCGGCACAGCACCGCGTCCGCCGACGGCAACGGGTCCGCGGTCAGGTCGAGCACGCGGAACTCCCGCGTCTCGTCCTGCCCGTACCGCTCGATGTTCTGTGTCACCAGCTCACCGACGATGTCGGCACCGATGTACCGCGCCACGCCGAGATCGACCCCGTTCAACCAGCCGAAGTCGCCGCAGGGCAGGTCGAGCAGCGTTCGCACGCCGAAGCGCGCCAGCAGCTCCGGCAGCCGCGCGCGCAGCTCACGGGTCTGCTCCGCATCGGATCCCGGCCCGGAAACCGAAGCCGAACCCCACAGATTGGACTGGTAGATGTGGGTGAAGCGCTCCTGGTTACCCATGCGCTCGAGCGTCTCGGCGCGTTGCCGGAAGTTGCGCTGCGCCAGCGTGATCGGCCGATCGTCCATACCGGCCACTCTACCGTTTCCGCCCGCCCGAAGGCATTCCCTTTGCCCGCACCGGATTTCGAAGTGGCCTGGTCCGGCTGTCCAACGGGCGACCGTGGCTGGCTGGCGGAAGCGGGGAGCCCCGTGTCAGGACTTGGTCCCTGAAGGGCGCCTTCGGGGAATCTGACGCCGCGAACTCACCCCTCACAACGCACGGCACGGTGCCGCCGATGCCCCGAAGGACGCCTTCGCGGCATCAGATTCCCCCAAAGGCCCCTACAGGGCATGCGCCCCGGAACAAGGCAGGCCCCGCTAAGGCCACATCCGCAGCATTCACGCCTCTGAACGCCCCCGCAGGACACCAGCACGGAAACGAGAAGAGACGCAAGCCGCGAAATCCCAGCACATGCCCGCAAGGACACCTTCGAGGAACCTGACGCCGCGAACTCACCCCTCACAACGCACGACACGGTGCCGCCGATGCCCCAAAGGACGCCTTCGCGGCATCAGATTCCCCCAAGGGCCCCTTCGGGGCATGAGCGTGAGAGCAGGACATGAGCGCGGGGCGGCGCAGATGCGCGGGAACGGAGAAAGCTCGCGAGGGGCACGTCCGCGGCTTTGACCTCCGCGAAGGCGACCTTCGGGGAATTGCGCACCGGCCTCCGCGCGGCACGCGGCACCATGACGGCGTACGCCGCTAACAGGCGGCAGCACCGAGCACGACGGACTCCGTGTGCCGGTCCGATCCGTCGGCGCGGTAAGTGACGACGTCGATGCGCCAGCCCGCCGCGCGCCGGAGGTAGCCGGGCTCCAGGTCGGGGGTCTTGATCAGGTCCTCCGGTGCCAGCACGCGGCGCACCGTGAGGTCGCCGAGGTGCGGGTTGGCGGGGTCCGCTTCGCCGTTCGGTGGCGGGAAGTCCAGCCTGGCGGCGGTGGCCGTGCCCGCACCCCGCGGAACGTCCACATCGGACAGTTCGCCACCCTGCTGCCGGAGGCGCAGCTTGCCGAGTTCGGTATCCGACCCGCCAGCGGAACCGGTGCAGTTCGAGGTGCTGCGCACGCCGTCGAAGGCGGCGTAGGTTCCCTTGCCGGGAACGTCCAGCCGGTAGTCGGTGCCGACCTCCGCGGTGACCTCGTCCGATCCCGCCGCCGTGGTGGCGACGCCGCGGAACGCCCGGTGCGCCGGGTTCACCGCCAGCTTCCACGCCTTGGCCGTGTCCTGGTGCGGGTACTGCACAGCGACCTCCGGCGCGTACCCGGGATCGTCCAGCCCGCTCGCCCCCGGCGGCCCCGGCGACGCGTAGTACGTGGCGTAGGCGGCACTGGGCACGGGCGGCTCCGGATCGGGCAGCGCGTACGCGTAGCCGACGGCGAGCGCGGCGCCGGCCGGCTGAGCGGCGGCGTCCGCCGGGGCGACGATCAGCGTGCCGAGAACGGTTCCGGCGATCAGTGCACTCCGCATGCCTGCGCAACGTAGTGTCGCGACGAGCGGCACTCGAAGGAGTGAGACGGACCTCACCGTTCGCGGAAAAGATCGACCGGGGGTGCCCACTTCACCTGGTCCAGGTACGTGGAGCGTCGAACCGTAGACTCCGGCCGGCGGCATCGACGGGGAGGTACCGGAGTGACCACGACCGCATTGACCGATCTCGTCGACGCACTACTGGCGGGCGCGGCACCCGCCCCGATCGTCTCCGCCGGCGACCCGGTGCTCAGGCAGCAGACGCAACCGTACGAGGGGCAGCTCAGCGGCGCGCGGTTCACCGGCCTCATCGAGCTGATGCGCACCACGATGCGCGAAGCGCCGGGGGTCGGCCTTGCCGCACCGCAGATCGGGGTGCCGCTCCGGGTCGCGGTCGTCGAGGATCCCGCGACACTGCGGCCGGGTACGTCGGCCGAATCGCTCCGGGTTCGCCGACGGGTGCCACAACCGTTCCGGGTACTGGTCAACCCGCATTACACCGCAACGGATCCGGGCGCGGCCTCCTTCTTCGAAGGCTGCTTGAGCGTGCCGGGCTGGCAGGCCGTGACGGCGCGGTACGAACGAGTCCACCTCCTCGGCCAGGACGAGCACGGGCGTGAACTCGACGAGGAGGTCGAGGGCTGGCCAGCCCGCATCGTCCAGCACGAGACCGATCACCTCGACGGCGTGCTCTACCTCGATCGCGCGGAAATCCGGTCGCTGTCCACCACCGCGCACGTGCTCGACCGCTGGGCGGACCCGGTACCGGAGAACGCGGCGCGGGCACTCGGCTTCCCGCTGCCCGGAACCGTCCACTAAGGACAATCACAGCAGAATGTGACGCCGCTCACAATATTGCCAGGAGAGAACCTCCGCTCCGTTCCCGGCGACTAGCCGGATGAGCCCCGCAGCACGGGGATGGCAGGTGTCCCGAGTGGACGCCCGAGGAGGGAGTACGACATGACCACGAGCCGCAGCCGCCGCACCATCACGGCCCTTGCCGTCGCGGGTGCCGCGGCCGTCGCCGCCGGAACGGTCGGGATCACCGTCGCCGTTGCGGATTCCGACGCCACCAGTGCCGGGAGCGGCCAAGTGCACCAGCAGAGCCAGGACGCCGCAGCGGTCAGCCACGCCGCCGCGGGGAACGACCAAGCCGGGCAGAACCAGCCGCCGAAGGGCGCTCGCGCGACCGTCGAGGTCACGCCGAACCCGACCGCCAAGCGCGGGCAGGAGGTGACCATCACCGGTAGCTGCGGGGGTGGCACCGGGCTCAAGACCGTCGTCGGCGGTCTGCTCGCGAACCCGTCCCTGGTCGATGTGCAGATCGTCGACCCCGGCCCGGACCACTACGTCGCCAAGGCGAAGCTCGCGGAGAACATCGGCAACGGGGTGGGCCCGGTCCTCGTCGACTGCGGCGGCGAGGCCGGTGTGACCCTGCTGGTTACGCACGTCTGATCCACTCGCGTGTGGACGGTCACGCCGGTTCGGAATAATCGACGTGACCGTCCACACGCGACTGTCGTTCAGCCGGAATCCGCCGACAGCGCGGGAAAGCGGATGACGACGCTCGTTCCACCGTCTTCGGGCGAAGTGACCTCGACACCGGCTCCGTGCGCCTTGGCCACCTGGGCGACGATCGCCAGCCCCAGACCCGATCCGGGCAGGGTTCGCGCGGCCGGGGCGCGGTAGAACCGGTCGAAGACCATCGGGAGGTCGTCGGGAGCGATTCCGGGACCTTGGTCGGTCACGGTGAGGATCCGGTCGCGGAGGCGAACGGCCACGGTGCCGCCGTCGGGGCTGAACTTGGCGGCGTTGTCGAGGAGGTTGGCGATCGCGCGGGCCAGCCGGTCGGGGACGCCGTCGACCACGGTGGGCTCCAGCTCGGTGGTGAACGCGATGCCTGGCCAGTGCCGGTCGGCGCGATCGCGGCAGTGGCCGACGATGTCGTCGAGCCGGACCTCTTCGGCGGCGTCGCCGGGTTCGTCGCCCCGCGCCAGTTCGATCAGGTCGTTCACGAGCTGGGTCAGCTCGGCGAACTGCTCGTGGACGCGATCGAGGACGCGCCGTTGCCGGTCCGGTTCGAGGGGGCCGGCGAGGGTGAGCAGGTCGATGTCCGAGCGCAGGGACGTGATCGGGGTCCGCAGCTCGTGGGACGCGTCGGCCACCAGGCGCCGCTGGGCGGTGACCGAGTCCTCCAGCGCGGCGAGCATGGTGTTGAAGTTCCGCGCGAGCTGGGCCAGCTCGTCCTCGCCGCGCACCGCGATCCGGTGGCCGGGATCGCGGGTGGCGGTGACGCGCTTGGTCGCCGCGACGATGGCGGCGACCGGCCGGAGGCTGGTGCGGGCGATGAGGTAGCCCAGCGCGCAGGCGAGCAGCACCCCACCCGCACCGGCCGCGACGAGGATCTTCCGGATGCGCCGCAGGCTTTGCTCCACACCGTCCGAGCGCACGGCGACCTGCAGCGCCCGGTGACCGGGCAGCGGTGTTGTCAGCAGGCGCAGCGGGTGCCCGGCGACGACGACATCGGCCCGGAACGCGTCCGCGGTGCCCGCGGCGACCGATCGGGCACCGGCGTCGACCGGCAGGCCAGGTACGTCTTCCTGGCCGGGGCCCTGCTGGTCCGGCGTGATCACCTGGCTGCAGGCGGGGGTGGCGATCCATTCGCAGTCACCCGTGCCGGTCGCGTCCCACCGGCCCGCCTTGACCAGCAGCTGGATCCGGTTCGATTCGCGCGACAGCCCGATGTCGAGTTGCTGGCGCAGCTCGCGGTCGAAGAAGAAGTACGCCGCGACGGCCATCGACGCGGCCACCAGCGCCACGCACGCGGCCGACAGCACCGCGATGCGGGTCCTGAGCTGCCACGGACCGCTCACGGCAGCCTCAGCTGGTAGCCGATCCCGCGGACCGTGTGCACGAGCCGCGGTTCGCCGCCCGCTTCGAGCTTGCGCCGCAGGTACCTGACGTAGACCTCGACCGAGTTGCCGGCGGGGCCGAAGTCGTAGCCCCACACCCGGTCGATGATCACGTCCCTGGTGAGGACCTGGCCCGCGTTGCGGGTCAGCAGCTCCAGCAGCGCGAACTCGGTCTCGGTGAACTGGATGACCCTGGTCCCGCGCCTGCCCTGGCGCGATGCCTCGTCCAAGGTCAGGTCCTCGAAACCGAGGACGGCCGTCCCGGTGCCGCCGACGCGGCGCAGCAACGCCCGCACCCTCGCCAGCAGCTCACCGAGGTCGTACGGCTTCACGACGTAGTCGTCGGCACCGGCGTCCAGCCCGTCGATCCGGTCCTGCGACGCCGAGCGCGCGGTGAGCACCAGTATCGGCGTGCGGTCCCCCGCCGCGCGCAGCGCGCGGCACACCGCGAGCCCGTCGAGCCCCGGCATGACCACGTCGAGCACGATCAGATCCAGGCGGGCGCCGGCGACCTCGTGCAGCGCCGACTCCCCGTCCGGCGCGGTGCGCACCCGGTAGGACTGCAGCTCCAGTGCGTCGGCGAGGGCGGCGCGCACGGCGGGCTCATCGTCGACGACCAGTACCGAAACTCGTTCGTTCATCTCCGCCGACAGTAGCCGACGTCCCCGCTACCGGCGTCTTAAGAAACCTCTCATCGGGAATGTCCACTGTGGCACTAGTTCGCATCAAGATCTGATTCCAGCATCACGCGTAGCAGTCCGAGCCCTGAAGCTCCCGCGATCACGCCATGCTCGATCCCCTCGGCTACTCAGCGGCTCCGAAGCAATCGTTACCCACTCTCAGGGCCTGCCTCAGGCAGCATCGGCACGATCAGAATGATCTTCGCGACTGGTGTACACCCGATACAGCGACACCATATACCGTGCGTCACATTTGCGTACCCTTCGAACACGTCCAGTGAGCTTCGTGTACGGTAGCCGAATTCTAGGAACGTCCGAAGAGTAGCGAGATCAGCTTTCTCATCGATCTTGTCACCCGAATACTCGGAGCAGGAATGCCATCAGACAATGTCAAGTCTTCAGTAGTCTCCGTCGATGGACCGGCAGCGGCGGGTAAGACGACGACAAGTCTCGCGGTGGCGGAGATCTTTGACATGAAGTACCTCGAAAGTGGACGGGCGTATCGCGTGCTCGCCTATGAAGCGTTGCGCAGCGGAGTCGATCCCACTGACCCAAAGAAGATGGTCGCGCTCTGCTCGAAAATCAGCCGTGGTGATCGCGTGTCCGAACTACTCGGCCTGAATCGCTACACCGCTGGCGAGCTGCGCTCACTCGCGGTCGGCAGGACAGTGAGCAAGGTCGCAGGAATAGCGGAACTCCGCCGCAGAGTTACCAACTCCGTGCACATCTGGGCAGCCGGTAACCGGCGCAGCATTGTCGAGGGGCGGGACATCGGAACGGTTGTCTTCCCCACCGCGGTGCCGAAGTTCTACCTCACGGCGAGCGCCGAGACGCGTGCGCGACGACGTCTGGCACAGGAGGGTTCGGGATCTCTCAAGGAAGTTTTTGAAGACGTCGTCCGACGGGATCGTGCCGACACGACGAGGTCGGCTTCACCACTCGTGCCAGCATCGGATGCGATAATCATTGACACGACTGAATTGTCGATCGAGCAAGTTGTGGACCGGATGGCCGAAGCGTGCGGCGCGTCCGGCCTAGCGTGACTATCGAAGACTCGCGCCTGGCGGTGAGGGGAAGGCGCAGGTCGAGGTGTTGACGACCGTACAAGGACATCTCTTGTCGATCACACGAGAGAGTTCACTAGGTTTCGGGTCGGCCCTCCGGGCGCTAAGTTGGCCGTCGAGCACCGGGCGACCCGGTAGCAGCGAGCTGAGGTGAGTTTCGACATCGGCCGACCCGTCTTGCCAGCCGTAACGACCCAGTAACCAGACGTTAGCCGAGGTGTTTGATGAACCAGACGGTCACCATCGACCAGCCCAAGTCCCATCCCGGCCGACAGGTAGGCTGCTTGTTCTGCGAGTTCGAAGATGATGCATTGAACAGCGTTGTCGACCAGACTGAAAACTTCTACGCACGGCGCGACAACTATCCGGCTGCCGAAGGGCACGTCGAAATCGTGCCCAAGCGTCACGTCGTCTCCTTCTTTGACCTGTCCTCCGACGACATGGCAGAGCTCTACGGACTGATGAGTAAGGTCAAAGTGGGCTTGCAGAACCAGTACCATCCACAGGGATACACGATCGGGGTCAACGACGGCCGGGCGGCGGGACGCACAGTCGATCACCTGCACATCCACCTGATTCCTCGTCACGAGGGTGACGTACAGGACCCGCGTGGCGGAATCAGGCAAATCCTCCCGAACTGTCATCCGGACGAGTGGAACCGAGACGACCAGGCTTGATTCCCTCGGCGATGAACCACGTGTCGCGGCCGCTCGGGATCGTCGTGACACCGACAAAGCCGACAGCCCGCATCAGGCCAGCGAACTCGTCGGCATCCACATAGCTGAACCAGCGCTCGTCCGGGAGCTTGCTGCCGGTAGCCCAGCCCTCGCCATGGCCGACCTTCATACTGATCGCGACAGCACCACTGGGCTGTAACGTTCGGAACACCTCCGCGAGTGCCCGCGGATGCCCCGCGCTGGCGAGGTGCACCAGGCTCGCGCAGACCCACGCGCCGGCGAACCGGTCGTCTCGGAAGGGCAGATTGGTCAGCTCGGCTTGAACGACGGCAACTTCCGGCGATCTTGCGCCGGTAATCCGCAGCATCTGTTCACTGAAGTCGACCGCGACCACCGACAACCCCCGGCGGCTGAACCAGTCCGCGTCACGGCCCACTCCGCTACCAAGGTCGAGCACAGGCCCCCCACCCGGCATGCGCTGGACGAACCGGGCCAACTCGGCGTCCAAGCCGGGGAAGAGGCCGACTTCTCCTGTGGTTGCGACATAATCGGCAGCACGCCGATCGTAGAGTTCGCGCATTCTGGTCGCGACCGGATCCATCAGGTGCACTCGAAGTCGTCGCTGGCGATGTCGAGCCCGAGTTTTGTCATCTCTTCAATCAGCGCCGGCTGGTTCAGGGTCTGGTAACCGCGGCTTGCGTCGACGCTGAGGCAACCGGCGAACTTGTTCCGACCGTTCCTGATCGGCACCGCGAACAGGGCGGTGCGGTGCTTGACCCGGTTGAAGTCCTGCCAGGTCAGGTTCATCACCGACTCGGCCCCGCGGTCCACCATATGCTGGATGAAATCTCTTTCCGTGATCAGTTTACCGGCAATCTCGGTCGCGTCGAACGTGTACTCATGATCCTTTTCCCAGCACAACCCCACCGCACCAACTCCTTTCCTCGGCGAGAATGATCGGTTCGCCGGAGCTGCTGCCATCCGGTAAGTCGAAAGCCGTCGGAGTTTGCCAGAAACCGGATGACACAGACTCCTCCTACGCTGCCACACGTGCAGCGCGAGGTCCCCAGTTTCCAGCGGCGGGTCGATCTTGTTCCCGATCTCCAGTATCCGGCCGAAAGTAACGAGGATCCGACGGCGCATGATGACGTTGCGCTTGGACAACGACCGTGCGCGCCAGCTCTCGAACGGCGTAAGCGCACCGAAAACCGCGACCACAACCAGCAGTGCGAGCAGGAGGTATGACCTGTTCTGGAGGACGCTGGACCAGAACCGTGCGGACGGTACGTGGTAGGAGTGTCCAGCTAGGCACAGAGTGGCGAGCAATACTACAGACCGGTCGATCGCCCTCGCTGTGCCGCGTTTCATGTTCGTACGGTAGCCGAACAGCGTCGGCCAGGGAATTCTTCCCAGCCGAACCGACTGCAAGATCCGTCAGCGCTGGGCCTGTTCCGGCGCGTGCCGCCAAGCCTTTCCCGGTAGCGGACTTCGCTGCCCGCTCAGGTGTTCCAGCAGCACGCCCGGCTCTTTTGTCACTACGCCGATGGCGTGAAATCCCAGGCCGGCACTGTCAAATTCGGCTCGAACGGCATCCTGCCTTTCTGGGGCCATGGTGAACACGAGCTCGAAGTCGACCGAGTCGCCCATCACCACCGGCAGCACACTCTTTCCCACGAACTCGCAGACGGCCGTCACCTCGGCGGGGACCTGCAGCTCCTGCTCGAAGACCGTGATGCCCGTGCCGCTCGCTACGGCGATGCCTTCGAGGGTAGCCTTCAGTCCATCCGAGGTGTCCTGACAGCTTGTGACAACTCCGCTCTTACCGAGCGCCATCCCCTCAGCAGTCCTAGCGCGCGGTCTGGCCCAAGAGGCGAGCAAGCTACCCCGGTACCTGGCCTCAATCTCCTCGCTGACCCGACCGGCCCGGAAGTATTCGGTCGCGGCGCCGGCGATCCCGGTAGGCGCGGTAAGACAGACGAGATCGCCCGGCCGAGCACCGCGGCGCAGCACCGAGCGGCCCGGAGGGCAGACGCCCATCGCCGTGGCGGACAGGATCAGACGTTCGGCCCCGCCGATGTCACCGCCGACGTTCGGCGCGCCGTGGTCCGCACACGCGTCGCGGATGCCGAGCATGACCTGCTCGAACACTGCGTCGGTCATGTCCAGCGGGTACCGGACGACGGTCAGTACGCCGATCGGCCGAGCCCCCATGGCCGCGACATCGCTGACGTTGGCAGCCACCAGGTAGTATCCGAGATCGTACTCGGTGAGCAGGCCGCGCTCGTACAACCGGAACTTCGGTCCGCGTACGTAGTCGGAGCCGACGACGAGTTCCTGCTCGCCCGAGAAACTGAAGACGGCGCAATCATCCTGTGCGTCCGCGCCCTCAGCTAGTACAGCCCGCGAACCGTTCGACAGCAATCGTTCGGGGTAGTCCTTCGACTGGCCGGCGAACACGGTTTCGATCGTGTTCGCTAATCTGGCCGGTTCGTCGGAGTGAGCATCGGTAACGGGCATCGGTTCGGATCCTCTCGAATTCCGGCCAGTCAGGCGAGTTCCCAGTCGGCAGTCATGCGCATAGTCAACCGAAGTGCATCCTTTCTGATAACCACCGCGTAGTCCCATTCCGGGTCTTCGATGGCCAGCGCTCGGCCGGCAACCGAACGCAGGTACTGCCGCTGGTGCCCGGCTGGTGGAAGGTAAATACGGCTGCGACCTGCGTAACGCCGGAAGTAGTATGGCATTCTCGTCCACGGCGCCCTGCCTAGATCCGCAATGCCGTCGATGTCTTGATACATCAGCCCTTCCTGTTCAAGAACAACGTCGACATCGGCGCCATGCACTGGCAGCAGGTGCCAATGCGCATGTGTTATGCAGGCCTTTTGGTCAGAACCGTCGGCCGACCCGTGTTCCAGTATCAACGGCGTCGTAAACGTGTTCGCGTAAAGCGCGATCGTCTGAGCTAACACATCCTCCAATTCAGCAAGGTTGTTCTCGATGACCCTGGCAAAAGAAAGGTAATGATCTTTCGGCAGCAGCAGAATATGACCCGCGACAAGCGGGGACATGTCCGCAAGCAGTTCGAAGCGCTCCGTGGCTGCGATCCGGCGGCTTGGTGGTTCACCATCGTAGACTCGAGCGAACGAGGTGTCGCTCGATCCGGATATCTCCTGACAGAAGTCGGCGCCCTCGCACTGAACGGAGTAGATCATTTCTCTCCCCACCTCATCTATACTCCTCCCGTTCCGAGCGTACGCACTCATGCCGGTCCGGTAACCACCGTTCGGGTGGGGGTGGGTTCTGTCATGTTTTCGAGAACAAGGCAAAAGTTAACAGGACACTCGTCATGTTAACTTCGTCCGATACCTGTGCATTTGAATTGATCGTCAACTCGGCCGGAAGACTGGATGGTGCTGACGGTGCCGCACCTGCGCGGCACAGGTGCCGACGTCAGTCGTTCGGTCGTGTGCGGTTCTTGGCGTCTTAAGAAACCTCTCATCGGGAATGTCCACTGCGGCCCCATGCATCGCGAACTCAAGCGCGGCGATCTTCTCGTCACCGCTGTTGCCGTCCTCCTCGCCGGGGCGCTCGCGGGACACGGGCTGCTCCCCGAGGGAAGCGGGATCTCCCAGCTCGTCGAGAGTTTCCTGCCGTGGCTGGCGGTCCCCGTAGTGCTGCTCGCCGTCGTCGCGGGCCTGCTGCGGTCCCGAATCGGCCTGTGCGCCGCGCTGCTTCCGGCACTGGTGTGCGCCGTGCTGGTGGTGCCGGATCTCGTGGTGCTGCCGGAAGGCGGGACCGGGGAGCTGCGCGTCGCCACGCAGAACCTCGGCGCCGGGGGCAACGCGGCCGAACTGACCGGCAACGATCTGGTGTCCCTCCAGGAGGTCACCGATCGCAACCGGACGGCCGTCGCGCGAACCCTGCGGCCGAAGCTCCGGTACCACGTCGATGTCGGCACCGTCGGCCTCTGGAGCCGGTATCCGGTCTCCGCTCCGGACCGGCTCGATCTCGGCCAGGGCTGGCCGAGGGCGCTCCGTGCGACCGTTCACCTGCCGGACGGGCCAGCCACGGTGTACGCGGCCCACCTGGCGTCCGTCCGCTTCGGTGACGTGGAACGCCGGAACCGCACGCTGACCGAACTGACCGAGCTGATCACGTCGGACCGCTCCCCGCGCCTGATCCTGCTCGGCGATCTCAACACCGCGAGCACGGACCGCGCACTGCGGCCGATGCTGGACTCGGTGCGCGAGGCCCGTTCCGGGCCCGGTTTCACCTGGCCGTCGGCGTTTCCGCTGACCAGGCCCGATCACATCCTCATCCGCGGTTTCCGCACCGCCGCGGCGTCCGTGCGCGCCACGACCGGCAGCGACCACCTCGCCGCCATCGCGGCGCTCGGTGCCCCGTAGCGCTTCATTTTTCTCTCATCTTCGATCGCGAAGGTCTCGGACATGAAGGCAAGACTGAGAAAGGCACTGGCACCGGTCGCCGCGCTGACCCTGGTCACGACAGGCAGCGCGTACGGCGCGGGCCAGGACACGCACGTGGTGACCGTCCCCATCGCGGGCGGTCAGGCCACAGTGGACACTCGGACGCTCGGGGTGACGGGGCGCACCGGCGACGGCAGGCTCATGACGCTGTCGGATCCGGCGAAGGAACCCCTCGGCACGCCCGGCGAAGTCACGACGCGAGGCAGCGTCACGAGCTGGTCCTATCCGGACCGCGGCATCGAGGTCGAGGTTTCGGCCAAGGACGGGCGGCTCGTGGTGAACCTGCGCGGCACCACCGGCACCGCGCTGACCTGGCCGGTGACCGGAGCCGATCCCGCGACGACCGCGATGCAGGTCCCCCGTGGCGAGGGCCTGAACATCCCGGTCGGCGACCCGTTCTGGAACTCGCCCGACGGCGGGCTCACCGACGCCGACGGCACCGATCTCAAGGACCTGACCATGCCGTTCTGGGGCACCAGCACGGAATCCGGTGGCGCGAGCTACCTCGTGCCGACGGATCTGGGCACCACGCTCAGGTTCGTCTCGGCCGGCCGGCGGCTGAGCGCGGTGGCCAGGCACGAGTTCACGGCGGCCAGGGACACCGGCACCTATACGGTGCTGCTGTCCCTGACCACCGGCGCGCCCACCGCGGCGGCGCAGGACTACCGCAGGCTGCTCGGGGAGCAGGGCACCCTTTCCAGCCTGGCGCGGAAGATCCGGGACAACCCCGAGGTCGGCAAGCTCAACGGCGCTTTCCACGCCTACCTCTGGGGTGACGGCCGGAGCGCGCGGGCGATCGAAAAGCTCCGCGCGCTCGGGATTTCCCGGATGTGGTTCGGGTACGACGCCGACGGCAAGCCGCTCGACCGCGACGCGACCAGTGCCGCGATCGGCGCCGGGTACCTCGTCGGCCCCTACGACAGCTGGGACAACGCGCAGCCGCCCGACCAGGCGGACACCCCCGTCGCGAACTGGCCTGCCCCGGTGTGGCCGGACGCCTGTGTGCACGACGAGCACGGGAAACCGGTGACCGGGTTCAAGGGCCGCGGGTGCTACGTCAGCTCGGAGGCGCTCGCCCGCGCCGAACCGACCCGGCACTACCTGGAAAAGCGGGTCGACGCCATGACCGCCACCGGGCCCAACAGCTACTTCCTCGACGTCGACGCGACCGGGGAACTCTTCGACGACTACACCGCGGCGCATCCCATGACACAGGCGACGGACCGGGAGAACCGCTTGCGCCGGATGGCCGCGCTGTCCGGCGGGCGCAAGCTCGTACTCGGCTCCGAAACCGCGGGCGGCTGGGCGAACGAGGTCATCAGCTACAGCCACGGGTCGAGCACGCCGGTGGCTCCCGGGCTGTGGGCCGCCGAACGGGACGCGAAGTCCTGGGGCGGCTACTGGCCGTCCGAGCGGCCCGGTTTCTTCTTCACCCCGGCCGAACTGCCCGCGAACGTGGCCAAGGCGATGTTCGACCCCGCCTACCGGGTGCCGCTCTACCAGACCGCGCTCCACGACGCGGTCGTCAGCACCGATCGATGGGAACTGCCCCTGCACAAGCTGCCGCGGCAGGAGAACACCCGGATCCTCCTCGCGATGCTCTACAACACCCCGCTCAACTTCGCGCTCGACGGAAAGGCCATCACCGAGCACGGCGCCCGGATCGCGCGGTTGCAGGAGTTCTTCGCCGTGCTCCAGCAGAACGCGGGCACCCGGCCGATGACCGGGTTCCGGTGGCTCACCGGTGATCACCTCGTCCAGGAAACGCGGTTCGGCGCCCTCACGGTCACCGCGAACTTCGGTTCCGCCCCGCACGACGGGCTGCCCGGTGGCTGCGTGCAAGCCAGCACGGCGGGACAGGACGGCACGCATCTCCTGTGCCCCAACGATCTCCGTTGACCCTCGTGGGCGTTCCTGACCACAGTGGACGCGGTCAGGAACGCCCACGGCTCCCGGACGACGCGTTCTCGGCGGCGTCGATGCGGTCGAGCGCGGCCAGCGCCCAGTCGCGGATCGCGCCGATCACGCGCAGCGAGTAGTCCGCGGCGAGATGGCCGTGGTCGAGCGGATCGGATTCCCAGTCGTCCTCGCGGCCGCTCAGGAAACCGCGGATTCCGGTCAGCTGCTCGTCGGCCGAATCGGCGTAACCGCGCAAAAGCGCCTTCGCTTCGTCCCGTTCGAGCGAGGAGACCAGGAACAGGCGCAGGATGAACTCGTTGCGCGCCCCGGTCTCGGGTGCCCGCATCATCCAGTCCCGGAACTCGGCGCGGCCGTCCCCGGTGATCGCGTAGGTCTTCCGCCCGCGCGCGCCTTCGGAAACCACCTCGACGCGTCCGTCGCCCGTCAGCCGCTTCAGCTCGGGATAGATCTGGCTGTGCCGCGCCTGCCAGGCGAACTGGCCGAGCGCGCCCTCGAACGCCTTCGTCAGGTCGTACCCGCTGGCAGGTTCCCTGACCAGCAGCCCGAGCAGCGCGTGGCGCAGCGACATGTGCGTGTCCCCTCGTCGTCTTACGACGAACTTAACATGTTGAAATTGACATGTCTATTTGAGCATGTCAGGGTGGGCGCACACAGGGTCCAAACCACGGGGAGAATCTGATGACTGCGGGGAACACTCGGCGCGGGGCCATCATCGGCATCGCACTGGACGTCCTGCCGCCCACGGTGGCGTACTTCGCCTTGCGCGCGTTCGGTGTGCGCACCGAACTGGCGCTGGTCGGCGCCACCGCGGTCGCGGGCCTGCGCCTGGCCTACGTCGCCGTGCGGACGCGCCGGTTCGACGTCTTCGCGGCGTTCCTGATGGCGGTGTACGGGCTGTCCTTCCTCACCGCGCTGGTGAGCGGTGACGACCGGTTCCTGCTGCTGCGCGAATCCGTCACCACGGGCGTGCTCGCGGCCGGGTTCCTGCTCAGCTGCGTCGTGGGGAAGCCGCTGGTGTTCCTGGCGGCGAGGCGCGCGTCCGGGGACGCGGAAGCGCCCGGATGGGACCACCGGTGGGCCACGGAGCCGGGTGTGCGCCGCACGTTCACGGTGCTGACGTTCACCTGGGGATGGGGGCTGCTTGCCGAAGCCACCGTGCGGATTCCGCTGGTCTACCTGCTGCCGCCGGATGTGATGGTGGGCGTTTCGAGCGCGTTGCAGGTGGTCGCGGTGGCCGCACTGGTGGCGTGGAGCGTCCGCTATGTCAAGCGGCGCAAGCGAAACGGGGCACCGGTCGGCTGAGCCACTTCACGGCGACTCGGGCGCTTCGGGGGTGAGCAGCCGCTGGTTGAACGCCTCGGCCACGGCGGCGGCGCGATCCCCGACGCCGAGCTTGCCGTAGATGTTCAAGAGGTGGCTCTTGACCGTGGCCTCGGTGATGAACAGCTTGACCGCCGCCTCGCGGTTCGTGTTCCCGGCCGCCACGAGTTCGAGGACCTCGAGCTCGCGCTGGCTGAGCGGCCGCGGGGCGGGCGTCCGGACCCGGTTCACCAGCCAGGCCGCCACCGACGGGGAGAGCACCGTCTCACCGTTGGCGGCGGCCCGCACGCCTCGCAGCAGGTCTTCCCGGGGAGAGTCCTTGAGCAGGTAGCCGGTCGCACCGGCCTCGATCGCCGGGAGTACGTGCGCGTCGGTGTCGTAGGTGGTCAGCACCAGCACGCGCGCGGTGCTGCCGCGCTTGGCCAGTTCGGTGATGGCGGTCAGCCCGTCCATCCCCGGCATGCGGAGGTCCATCAGGATCACGTCGGGTGCCAGCTCCTCGGCGAGCCGCACGACCGTGGCACCGTCCGCGGCCTCGCCCAGCACTTCGAACCCCGGCGCGGAGGCGAACATGGTGCTCAGCCCGTCCCTGACGACGGGGTGGTCGTCCGCGACGAGCAGGCGGATCGGGGTTTCGGTCATGCGGCGCTCCCGGCGGGCTGGGTGGGGATGCAGGCCGAGATGCCGGTGCCCGCGCCGGGCTCGGACTCGATCCGCAGCACCCCGGACAGGTCTTCGACGCGCTGCCGCATGATACCGAGGCCGAACCCGCCGTCGCGGGAAACCGGCCGCGGATTCCCTGCCAGGTCGAAACCCGTGCCGTCGTCACGCACATCCAACGCCACCTCGTGCTCCAAATAGGACAGTGTCACGCCGACCCTGGTCGCCCGCGCGTGCTTGGCCACGTTGGCCAGTGCCTCCTGTGCCGTGCGCAGCAGCGCGAACTCGGCCTCCGGCGCCATCGGCCGCACCGTCCCGGTCGTGGTGACCTCGACGGTCAGTCCGTGCAGCTTCGACCACCGGCCGGCGATATCGGCGACCGCTTCGCTCAGGTGCGCGGTTTCCAGCGGCTCCGGCCGCAGCGCGTCGACCGAGCGCCGCGCCTCGGACAGGCTCTCCCTCGCCAGCCTTTTCACCGATCCGAAGGGACGGCGCCATTCCGCGGGGACCTCGTGGATCTGCTCCGCGGCTTGCAACTGGGTGATGATCCCGGTGAGCCCCTGCGCGAGGGTGTCGTGGATCTCGCGCGCCATCCGCTGGCGCTCGTCGAGCCGCCCCGCCTCCCTGGCCCGGGTGAGCAACTGGGTGTGCAGGCCCGCGTTCTCCGCGAGCGTCGCCTCCAGGAGCCGGTTCGCCCTGCTCACCTCGTCGAGGGCCTGCCGTCGCCGCTCCTTTTCCTTCTCGTCGGCCCAGCTGAACCACGCGACGCCGCTCATGATCGCGACGTTGAGTGCGACGACCGAGAGGTAGACCGCCAGGTCGAAGGCGGTCGCCTTGGGCATGTCGGACACCTGCGCGGTACCGGACAGGACCGCCACGGCGGCGACGCCCGGCAGCCGCCACGGCCAGTGCAGGAGCGTGAACGCGTAGCCGTAGCAGCTGATCACCAGGAACCCGTACCAGGAGTGCCGCAGGACCAGGACCGCGGTGAGCGCCACCAGCACGGCGAAGAAGACCCCCATCACCCGCGGCCGTTCCCGCCAGGCGGGGTGCAGGGTGAACATCCAGAGCGTCCACGCCGCGACGGCGGCGCACAGGACGAGATCGACGAGCAGCGCGCCGCCGTCCGAACGCTCCAGGAACACGGTGAACACCGCGAGGACGCCCAAGATCAGGTAGGGCACCACGGTGACCCACAGGAGCGCACCCCGCCCCTGCGCCGTGAGCCACTGCCACAGCGTCTGTCCGCTCACCGTCTCCTCCCCCTCGTCGAGTCTGTTCCCACCGGAAGGCGACTCCTCAGACGAAGCCGACCTTGTCGCGAAGGTACCGCTTCAGGTCGACCCTGATGAGCGCCGACGTGCACTTTCCGGCGGCCGCGACGGCTGAGAGTGACGGTCGTGAGCGCGCCGAAGTGCCCGACCGCGCGCGACGCCGCACAGCGCGTTACGGGCCGCGCTGCCGCCGGACGCACCGCGAGTCGGCCGACGCCATCACAGTGTCCATAGTGTCCACAATGTCCGCAGTGTCCATAGTGGACTCCGGGCGGCCGTCCGTCCCGCTGGCGGGCGAACCGGCGGACCGGGTTCCAGCAGGTTCGGCTGGCCTGCGCCGTCACCCGCGTGCTGTGCGGCCTGTTCACCCCGGCGAGCACCGTGTGGCGGGTGTTCCTCGACAACACCCTCGCCGCGATCGCCCGGGGGCGCTGGCCCCGCTGCACACCATGTTGTCCACCGCCGGTATGGGACCTCACTTGACGGGGGCGGACCACACCAACTGAGTGCCGGTCCCGCCGTCGTCCGGTCCTCGCACCGAAAGCGCACCGCCCGCGGTATCGGCCCTGTCACGCAGGTTTCTCAGTCCACTGTGGACCGCGCCGCCCTCGATACCGGTGCCGTCGTCGCGGACGGACACCTGGACCAGGTCACCGGTCACCGCGACCGAGACCGCGACGCCCGTCGCACCGGAATGGCGGACGGCGTTGCTGACCGCCTCCCGCACCACCGCCTCGACGTGCTCGGCGAGCTGGGGCGGCAGGGTGTCCAGCGGTCCCGCCATGCTGACCGAAGCCCGCATCCCGGTGTCATCGGTCAGTTCCGCGATCGCGTTGTGCAGCCGGATGCGCAGCCGGACACCGGCCTCGCCCGCTGGCCCGCCGTGCAGGTCGAAGATCGCCGTGCGGATCTCGAGCACGATCTCGTTCATCTGGTCGATGCTGTCGCTGAGCCGTTTGCGCAACTCGGGCGACTTCGTCCGCCGATGCGTGCTCTGCATGTTCAGCCCGACCGCGAACAGCCGCTGGATCACGTGGTCGTGCAGGTCGCGCGCGATCCGGTCGCGGTCGGCGAGCACGTCGAGCTCGCGCGCGGTGCGCTGCTGCGCGGCGAGCTGCAGCGCCAGCGCCGCCTGGTCGGCGAACGAGGCGACGACCTTCAGCCGCGCGTCGTCGAAGGGCGCCGCGCCGATGTCGCGCAGGGCCATCAGGACCCCGCTGGTCCGGTCGCCCGCCCGCAGCGGCACCACGAGCGTCGGCCCGAACCGGAACTCACCCGCCGATTCCAGGCGCAGCACCAACTCCGGGAGGTTGCGCGGCGTCCGATCGCGGTAGACCGAACCCGGCGCCGACGACGCGATGTCGATATGCGTACCGGTCAGCTCGTGCGCGCTCGCGCCGACGGACATCGTCACCGTCAGCTCGGCGACGTCCTCCTCCCCTTCGTCGTCGAGGTCGAGGCCGGAGGTCGGCAGCGCCAGCATCGTGGTGTGGGACCCGGTCAGGTCGAGCGCGCGGCTCGCGATGAGGTTCAGCGCGTCCGCGGGATCGCTGCCCGCCAGCAGTTCGGTGGTGATCTCACTCGTCGCGCCCATCCACTGCTGCCGGAGGCGCGACTGTTCGTACAGGTGCGCGTTCTCGATCGCGATCCCCGCCGCCGCGGCCAGCGCCCGCACCACGACCTCGTCGTCGTCGGTGAAGCTCTCCCCGCCCTTCTTCTCGGTCAGGTAAAGGTTTCCGAAGACCTCGTCGCGCACCCTGACCGGCACGCCGAGGAACGAGTGCATCGGCGGGTGGTTCGCCGGGAATCCCACCGACGCCGGGTGCTGCGCGATCTCGTCCAGCCGCAGCGGTTTCGCCTCGTCGATCACCAGCCCCAGCAGGCCGTGCCCCTCCGGGAGGTGCCCGATCGCCTGCCGCGTCTCGTTGTCGATACCGAGGTAGATGAACTCCGCCAGCGTCCGGTCGTCGGCGATCACGCCGAGCGCCCCGTACCGCGCGTCGCTGAGATCGACCGCGGCCCGCACGATCCGGCGCAGCGTGGTGTCCAGCTCCAGCCCCGACGCCACCGCGAGCACGGCGTCGAGCAGGCCGTCCATCATGTCCCGCGTCCCGATCAGCAACTCGATCCTCGACTGCAGGTCCTGCAGCACCTCGCGCACCCGGAGCTGGGACAACGTCCCGGTCACGCGTGGCGTGCCTCGGTCTTCGCCGTGCTCTGCCCCGCGCATCCGCGTCAACTCACCTTTGTCAGCACCGCCTGGGTGGACGAAACACCCGGGATTGGTGACCTTCGTCCCTGTCTGCCGCACCGGGCGGGGAGACAGGCTTGAGCAACCGTGCCGTCGGCACTTCAGTGTGCCGCGCATGCTCATCAGGGGGAACCCATGACCGACACCATCACCCCGGTTGGCCGCCTGACCGCCGGTACCGTGACCGCGGTGCTGCACGCCGCCGCGCTGGCCCCGTCGAGGCACAACACCCAGCCGTGGCGGTTCCGCTGCACCCCGGACGGCATCGACGTGCTCGCCGACCCCGTGCGGAGCCTGCCCGCCACCGATCCCGGTCAGCGCGAACTCCTGATGTCGTGCGGTGCGGCCCTGTTCAACCTGCGCGTCGCGATCCAGGCACACGGCATCGATCCGGCGACCACGCTCTGCCCTCGGCGGGACGAACCCGATCTGCTCGCGACCGTGCGCCCGTTCGCCAAACGGTCCGTCGACACCCGGATCGCCTTGCTGGCGGGTGCGATCGCCACCCGGCGGACGAACCGCGGCGAATTCTCCTCCCGTGCCGTATCGGCGCCCGCCCTCAACGCGATGCGCTCCGCCGCGGAAAGCGAGCGCGCCTGGATGCCGCAGCTCGACACCACGCAACTGCACCGGCTCCGCGAACTCGTCGTCACCGCTGATCGAATCCAGCGCGAAAGTGCCGCCGTGCTCCGGGAACTGAACGAATGGACGGGCCGCGCGCCGACCGCCGTGGACGGTGTCCCCGTTCTGTCGACGGTGAACGGCAGCGACGCGTGGCTTCTCCACGAGTGCGGTGGCTCCGGCCCGCTCGGCACGCCGACGGTGGTGGTGATCGGCTCGGTCGAAGACGGCCAGCCCGACCGGGTCCGGGTGGGCCAGGCGATGCAGCGGGTCCTGCTCACCGCCACCGCCGCCGGACTGAGCGTGTCCTTCATTTCCCAACCGGTCGAAGTCCCCTCGGCACGGGCGGAACTGCGCCAGGTGCTCGGCGGCGGCATCTGGCCGCAGATCGTGCTCCGGGTCGGCTACGGCGGCCCCGTGCCGTCGACACCGCGCCGCCCGCTGCACGACATGATCGCGGGCGAACAGGTGCGGACGGGTTAGCGTCCCTCGTCGAAGGTGCCTTCCGCGCGCAGTTCGGTGGCGAGCACGGCCGCTTGGGTGCGCCGTTCCAGGCCGAGCTTGGTCAGCAATCGCGACACGTAGTTCTTGACGGTCTTTTCCGCGAGGTACATGCGCTCGGCGATCTGCCGGTTCGTCAGCCCCTCGCCGATCAGGTCGAGCAGGGTGCGCTCCTGGTCGGACAGCTTCGCGATCGGGCCCCGCCTCTGCTGCCCGGCGCGCAGCCGGTCCATCAGCATCGCCGCGGCGCGCGGATCGAGCAGCGACCGGCCGGCCCCGACCTCGCGCACCGCGGACACCAGGTCCATCCCGCGGATGTCCTTGATCACGAACCCGCTCGCCCCGGCCAGGATGGCGTCGAGCATGGCCTGTTCGTCGGTGTAGGAGGTGAGCATCAGGCAGTTCAGCCCTGGCATCTTCGACCGCAGCTCGCGGGCGAGCTCGATGCCGTTGCCGTCGGGCAGGCGCACGTCCAGCACGACGACGTCGGGCCGCAGCGCGGGAATCCGCGCGAGCGCCTGCGACACGCTGCCCGCCTCGCCGACCACGGTCAGCCCGGGGTCCTCGTCGAGCAGCTCGGCGACGCCGCGGCGGACCACTTCGTGATCATCGACCAAGAACACCCGAGTCATCCGATCCTCCCGGAGCGGGCGCGCGCCAGGCGACGCGGGCCGGCACCCCGAGCGTACGACCCGTCGCGGGGGAACGCGATGACCGAAGTCCGCACTCTTCGCCGCGAATGCCAGCCCCCGGCGATGGCGAACACCCTTATCGTCCACAGTGGATAGACGACGGCGCACCGTCCCGCCAGTGCCACGCCAGGTCCGCGGCGCTCCTGGCGGCGGCGTCGCCTTCGAGCTGGCGCAGGAGCACGAACGCCGACACCGGGGAACCTTCTCCCGCCGCCTTCGCGAGATCGGCGAGATGCCGCATCGCGAGCACGGCGGCGCGGTGCTCCTCGAGCGACCGCTGCCAGGTCCGCACCTCGCGCAGCAGCGGGCGGTCCTGGGCGAACACCTCCAGCAGGCAGCCGAACCGCCGGACCGCGTTGAGCGCGCGATGGGCCGCGGTGGACCGGACGCCGCGCTCTTCGGCGTCGACGAGCGCGGCGATCCGGCGGCCGACCTGTTCTCCCGCACCGGCCACGAAATCCCGGAGCACCTCCCCGGCGGGCAGCCTCGCCAGGTCCGGCCGGTCGCATTCGGGTTCCTCCGCCAGCACGAGCACGACCTGGTCGAGCTCGTCCAGCAGGCCACGGTACCTGAGCGAGTCCAGCACCTCGACGACCGTGGCGCGGTGGTCCGCCGCACGCGCGGCGAAGTACTCATCGACCAGCACCGCCGCGCCGTCGGGTCCGAGGCTGTCCGGCACGCGGCCGAGACCGGCGCGCAGCCGGGGCCACTGCGCTTCGTCGTCGCAGGCGGGCGCGAACGCCGACGCGAACCAGCCGAGTTCGGCGCGAAGTGTCTTCGTGAGCTTCTTCCCGCCAATCAGGGGAGCGCAGTGTTCGAGCACGAGCCGGATCCGGCGGGCCGTCTCGCGAATCCGCACCGCGGCATCGGGTGCCTCGCGGCGCACCGCGCAGTCGAGGAACGGCAACGCGGCGACCTGGGTCCGCAGGTACCGCAGGACCAGGTCGCGTCCGGTGAGCGCGCGGTACGACCGGTGCCGCCGCGGACCGAGCACGCGTGCCACGGTCGCCGTCCTGGACGCCCGCGCGGCCGCGCACCGCTGACCGGCGAGCCTGGCGAAGACGCGGCCGCCGGTCCCCGGATCGACGTGGCGTTCGGTCCAGGCGGTGCTCGTCCGGTCGAGCGCGGACGACGCGCTGACGGTGTCGAGCACGACGGCCACGAGCACGTCACCTTCGTCGTTGAGCGCGAGGTCCCGCGTCCGGTTCACCTGGATCTTCGCAACGGGTTCCAGCTCGTCGCCCCGGGTGAACGCGTTCACGAGCCGCCGCAGCTCCCGCGGCACCGTCGGCGGGCCCGGTGTCCCCGTCACCGGCACCGATTCGGCGCCGAGGTCCAGATGCCAGCCGGGCGCGTCCCCGCCGACCGTGCGGCACAAGGTGACACCGCGGGCGTACAGCCGGAGCCCTGCCGTGTCGAAGTAGGTCTCGGTGATCTCGACCGGCTCGGTCTCCCACACCCGCGACACGTCGGGCAGTGCCAGCAGCGGCACCGGGTTCATGGCGCCCTCACCTTCCGGTCCCGGTGGCCCGGGGCACGGCCGATGACGGCCCCGTCGTACTCCGCTGGCGCGACGGCCGTTTCCGCGGACAGCACGTCGACTTCCTTCACGGGGTGGCCTCCAGCACCTCTGGCACGCGGGAGCGCACGTCCACCGCCACGACTCCGCCGACGGTGCCTGCCAGCGCCCGCACGACCTGTTGCTCCGCTTCGTCGGTGAAATCGCCCCACACGGTCACCACGCCGCCCGCCACCTCGACCGACCAGCGGTTGCGGTGCCCGGAGTAGTCCGTGAACAGCGCCAGCACCCGCGCCGAGATCGAGTCGTCCCCGCGGACGAGGGAACGCAGGATGTCGCGCCTGCTCACGATTCCCACCAGTACCCCGTCGTCGACCACCGGCACGCTGCGCAGCCGGTCGCCGAGCATCCGGCTGGCGATCTCGCGCGCGTCGGTGTCGAGCGAGACCACCTCGACCGGTTTCGTCATGATCGCGCTCACCGGCAGCGCGGGCTCCAGCCCGCGTTCGGCCGATCCGACGCGCAAGGCGTCGGATTCGGTGAAGATGCCGACCACGTGGCAGTCGCCGTCGACGACCGGAAGCGCGGCCACACCGTGCTCGGTGAGCAGGGTGACCGCCTCCCTGACCGTGGTGCCGGGGCCGACCCTGGCCACCGGACGGGTCATGATTTCCCTTGCCTGCATGGCGAAGCCTTTCACTCGGGGCCGTGCTTGCCGTGCTGCGTCCGGAGTTCCCCTCTCGCGGGACTCGTCACCGGGCGGGACGTGTCCGGCTGGCTCCCACCTCGCGCGAACGGCCCGGTCCGGAACCGGGCCGATCGGTGCCGGGGAGGTGGCGCCCACGACGGGGCCGCACGCGGTGAAGACCGACGCGATCGTGCGGCGCCTCGTGGGCGGCGGCAACGATCGTCGGACAGCTCTCTGCGGAAGCGTTCATGAGGACACCCGTCCGTCGCGTCTTGGCCTGCCGTGGTGGGCCGGCCGTGCCGACGGTATTTCCCCCGTCCGCCGCGGCGATGCGGTCTTTGGTCACTTCATGGAGCGACCATGGAACTTCGCTCGGTCATGACGACCGGCACCCCGCCGAAAGGACGCGAGCCGGCACCCGCCGGATGGCCCTATCGGGATAGCTTCCCGGCCGGCCGGGTGAGAAGCGCCAGCAGTTCTTCCGCCACTTCCACGGCATCGGGCCCGGCGGCGAGGACGTAGTTGTCGGGGCGCACGGCCGCGGCGGTGGCGCCCAGTTCGGAAAGCCATCGCCGGTGCGTGCCGTCGGAGTCGGCCACCACGGATTTCCCCGCTGCCGCGCCGAAGCCGACGACGGTGATCCCGGCCCGCTCCAGCACGGGCACGTCCAGCGAGGGAAGGGCTTGTTCGGTGACCAGCAGCCGGAACCCGCCGCCGACGATGTCGTCGAGCAGCCCGGTCCGGATCCCGTCGCTGACCCGTCCCTGCACCGAGAGGCTGCCCCCGCCCCCGCCGAGCAGCCCCGGGCCGAGATCCGGTAGCCGGATGCGTTCCGGTTCCTGGAGCGTGGCGCGCCGGGCCAGGAGCCTGACGTCTCGTTCGGCGGCGAGCGCGGGGTCTCGCAGCGTGTGCTGACGGCCCAGCTCGACGCTGGTGCCTGTCACGCTTCGCACGTGTGGTTCGCGTTCGCTCTGGTAGGTGTCGAGCACTTCGGGGCACTGGACTCCCCGTAGCACCAGATCGATCTTGAAGGCGATGTTGAGCGCGTCGCGGATGCCCGAGCACATGCCCTGGCCGAGGAACGGCGGCATCTGGTGCGCGGCGTCACCGGCGAGCAGCACCCGCCCGTCCCGCCACCGCCGCGCGATCAGTGACCGGAAGGTGTAGGTGGCGACGCGGACGAGCTCGCCGTCGTCGCGGGAAAGGTAGGGGCGCACCCGCTCCCACGCCTGGTCCGCGGACCGCTCCTGATCGAGATCGCCGGTGTCGTCGAGCATGAAGCAGAACCGCTGGCGCTCGCGCCCGGTGGTGATGACGGTGGTCGGGCCGGCCGGGTCGCCGATCTGCAGCATCGGGGGCAGCCCCAGCTCGGTCGCGGGGCGTCGTAGCGTGAAGTCGCAGACCAGCCACGGCTCGGCGAAGCCGAGGTCATCCTGCTCGATGCCGATGGCTTGCCGGACGAAGCTGTTGCCCCCGTCGCAGCCGATCACGTAGCGAGCGCGGACGGCCGCGCCGGAGGTCGTCAGCTCGACCTGATCGTCGTCATGGGACAGCCCGGTGACGGTGGTGCCGAACCGGACGTCCACGTTCGGCAGCGACGCGCACAGCCCGTGCAGCGCGTTCTCCAGCGCGGGCTGGTGGAACATGGAGATCTCCGCCCAGCCGCTGCTGCCGACCAGCGGGCACTCCTGGCGGATCAGCAGCTCACCGGAGCCGTTGCGCCATTCGTACGCCTCCTGCGGGTACAGCGTGGGTTCCAGTGCCGCGGCGAGTCCCAGCCCGGCCAGCGCGCGCATGACCTCGCCGTCGAAGCTGGCGGCACGGGGCAGCCCGTACAGGCCGGGATAGCGTTCGAGTACGACGACCGAATGCCCGGACCTGCCCAGCAGTGCGGCGAGCGTCATGCCGACCGGCCCGCACCCGATCACGGCGATGTCCGTCCGGTCGCCGGGGGGCGCGGTCATGGGACCAGCACGAGCTTTCCGGGGGCGTGCCCGGTGATCGAGGCGATGCGCTGCCGGTCGGCCACCAGTGCCAAGGACGTGTCGAGTGCTTCGCCGGCCCCGGTCGCGTGCAGGGCGTGCGCCGCCGTTGTACCGGCGAGCATCAACGCCCCGGCCTCGTGCCAGCCGAGACCGGCGGGCTTCCGGATCAGCGACGTGACCGGCGCGGTGACGTAGTCGGCGTAGGCGCCGGTGGCCGGGTAGACGATGACCTCGTCGCCGACCTCGACGCCGGTCACCTCCGAGCCGATCGCCGTGACCACTCCCGCGCACTCCAAACCGAGGCTGGGCAAGGAATCGGCGAGTCCGACGGAGTCCTTGTGCTTGTCGTCGACGGCGGGCCGCGGCACCGGCGTCTGGACGATCTCCAGTACTTCCGGCGTCCCGAAGGCGGTCGGTCGGACGGTTCTCGGCATGGCTGTTCACTCCCGTACTGGCTTGGCCCGCCTGCGGGCAACGGAATCGAGTCCGGTGCGCGGCACTGGATTCAGTGTCGGACGCGGGTGGCATGATGTCCATTGCATACTTTGCACACCGCTCTTGCGTTGAACGCAATCGTCCAGCACTCAGCCGACGGGCACCGGCCTGCCGTAGGTGGCGGAGATCAGGGGATGCCGCGTGACTCCGTCGCTGTGCAGCAGGTTCCGGGCCGCCGACGCGATGAACCCCGCGAACAGGGTGCCGGCCAGATCGCGGGACTGCGCCCGCAGGTGGAAGTCGTAGATCGCCATCGCCGCGCGCGTGACGCGCAGGCGGTAGCCGTGCGCGCCCGCGTGGTCGAGGCGGCCGCAGACGGAGACGATCCCGGCGGCGGTGGCGAGTTCGCGCTGCACGACGAGGTCCTCGATGTCGCCGATCGCCGACACCGGCGCGACGAACGCGCATTCCCGTGCGGTGACGCGGTAGACGCCGGGCGCGCTCCCCTCGCTCCGCAGCACGAAGACGAACGCTTCGAGCGCATCGGAGTCGTCGAGGCCCCATTCCGCGGAATCACGCCGCAGTGCGCCCTGCAGCAAGGGGAACACCAGCTCGGCGCGCACCGGGTCATCGGCGTACCGAAGCGACGACTGCCGCCGCAGCAACGCGTCGAGCAGCTCCCCGCGCCGGCCGGAGATCGCTTCGTCCAGGTCCACCGGGGCGGGGACGGCATGGTCGAACGGGCGCACCACCCGGTGGGCCGCCTCGTCGACCGCGCTCGCGCGGGAGCCGAAACCCGCGAGCAGCGCCGCCATCGGCGATGGGTCGGATCGCACGGCTCACCCCAGTCCCATGACGGCCGCGATGGGTTCCTCGCCCGGCGAAAGGCCGAGCCCGCCGATGAGGGACGCTTCGTCCCAGTCCTGCTCCAGCGAGTACTCCAGGCCGAGGTGCCCTGCCACCTCCCTGGCGCTGCTCACCGCGCATCCCGCGTCGAGCAGGACGAGCCGGAGCCCGAACGGGCCGTACTTCCGCGCCACCTTTTCGAGGTTCCCGGTGACCACGAGCAGCACCCGCTGCGGCCCCTGGGGGACTTCGGACGGCAACCGCGCCAGCACGTGGTCCCGTTCGAGGTAGGCGTAGACGCCGACCGGGAGCACGGCCGCATCCCGCGACACGAGGTAGGCCGTGACGGACCCGATGTTCCCGGCCGCCGCGGTCCACCGCTTCACCCGCCCCTCGGGTGAAATGTCGCGGACGCCGAAGGCGATCTTGAGCACCAGCCCGAGATCGTCGAGATCGGCGGCCGCGCGATTGCCCGGCGCACCGCTCAGGCGCGAGAGATCCGGCGGCGGCAACGGCACTTCCGAGCCGCCGGGCCAGTCGCGGAACTCGGTCTGCAGCCGGAGGTTCGACGACTGGTAGTGCCCGAGATGCCCCGTCGGGTCGAGGAACCGGCGCGGCGGCAGCGCGACCGCCGCCTCGTACACGGCCGCGACGGGTGCCGCGGATGCCTCGGGCCCGTCCGCGAACGAGCACGCGGGACACCCCGGTCTCGTGGTGCCCGCCCGGTAGGAGGTGGCGAGCGTGGCGAGGTCGAGCACGCTCTTTTCCCTCGGCAAGAAGGTTTTCGTCGCACGGGACAGGAGCGCGACGAGGTGGTGGCCCACCAGACCCGCCGCGAGTTCGAACGCGTGCTCCGGCGGATCGCCGGCCAGGTCGTCCTCGTCCGTCGTCGCGCACGTCAGGCACGGCGTGCACGACGGGTCCACGTACGGCCCGATGATCAGCGACTCCGCGTCGAGCCGCACCCGCAGCAACGGCGAACCCGTTGCCCAGCACCGGCGCCGCACCGCCGCGAGTTCCGATCGCGACGCCGCGGTCTCGAAGAAGACGCACAGCGCGCCGCCGTCCGCGACCACGTCGCACACCCCGGCGACGGCGCGCGCCGCGGCCAGCCGGTGGTCGCCGCTCAGCTCGACGGTCGTGCGGGCGAGCCTCGCGGCACCGTCCACCCAGGACCCGTTCGCGCCGGTGGAATTGCCCAGCCTGGACAGGAAGCAGGCGAACTCCGCGGGGATCCGCCGGTCCTCGGCCGCGCCCTCTTCGACCACGCCCGCCGCCCACAGCAGTGCGACGGACTTGCGGACCGCGGCCTCGTCCAGTCCCACCTCGCTGGCGAGCTCCGCATGGGTCCGGCCGCCGTCGCACGCGGCGACGAGCAGGCTCAGGCTCTCGCGCGCGAACCGCCCGCTGAACGCCTGCGGCCGGTCGGCACCGTCGAGCATGACCGCGTCCCCGACCCGGCGCAGCCGCACGCCCCGTCGCACGGCAGGCCGGGCGGGGACGGCGATCTGCGGGTCCGAGCCGACCGCCCGGCCGATCACCTCGGCGCTCAGGTCAGCCATCCCGCGTGCCCCTCACCACTCGCGTGTTCACGGCAGTCCCACCCCGATCGCGGCGGCGCTCATCGGCGCACCGCGAACTCCGCCGCAGCGCGAGCATCCGTCGGCAGCGGCCGTCGACGTCGTCGACAGGGTCCCCGTCACCAGGTCGAAGCTCCGCACCGTGGCCCCGATCCCGACCGGCCCGGCGCGCAGCTCGGCCAGTGCCAGTGCGAGCAGGCCGTGCGCGATCGCCAGGTGCGGCTGGGCGAAGCCCTCCGCCAGTCCCCTGGTCGCCGCGCCGACGTCGTACGGCCGCGCCGCTTCTTCGTGCCGCCGGTAGCAGGCGTAGCACGCCGTCGCGCCGGGGATGACGGCCGGACCGCAGATGATCGCCGTCGGCAGCAGTTCGACCCCGACGGACGAGACGCCGCGCTCGAAACCCGTCCGGTCGAGCGCGTCACGCAGCGCCTCGTCCCGTCCCGCGTGCAACGCCACCAGCACGTCGGAGGAGGAGGCTTCGGCAAGCGCCGTGAGCGCTATCCGGCTCGGTTCCGGGATTCCGTACGCCTCGGCGTACTGCTCGCCGAACGCGTCGCGGACGAGGTACCGGCATCCCGCTGGCGCTTCGCTTCCCATGTGGCCCCCCGGCACCACATTAGAACACCGGAGCGCTCAGCGGCAGGCCCGTGTTTTCCCGCCCGCGTTCCAGCGAACGGCCCATCCCCGGCGCGCGTCAGGACACCGTGCCGCTGACTTCGTTCGGCACCGACGGCAGCTTCTCGGTGGCGGTCTTCTTGCCCGAGGCGAGGTCGACGGCGTGGATCTCCTTGCGGTTCGTGTCGGTGACGTACGCGGTGCCGCCGCGGACGAACAGCGCCGGGCGCGGCTGCTGCCATTCCAGCGGCTCCTGCCACGGCCCGGTCACCGGCACCGTCTTGGTGACCACGCCCGTCTCCGGGTCGAGCACGCGCAGCCCGCCGTCCGTGCCCAGCACCAGGCCCTCGCCACCGGGGCCGCGGCCGAGCGAGCGGAACGTGTAGCTGGTGCCGAGCTCGACCAGTTTGAGCGTGTGCGTACGGGTGTCGATCAGCGAAACCCGCGTGGGACGCTCCAGTTCGGCATCCTTGTCCTGCTTGTAGTCGCCGAGGGTGATCGGGGAACGGTCGCTGCCCGCCTGGTTCCCGATCCGCCCGTACGCGGCGGGGCTGGGCACCTTCGTGATCTTCCCGTGCTGGTAGACCAGCGCGCCGCTTTCGCAGCCGACCACCACGGCTTCACCCTGCGCGGTGGCCTCCCCGTGCACGCCGGGGCAGGTCTCGTCACGGGCGATCTCCTTGCGCTCGGCGGTGAGCGCCACGATGCCGGAACGCGCTTCCTCGTTGCCGACGGTGGTGACCAGCTCGCCGTTGGCGAGTTCGATCGCGACACCGTGGTGCGGCTGCGGGGTCCGGTGCGTCCGGGTGGGCGGTTTGGCGCCGCCGAGCGCCTTCGGGTCGAACGTGGTGACCTCACCGGTGCCGTCGGCGAAGAGCACCGTCCGGCCCGCGTGCCGCACCACGTGACCGGGTTTGACCCCGGTGAACTCCACGTCGGTGAGCGTGGCGCCGACGGCGTCGAGTACGCGGAACCCGGTCGCGGTGGAGACCAGCAGGTGCCGGTCGTCGCCTGCCGGGTTCAGCCGGAGGAAGCCCGGCAACGGAATGTCCTTCACCACTCGCAGCGTCTTCCCGTCCCTGATGGACAGACCGCCGTCGTAGCTGGTGACGATCGGGTCGGCCACGGAGACCGGTGGCGGCGCGGCGGGGTCCGCAGGCGCGCCGCTGGGCTCCGCCGCGCACGCACCGAGCGCGAAAGCGGCCACTGTGGACAGTGCGATCACCGGGGTGGCTCGTCTGCCGTTCGCCATGGGGGTCACCTTTCTTCGTGGTTGCTGAATTCGTTGCCGCTCGGAGGTTTCAACCGGCGCTGAGGCCACCGGCGATGGCTTCGGTGTTGGCGCGCATCATTTCCAGGTAGGTGCCTGCGCCGCGGCCCGGTTCGCTCAGCGACTCGGAGAACAGCGGGATCACCGCGATCCGCAGCCCCGCCTGGTCGGCGAGCACCCTGGCGAGCCGGTCCGGCTGCGAAGAGTCCGCGAAGATCGCGGGCACGCCTGCCGCGCGCACCGCGTCGGCGAGCGACTTCAGATCGGACGCGCTCGGCGAAGCCAGCGTGGTCCCGCTGGGGATGACCGCGCCGATCACCTCGAACCCGAATCGCTTGGCGAAGTAGCCGAACACGTGGTGGTTGGTCACCAGTTTCCGGCGCTGCGGCGGGATCCGGCCGAACCGCTCCCGCATCGACGCGTCGAGCCCGTCCAGCTCGGCGCGGTAGCGGTCGGCGTTGCGCCGGATCACCTCCGGCGCCACCCCGTCGACGTGGTCGACCACGTGCTTCGAGATCGCGTCGACCGCGTCGCGGACTCGCCGCGGGTCCGTCCAGAAGTGCGGGTCCGGCTGCCCCTCAGCGCCGTCCACCGTGTACCGGAGAGGATGCACCCCGTCACCGACGGCCAGGACCGGGACGCCCGCTCCTTCGGCGGCCCGCACGTGGCGCAACACCCCTTCCTCCAGCCCGAGTCCGTTGTAGACGACCAGCCCGGCCCGTTCGAGATCGGCGGCCTGCCGCGCCGAGACACCGAACGAATGAGGATCGGCGTTGGGCTTCATCAACACGGTCACCTCGGCCTGGTCCCCGACGACGGCACGGGTGATGTCACCGAGGATGTTGGTGGTGACGACGATCGCGGACCGCTCGTGTCCGGCGCCGGAGCACGCACCGACCGCGAGCAGGACCGCCGTGGCGAAGGCGAACAGCTTGGCCGCGCGGCGGATCATCGGCCGGTCTCCACGACGTAGCTGGCCTTGCCCGGCACCGTGAGCGTGCGGGCGCGGCGAAGGCTGTCGTTGTAGTCGATCTCGTGGATCTCGCCGGTCGCCGGGTTGTTGAGGTACGCGCGCGTGTTGTCGACCCGGATCGCCGGTGCCGGTGCCCCGCCCGCGACCTCGGCAGGCAGCAACGGGACGCGCGCGGTTTCCGCACCGGTGTTCCGCTGGTAGCCGTGCAGCACGCCGTCGGCGGTCAACGCCAGCAGCGGCCCGCCAGAGCCGACCGCGGCCGCCGCGACCACCGGGCCGGTTTCCTGACGGCTCCAGTTCTTGTGCGACACGTCCAGCGACCACACTGCCTTGCCCCCTGCCCGCGCCGCGAGCGTGTCGCTGCCCGGCCGATAGCCGAACTCGGTGGCGCGCTCGTCCTCCCCCACCGCGCCGGGATAGTGGATCTTTTCCCCGCGGAAGACGCCGTCCTGCTCGGTCACCAGCAGCGCGCCGTCCGCGCAGCCGAACACGACCCCGCGCCGCGTCACCGCCTCCCCGGCAGGGGACGGGCACGGTTCGGGGATCGCGGCAACCGGTTTACCATCCCTGGCAAGGATTTCGACACCGCCTCCGCGCTCGTGGCCGGGGTCGGCGACCGAAGCGAGGACGTGCTCCCGGTAGGGCACCGCGACCGCACGGGGGAAGGTGCCCGTCACGGCCACGGTTCCTTTGTCGAGCCGGGCGCGGTCCAGCACCGTGGTGGTCCCGTCGGCGAAGGAGAGCACGGCGGCGGCCGGGTCGCTGTGCGCGCCCGTCAGCCCTTTCCCCTGCACCGGGCCGATGTCGCGCGCTTCGGCGCGGTAGTAGTGCACGTGGTCGCCGTGGTCCACCATCCAGGAACCACCGTCCACCACGTGCACCGATTCGTCCACTGTGGTCAGATAGCCGTACCTGCCGTCGCCGTGCACGGCGTGCACCCCGTCGGCCTTGCCGATCTCGGTGACCCGCTCGGTGAGCAGGTCCAGCACGCGGACGGCACCGCTCTCGCGGTCGGCCACGATGAGCCTCGACTGCGCTTCGGCCATTTCCTCGGCGCCTTCGACGTAGCCGTGCGGCGGCGCTTCCCCGGCGGGCGGGGCGTCATCGCCCTTCCCGCAGGCGGACAGCGCCGCTACGACAGCGGTCACGGCGGTGAGCACGATGATCCTGGTGGGTCTCGAAGTCACGATGTCTGTTCACTCCACTCCTGATCGGCTGGGGTATCGGTGTCGGTGGGCCGGACCCGGTGCCACAACCGGGAAGCCAGCGCGGAAAGGAAGAACAGGGCGACGGCGACCGCGGCGATCGTCGCGCCGGTGGCGGTGTTCCAGTACCAGGACACGACCAGCCCGAGCACCGTCGAGACGACGCCTCCCACGGCCGCGCACAGCATGATCAGCGGGATCCGCCGCACCCACAGCACCGCGGCGGCCGCTGGCGCGATGAGCAGGCCGAACACCAGGAGCGTGCCGACCACGTGGAAGGACGCGACGATCGCCAGCGTGACCAGGGTGAGCAGCAGGCCGTTGGCCAGTACGGGGCGCAGGCCGAGCGTGTGCGCCTTGCGGGTGTCGAAGGTGAGCGCGACGAACGAGCGGTAGCCCAGCACCGAGACGACGGCCGTGACCGCCAGCGCGACCGCCAGCCCGGCGAGATCCGCCGACCGCACCGCCAGCACGTCGCCGAACAGGAAGCCGGTGAGGTCGACGGCGAACGACTGGGAATGCGACACGATGATCACGCCGGTGGCGAGCATGCCCACGAAGAGCAGGCCGATACTGGTGTCCGGTGAAAGCAGGCGTGACCTGCCGAGCACCGTCACGCCGAGCGCCATCGCACCGGCGCTGAGTGCGGCGCCCAGCACCAGGTTTCCGCCGGACAGGGACGCGAGCGCGACCCCCGGCAGCATCCCGTGCGACATCGCGTCGCCGAGAAAGGCCATGCCGCGCAACACGACCCAGGTGCCGACCAGCGCGCAGACCAGTGAGACGAGCACACCGGCCACCAGCGCGCGCTGCACGAAGGTCACCTCGAACGGGAGCAGGAGCCAGGTCATGATCCGGCACTCTATAATGAAAACGACATTCACTTCAAATAAGGAGTCGGTGGACATGGTCACACCGGAGGTCGTCTGCCACGACCTGGTCGCGCGCTACGGCAGGCGGACCGTGCTGCGCGGCGTATCGGCCCGGATACCGCGCGGCGCGGTCACCGCCGTCGCCGGAGCGAACGGAGCGGGCAAGTCCTCACTGCTCAACGTGCTCGCCGGGGTGCTGAAGCCGTCGGCAGGCACGCTGACGATGGCGAGCCAGCGCCGTCCCGCCTACGTCGTGCAGCGAAGCGAGGTCACCGACACGCTGCCGATCACCGTGCGGGCCGCGGTCGCGATGGGCAGGTGGGCGCACCGCGGGCACTGGCGACGGCTGCGGAAACAGGACTGGGCAGTGGTCGAGGACTGCATGGCGCTGCTGAACATCGGAGACCTCGCCCGGCGGCCACTGGGCACGTTGTCCGGTGGGCAACGGCAGCGGACGCTGGTCGCGCAGGGGCTCGCGCAGGAGGCGGATCTGCTTCTGCTCGACGAACCTTCGGCGGGGCTCGATCTCGACGCTCAGGTGCGCATCGAGGATGCGCTCGGATATGTGGTTCGGTCGGGGGTGACCGTTGTGCGGGTTACGCATGACTGGGATGTCGCTCGTCGGGCTGGGCATTGTTTGCTCCTCGATCGCGGGAGGGTGGTTGGGGAGGGGGTGCCGGGGAGTGTCCTGGTGACTCGGTGACAGCGCTCGGATTTTCGGGGCACGGCGAGGGTTTCAAGCACGCCTGCGGCGCGCCGTGGGAAACTGTCGCTCCACGGCGCAATGCCGCGTAGCTTAAGATGATCATGTTGTTTGTGGTGTGAGCGCGCGGATGCGAACCGTGGCTGGGCCGGGATGGCGAATGCTGCTGGCATCACTGGGTTTTCTGACCCGGTAGCTGTTGTGGCGAGCGCGTTTCACTGCGCGGGGGCAGGTCCGGTGACGACGTACTACCGGTGTCCAGTGCGCCATGTGAAGAGTCAAACCTGGTAGCGCGGTGTCCCAGTTGTCAGGGGAAACCCGCCTTACCAGTCACGGTATGGCGGATGAGATCAACCAGGCCCCACGGATCGTCGACACTGTTCGCCGAACTGCCGTCCGACCGGGGGCAAGCACTCTACGCCGCCTGTGACCGGGACGCAGTCGCGAAAAAGCGCCAGGGTGATAAGCGCACCATGGACCAATTGCGCTTGGATGCACTGGTCGAACGCTGCCTGGGCGGCCACGGGTGTGCGGGGAAGCCGAAAGCGCAGATCTTCGTCCACATCGACCTGCCGACTTTGCCCGGCCTGCGTGACAATCCCGCTGATTTGGCGGGATGTGGTGACATCTCGCCGGACATGGCGCGGACGATCGCCTTTGCTGCTGATTCGGTCCGGAACCGGATCATCGACGAACCGACCGACCTCGACCACACAACGGCCTGGAAGGACGGCGGCAGAACCGACGAAACCCCACCCACGTAATGGAAATCCGAAGTGGACAGTGCAACGGTCTCAGCGGTCGCGGGCCGCGAACGGGCCGTCGGTGAAGGCGAGCTTGGCGAAGCGTTCGCCAATGCGGCTGTGGCCCGCGGCGTCCGGGTGGAGCTGGTCGGGCAACGGCACCTCGGCGAAGTCGGCCTCGCCGTACAGGTCGCGGCCGTCCAGGTAGTGCAGGTGCGGGTCGTCGGTCCGGCGCTGCTCCACGATTTGCGCCAGCTCGTCGCGGATGACGCGCAGCGTGAGCTTTCCGGCGGCGCGCTCGGCCGGATCGCCCGTGGCGCGGAAGCGGACCTCACCGGCGCGCAGTGCGTCCAGGTCGAAGGCACCGGGGCCTGGCGTGTCCTCGTGGATGGGGCAATAGGTCGCCGACACGACCAGCAGCGGTGCCGTCGGGTGCCCTTCGCGGATGGTGTCCAGGAAACCGTGCACGGCCGGGGCGAACGCCCGCAGCCGCATCAGGTCCGCGTTGACCACGTTGATCCCGAGCTTGACGCTGATCAGGTCGGCCGGGGTGTCCCGCAGTGCGCGGGCGGTGAACGGGTCGAGCAGGGCGTTGCCGCTGAAACCGAGGTTGATCAAATCGACGCCGGCGGCCGCCGAGGCGAGCGCGGGCCAGATGGTGGTCGGGCTCGCCGCGTTGGAACCGTGGCTGATCGAACTGCCGTGGTGCAGCCACACCCGGCGACCGCGCGTCGACACAGCCTCGGCGGGCTCATCGGTGCGGAGGGCGACGAGTTCGGTGATTTCGTTGTGCGGCAACCAGATCTCGACGTCCTTCGGGCGCGCGGGCAAGCCGGGGAACCGGACCGCACCGGAGGGGCCTCGCCGGTTCTCGGTCGAGCCGGTGGCCATGTCGACGGTCAGCGTGTCGCCGCCGTCGGCACTGGCCTGGCCCGCGAGACGGCCGTCGACGACCAGGTCGTACACGCCGGCCGGACGGGGCGGCGCGCCGGTGTAGACCATCCGGGTCGGCACCGTCTCCAGCTCGACGAAGGTGGCGCTGGTGCGGAACACCAACCTGACCCCGGAGGGCTGGGTCTCGGCCATCGCGAGCCGCGCGTCGGGGCACTGGGCGCGGGCCCGCGCCGGAAGCCGGTGCGGCAGCACGCCGCGCTCGGTGGGCTCCAGTTCGAGTGCGCCGCGCAGGATGTCCGTGGTGATCGGGGTGGTGTGCATTTTTTCTTCCCGCTACTCGTTTCCGGGGTGTGACGACGCGGCGGGCCACTGCCGCAGGAGCGCGTCGAGAATGTCCAAGATGCGTTCCCAGCTCTCCTGCGAACCGGGCGCGCTGTGGCTGAAACCGCCATTCAGTTCGAGGCTCACGTAACCGTGGAAGACGCTGCCCAGCAGCCGGACCGCGTGGGTCTGGTCCGGCTCGGCCAGGTCGTAGGCGCGCAGGAGCGCCCGGTTCATCTGCGCGTGCCGGACCCCGGCGCTGGCCATCGCCGTTTCCGGGTCGAGCCGGAACTGGGTGGCCGCGTAGCGGCCGGGATGTTCCGTGGCGTAGTCACGGTAAACGTCGGCGAACGCGGTGAGCGCGTCCCGGCCGGCCCGTCCGGCCAGTGCGGCCGCGGCGAGATCGGCCAGCTCGCCCAACGCGAACAGGGCGATCCTGACCTTGAGGTCGTGCGAACCCTTCAGATGCGAATACAGGCTCGCGACCTTGACGTCGAAACGCCTGGCCAGCGCCGAAACGGTGACCTCGTCGAAGCCGACCTCGTCGGCCAGTTCCGCACCGGCTCGCGTCAGGCGCTCCGCGGTCAGTCCCGCGCGTGCCATAACCCCTCCCTTGATTGCCTATAAGGCACGATAATTTACCTAATAGATTTAGGCAAGCGTAGTTCCCGTCACAGAGGTTGCCGCGGACACCGCTGGACTCGTACAGTTTGGGCATTCGTCCAAGGCAATCGACCTGGACGATCGACCTGCGAAGGAGGGGCATGACTTCCCCGATCGCGCTGCGAGGGCAGGAGGTACGGCGGCGGCTGCTGCGCGCGGCGGTCGAACTGATCCCGGAACGAGGTTGGTCCGCGGTCAGCACGCGGCTGCTGGCCGAGCGGGCCGGGGTCACCCCCGGCGTCGTGCACTACCACTTCTCGTCGGTGCGGGAACTGCTGTCCCAGGCCGCTCTCGGAACGATGCGGGAAATGCTGTCCGGCGTGCACGCCCTGTTCGAGCAGGCTCGAAGCGCGACGGACGCGGTCGACACCATGCTCGCGGCGCTGGAGGAGTACTCCGGGCGCGACCCGGCGTCGATGGTGTTCACGGAGACCTATCTCGCGGCGACGCGCGATGACGACCTGCGGCACGCGATGACGGAGATCGTGGCGGACTTCCGCCGCCGGTTCGCCGACGCGCTCGCCCGGTGGCGGGTACCCGATCCAGCGGGGACGGCCGCGGTCGTGGCCGCGACGATCGACGGGATCCTGTTGCACCGCGGCCTCGACCCTGGGCTTACCGCCGCCTCGATCGGACCGGTGCTGCGCAGGCTGGTGCCCGATGCGAAGACCGTCGAGGAGGATGCCGGATGAAGGTGGTGATCTGCGGGGCGGGCATCGCCGGTCTCGCGCTGGTGAACCGGATGGCCGCGCTCGGCCGGAAGGTCGTACTACTGGAACGCGCGCCGGGGCCGCCGCGGATGACCAAGCCCGTACGGGCGCTGTTCCGCGCCCCGGTCCGGCTCTACGAGCGGAATCTCGGCTGGGTGCTCGGAGAGCGCTTCCTCTGCGTGACCCACACCGGTCGCCGGTCCGGCCGCCGGTACCGGACCGTGCTCGAAGTGATCGGCGCCGGCGACGGCGAGGTCATGGTCGTGGCGGGCATGGGCCGCTCCGCCGACTGGTACCGCAACATCCGGTCCGCTCCCGCGATCGAGGTCGCCGTCGGCAGGCGGAAGTTCGCGCCCGCGCACCGGGTCCTCGGCGAAACCGAGGCCGCCGAGGTGCTCGCGGCCTACGAACACCGCAACCGGTGGGTGCTCCCGGTGATCCACCGGCTGTTGAGCAAGCTCGTGGGGTGGCGGTACGACGGCACCGAGCGCGCGCGGCGACGGCTGGCCGGGCAACTGCCGATCGTCGCGTTCCGGCGGGCCGATCCGCCGCGAGCCTGACGCGCGGGCGGGAACCACCCCCGCGCGCTACCCGAACCACCGGGGAGTCCTACTCTGGCGGGCGGAGTTTCGAAGGCGGTGGCCACGGTGAACGGAACAAGCACGACGGGAATTCTCGAGGACGAGGAGCCGTTCGTGCACCCGGCGCTGTTCTACCGCGGCGAGCGGGAGTTCCTCGACGGCACCGTTCCCTTCCTCGAAGCGGGTCTCGCCGCCGGGGAGCCGGTCGCGGCGGCGTTGCCGGAGCAGAACCTGAAGGTGCTGCGGGCCGCACTCGGTGCGACGGCGCGCCGGGTGCACCTGGTGGACATGACCGAAGCGGGCCGCAACCCGGCCAGGATCATCCCCGGCGTACTGCGGGCCTTCGCCGACGCCCACCCCGGCCACCGCGTCCGCATCATCGGCGAACCGATCTGGCCGGGCCGCTCGGAAACCGAGTACCCGGCGTGCGCGCAGCACGAGGCGTTGATCAACCTCGCGTTCGCGGGCAGGACGGCGACGATCCTGTGCCCGTACGACGCCGCCGGGCTGGACGACCGGGTACTGGACGACGCGCACGCCACGCACCCCGTGGTCATCGGCACCGACGGGCCGCGGCCGAGCGGCCGCTACGACCCCGGCCGGATCGTCGCGGGCTACAACCGGCCGCTGCCCGAACCCGTCGCCGCCACCCGGATCACCGTCGACGTCACGAACCTCGTCGAAGCGCGCCGCCTCGTCACCGCGCACGCGCGGCACGCGGGCCTTGACGAGCGGCGGACCTCCGATCTCGAACTGGCCGCGTCCGAACTGGCGGAGAACAGCATCGCCCACGGCGGCGGAAGCGGTGTGCTGCGGATCTGGACCGACGACACCCACCTGGTGTGCGAGGTCCACGACGCCGGCACGCTGACCGACCCGCTCGCCGGGCGCCACCCCGCCAGCCCCCGGCAGCTCCACGGCCGCGGTCTGCTGCTGGTCAACCAGATCGCCGACCTGGTCCGCGTGCACACCGGCCCGTCGGGCACCACCACGCGGATCCACCTGCGCCTGCCCTGATCCCGGTCGCGCGACTTCGGAAACCGCTGGGGGAAGGCGGATGGCGGACAAGGCTGCGGAGTGGAACGCCGCGTACCGTGGACGTCGATCCGGCGGGGACCCGTGCCCGGTCCCGCGGCCTGCTGAATCGCCTGCTGCCGCTGCTCCCACATTCTGACGGGCCTTGCGATGCGGCCACCTCGCACGGGAAGCTGGTCCACGATCCCTTGCGGCACTACGAGAAGGACAGCCTCCGGGAGCGCGCGCCGGACTGGGTGGCGACCCTGCTGCGGCCGGGTGGCCTTTCCCCTGCGGTAGCAACCGGGCACATCCGGCGAGTTCGCGCTACACCGTCTACCGCAAGGAATCGGACCGGCTGGTGGCCCGCGAATTCGCGTTCAGCGTCGAAAACGCGCGGCCGATCGAACTGGCGCCGCGGGACGCGTTGCACGGTTTCGCCGATGAAGCAGTGGCGGTGCTGCGCCGAGCCGGGTGGAAGGTGTCGCTGAACCCCGTCGGGCACGCGGCGATGCGGCCGGTCGCACCGCCCCCGCCGCCCCCGCCGGCGCAACCATGAGGGCATTCACGCCGTCATCCCTATTTCACCACTCCGCTTAGATTCACATTCGCCGCGCCACCGATTTGCCAGTTGGTTACTTGCACTCGAAGAACCAGGGTTTCCGGTACCGGACCCACTCGCACATCGACAATACTCCACTAGTGCAGCACCATTGCGCACGTGCATCAGTCCGCACCGCCGCGCGCGAGACCTAAACCGGGCAAGAATGACAATCGTTCGGCACAAACCTGCACCGTGGCGACAAACCAGGCATCCATATCGTGCAGTTGATCATGAATAGCGGCGTATCCCGTACCGCCGTTTGCGGCAACTCTTCCGGAGGTATCGGGGAGTTCCCCGTTGCGCTACATTCGTAGACGGTTGAGCCGGGTACGTCCGGCTAATTCCCTGCGCCACCACAGGAGTGGAGAGCTGTGTCCAGTCGCCTCGGCAAGACATCGAGCCGAACAATGGTACCCGGCACAAATGGCTCGAACGAGACATCGTGCACGACTCCGGCCCGCCGCGATCAACCGTGTTGCCAGCCTCGCCGGGAAGCATGCCGATGTAGCGCCGATGGGGGTTCCCGATTCCACGCGTGACCTCGCAGGCCACGCTATCGCGAAGGTAATTCACAAAACTGTCCGCCCCGGCCTTTCTTCCGCCGCCGGGGCATCCGCAGCGAGCTATGGCGCCACCCCTTTGACGTGTTCCGCCATGGCGGCTTCCGAGCGCACCGCGCCGAAGCCAGCTCAGTCGTGCGCGGAACTCTACACATCGAGGGGTCTGGAGCTCATGAACAATTCTTGCGAGGTGCCGGAAACGGTCTCGCCTGATCCGCGCACGTCCATCCGGCTCGGCGGCGCGGCACCATCGGGACTGGTGGTGCGGAAGTACGGCGGTTCGTCACTGGCCACCCCCGAACTGGTGCGCGCGGTCGCCACCAAGATCGCCACCGCCGCCGAGCGCGGTCAGCAGGTCGTCGTGGTCGTCTCCGCGATGGGCGCCACCACCGACGATCTGGTCACGCTGGCGGGAAAGGTCGCCATCCGGCCCGATCCCCGCGAACTGGACCAGCTCATGGCCACCGGCGAGCAGGCGTCGGCCGCGGTGCTCGCGCTGGCGCTGCAACGCCGTGGTGTGAAAGCGGTTTCGCTGTCCGGGGACCAGGCCGGGGTGGTGGTCGACGGGCCCGCGGGTGACGCGGTGATCGCGCACGTCGACGCGAGCCGGATCTTCGACCGGCTGCGTGAGGCGCAGGTCGTCGTGGTGGCGGGATTCCAGGGCCGCGACCGCGACGGGGAACTGCGCACCCTCGGCAGAGGCGGCTCGGACACCACGGCGGTCGCGCTCGCCGCCGCGCTCGGCGTGAGCTGCGAGATCTACACCGACGTCAAAGGGGTCCACACCGCGGACCCCCGCATCGTGCGCGACTCCACACCGCTGCCATCGGTGTCCTACCGCGCGATGACCGAGCTGGCAGGCAACGGCGCACGGGTACTGCACCCGAGATCGGTGGCACTGGCCGAACGACGCGCTGTCCCGCTTCTGGTGACGCATTCCGCGGGCGAGGGCGCGGGCACCACGGTCGAGGACGCGCCGCCGCTGGAGGCAGGGCCCGAGGTCGTCGGGATCGCCCACGAACGCCAGGTCCGGCTCGTGCGGCTCACCTGCGGCGACGTACCGCGGGGCCGGTGCGCCCGCGCTCTCGTCGAACTGATCGGACTCGGCTTGAGACCGGACGTGCTGACCTGGCACGCCCCCGGCGATCTGCGGTTCACCGCGCGCGGGCAGGCCGCGTCCGCGGACGTCGTGCGCGAAGTGGCCGAGCGGCTCGGCGCCCGCTGCGAGATCGACGACGGGTTCGGGTCGATCTCGGTGGTCGGAGTCGCCCTGCTCGACGACCCGAGGTACCTGATCGGGCTGCTGCGCGCCGCGGCGGAACCGGATGCCGCGGTACCCGCGATGGCCACGTCGCCGAGCAGGCTCACCGCCGTGGTGCCCGCACGGCGGATCGAGGCCGCGGTCGGCGCGCTGCACCGCGCGTTCGGGCTGCACCAGCCGCAGGGAGCGCGGCGGTGAGCCCGGCGGCGGACTCGCCAGCCTATCTGGATGTCCACTATGGACCAGACAAGGGGCGTGCGCGCCCCGGCGAGGAGAACCCGATGACCGGCACCCTTGGCGGCCCCAAGGCATCGCGCCAGCCGTGGCCGCACGTAACGGGTGACCTGCCCGGCCCGCGCTCGGCCGAGCTGCTGGCGCACCAGGACCGGTGGGAGTCCAACGCGAGGGTCTACTCCCGGCACTTCCCGATCGCGATCGCCGACGCGCAGGGCAGCTACGTCCGCGATGTGGACGGCAACGTGTTCATCGATTTCCTCGCCGGCGCGGGCGTTCTCTCGCTCGGGCACGCCCATCCCGAGGTCATGCGGGCGGCGACCGGCCAGTTCGCCACGCTGACCCACGGGCTCGACTTCCCCACTTCGGTGCGGCGGGACTTCATCGACGCGCAGCTTTCCATGCTCCCGGAAGCACTGCGCGACAAGATGAAGGTGCACTTCTGCGGGCCGACCGGGGCGAACGCCGTGGACGCCGCGCTCAAGCTCTGCAAGACCGCGACCGGTCGCGGTGACGTCGTGTCGTTCCAGGGCGGCTTCCACGGCTCCACGCACGCCGCGATGGCGCTGACCGGTCTGCTGTCGCAGAAGCAGCCGATCGCCAACGGCATGCCCGGTGTGCACTTCTTCCCGTACTCCTACTGCGCGCGGTGCCCGATCGGGCTGCGCAAGGACACCTGCGACACCAATTGCGCCAGTGTCCTGGAGCGGTCGCTGCACGACGCCAACGGCGGGATGGCGCCGCCCGCCGCGGTGGTGCTGGAAATGGTGCAGGGCGAAGGCGGGGTCATCCCGGCGCGGCGGGAGTTCGTGCGCCGGATCCGCGACGTCACCGCCGAACTGGGCATCCCGCTCGTCGTGGACGAGGTCCAGACCGGCTGCGGCCGGACCGGGACGTGGTTCGCCTTCGAGCAGTACGACATCGAGCCCGACGTGATCGTCGCGTCCAAGGCACTGAGCGGGATCGGCATGCCGGTGGCGCTGCTGTTCTACCACCAGCGGCTCGACACCTGGGCGCCCGGCGCGCACACCGGCACCTTCCGGGGAAACCAGGTCGCCTTCGCCGCGGGCGCCGAAGCGGTGCGCGTCGTCCGGCGTGACGACGTGCTCGGCAACGTGCGACGGCGCGGCGCGCAACTCGGCCAGCGGCTGGCCGTCCTCCAGCACCACCCGTGGGTCCGCGAAGTCCGCGGCCTCGGCCTGATCTGGGGCATCGAGCTCGCCGATCCGCGCGGCGGCGGGCCCGCGAGCGAGGCGGCGGCTTCGGTGCAGGCGCTGGCGCTGCGGAACGGGTTGATCGTCGAGCTCGGCGGCCGCGCCGACGGGGTGGTCCGCCTCATGCCGCCGCTGACCGTGACCGCCGACGTCGTCGACATCGCGTGCGACATCCTCCTCGACGCCATCGAGGACTCCTGCCCGTAGGAGCTTTTTCCGGCTCAACCGCACCGAAAACCGATCTTCGGGGAACGCAGAGGGGACCGAACATGACGAGCTTGGACTCGCCGGGGATATCCACCGGCGCGGTACCGGCGCGCACCACCGCGGTGCTCACCACCCGGCAGGCGCGCGTACTCCCGGACTACTTCGAACAGACCGCGGACCTTCGCCAGGACGCGGTCGCCGTGGTCTGCGGCTCCGCCGAACTCGGCTACCGCGAACTGGACCGCGAAGCGAACAGGCTGGCGCGGCTGCTCCGGGACCGCGGCGTCCGGCCAGGCGACACCGTCGGAATCCTGCTGCCGCGGTCGTTGCACACCTACGTCGCCGTGCTCGGGGTGCTCAAGTCGGGGGCCGCGTACGTGCCGATCGACCCGTCGTTCCCCGAGGACCGGTTGGCCTACATGGTTTCCGACGCCGGCTTGAGCGACCTGGTGACCACTTCGGAGTCGCGGGAGCGGACACGGGCACTCGACTGCCCCGTGCTCGAACTCGACCTGGCAGGCGAGGAACTGGCCGCGCACTCCGGTGACCGCCCCGGCATCGCCATCGACCCCGAATCGCCGTGCTACGTCATCTACACCTCCGGCTCGACGGGCAAGCCGAAGGGCGTGGTGATCTCGCACGCGAGCATCGCCAACTTCCTGCGGGTCGCCACCCCGATCTACGGCGTGACCGCGTCGGACCGGGTGTACCAGGGCATGTCGATCAGCTTCGACTTCCACCTCGAGGAAATGTGGCCCGCCTGGGTCGCCGGTGCCACGCTCATCGCCGGGCCCAACGACGCCCGCCGGTTCGGGAACGGCCTCACCGACTTCCTCACCGAGCACGGCGTCACCGTGCTGTGCAGCGTGCCGACGCTCCTGACCACGGTGGAGGACGACCCGCCTTCGGTGCGCTGCCTGCTGGTGAGCGGGGAGGCGATGCCACCCGACCTGGTGCGCCGGTGGTCCCGGCCAGGCCGCCGCATCCTCAACTGCTACGGCCCCACCGAGACCACCGTTTCGTCGAGCTGCACCGAACTGCTGCCGAACCGCCCGGTCACCCTCGGCACCCCGTTCCCGACCTACCGCTTCTACGTGCTCGACGAAGACCTGTGCGAGGTGGCCGACGGCGAGGCGGGCGAGATCTGCATCGGCGGGCCCGGCGTCGGCATCGGCTACCTGAACCGCGCCGAGCTGACCGCGGAGCGGTTCATCCCCAACCCCGTCGCACGCGATCGCGCCGAGGTGCCGAGGGTGTACCGCACCGGTGATCTCGGCACGCGCACGCCCGATGGCGAGTACGAGTTCCTCGGCCGGATGGACACCCAGGTCAAGATCCGGGGCTACCGCATCGAACTGGGCGAGATCGAACAGGTCATCCGCGACGACAGCGCCGTCGAGAACGCGGTCGTCACCATGCTCGACCGCGACGGGGTGCCGGACCTCGTCGCCTACCTCACCCTTCGCCCCCACAACGGGTCCGATCCCGGGCACGCGCGGCTCCGCGGCCGGTTGCACACGACACTGCGGCAACGGCTGCCGCCGTACATGATCCCGTCGTTCGTCGAGGTGCTCGACCGCTTTCCCTTGCTGGCGGCGGACAAAGTGGACCGTTCCGCGCTGCCGCCACCCACCTCGCGGCCGCTCGGCTCCGTCGCGGGCGCACACGTGCCGCCGGAAGGTCCGCTGGAGACCGAACTCGCCGAGGCCTGCGCGCGGATCCTCGACCAGCCGGAGGTGTCGGTGGAGGCCGACTTCTTCTGCGATCTCGGCGGGCATTCCCTGACCGCCGCCCGCCTCGTGTCGCGGCTGCGCGCGCTTCCCGCCATGCGAGGACTGGCGATGGAAGACGTCTACGCCCACCCGACCTTGCGCGGCCTCGCCAAGTACGTCGAAACGGAACTCGCCGCCGCTTCGAGCACCACCGACCGCACCGCGACGGGAACACCGGAACCGATCCGGCATTCGTCCCTGCGCGTGTGGGCCTGCGGCCTCGCCCAGTTCGTGCTGCTCTACGGCTGGCTGGGGCTGATGTCCGCGCCCACCCTCGCGCTGCTGTTCTTCGCACTGGACAAGGTGGGCGCCGGGCTGGCCCCCGGCACCGGCGCGACCGCGGCCATGGACAGCCTCGACCTCGCCACCGTCATCCCCATCTGGGCAGGCTGGTTCCTGGTCACCACGTTCGCGCTGCCGGTACTGGGCTGCCGCCTGGTGCTGGCCGGCGTCCGGCCCGGCTGGTACCCGTTGTGGGGGCTGACCTACCTGCGGTTCTGGTTCCACGCCAGGATCGCCGCGCTCGCACCACTACCGGTGCTGGCGGGCACCCCGCTGATGACGCCGTACCTGCGCCTGATGGGCGCGAAGATCGGCAAGCGCTGCCAGCTCGCCACCCCGATGATCGGCCTGCCGAAGTTCGTCGAGATCGGCGACGACGTCAGTATCGGCGACCGGGCGCGCATCGAGACCTACCTCGTCGACGGCGGGCGGCTCCGGCTCGCCCCCGTCCGGATCGGCGACGGCGCCCACGTCGGCACGAACACCGCCGTGCTGGCCGGGGCGGACATCGGCGCGAACGCCTCGGTCGGGCACCAGTCCCTCGTGCACGCGGATCTCCGCGTGCCGTCGGACGAGCACTGGGCCGGCGTTCCGCTGCGGCGCCTTCCCGCGATGCCCGCGCTGCTGGCCACCATGGCCGAGCGCGCCGACACCCGCCCGTGGCGCGCGTCGATCATCGCCGGATACCTCGCCGGGAGCCTGCTGCTGCTCCTGCTGCCGACGATGCTGCTGATCCCCAGCGGCGCGGTGCTCGTGATCGCGCTCAACGACGGTGGCATCGGCTTCGTGGTGGCCAGCGCCGTCCTCGCCGGACCGCTCCTCGTACTCGTCGCCTGCGCGCTGCTGATCGTGGGCAAACGGGCGGTGCTGCCACGGGTGCGGCCCGGCCTCTACTCCGACCGCGGGGCCTTCGGACTCCGGCTGTGGCTGTCCAACCGGCTGCTCGACCAGATCGTGCTGCAGATCCGCACCGTCTTCTGCACGCTGTACGCCATTCCGGTCCTGCGCGCGCTCGGGCTGCGCATGGGCAAGTGGTGCGAGGTGGCGGTCCCGACCCACCTCAACGTCGACCTCGCCCGGTTCGGCGACCAGTGCTTCCTCGCCGCGGGGGTCGTCATCGCCCCCGGCGTCTACCACCGCGGGCAGGTCGCGTTGAACCCGGCCGAACTGGGCAACCGCGGGTTCGTCGGCAACGTCGCGCTGGTACCGGGCGGCGCGAAAATGGGCGACAACAGCCTGCTCGGTGTGATGTCGGTACCGCCGGAGAAGCCGATGGACCCGGAGACCACCTGGCTCGGCTCGCCGTCGTTCTTCCTGCCACGCCGCCAGATCAGCGCCAAGTTCCCCGAGAAGCTGACCTACGCCCCCACCCCGGGGCTGGTGGCGAGCAGGCTGTTCCTCGAACTCTTCCGCGTCTTCATGCCGTCCATGCTCACCGCGCTCGGCACGTTCGCCGGGCTCTACGCGATGGCCCAGCTGCTCGCGCACGTCCCGCTGCTGGCCGTGGCCGCGCTCCTGCCCGCGATCACGCTGGCGGTCGGGCTGGCGAACACCCTCGTGACGGCCGCGCTCAAGTGGCTGGTGATGGGCAGGTACCGCCCGCGCACCGAACCCTACTGGGGCACCTGGGTTCGCGGCACCGAGCTCATCACGGGTCTGTACGAAGCGGTCGCGGTGCCCCAGCTCGTCGGGAACTTCACCGGCACACCGTGGATTTCCCCGCTGGTGCGGCTGTTCGGCGTCCGCGTCGGCCGCCGTGTCTGGCTCAACAGCGTCTCCTTCACCGAGTTCGACCTGGTCGAAATCGGCGACGACGCGATGATCGGCCAGGAAGCCGACCTGCAGACGCACCTGTTCGAGGACCGGGTGATGAAGATGTCGTACTCGAAGGCGGGGGCGAGCGCGTCGGTCGGCAGCCACGCCGTCGTCCTCTACGACGCCGAAGCGTCCGCCGGATCGTTCCTCGACGCCGATTCGCTGGTGATGAAGGGCGAAACCCTCCCCGATGCCAGCGGCTGGCGAGGAATTCCCGCCCGTCCGCTGTGACCTGCCCGGAATTGGAGACCACGATGACGCTGAACCTCGACAACGACACGCTCGATGCCGACTACCACGCGCTGCGGCAGCGGATGGTCGGCGAGATCAAGCTGGACCGCGTGCGGTTCGCACTCATGCACGGCAACGGGAACACCATCCTGGTCGTGGACACCGACCTCAGTGGACTGTCCGAAAGCGACATAGACGGCGCACTGGCGCGTGCGCTGTGCCGGAGCTTCACCGCGATCAGGGTGGACGGGATCTCCTTTCTCTCGATGACGCGCAGACATGTGCGGATGACGTACTTCGAAGGCGACGGAATGCATTCCCAGATGTGCGGGAACGCGTTGCGGTGCTCGACGCGCTACTGCGTGGAGCGGAACTACATCTCCCCGGCGGAGGACTTCATCGCCACCGACGACGGCCTCAAATGGGTCTCCGCTGCCAACGACCGGATCAGGGTCGCGCTCGGGCACGGGCGCGAGTTCCGGCGCCTCGAGGAGGACCGGTGGTTCGTCTTCAGCGGGCTGCCCCACCTCGTCCTCGACGTCGGCGACCTGGACGCGGTCGACGTCCGGACCCGCGGCGCGGCGCTGCGGTTCGACCACCAGCTCTGCCTTCGCCTCAACCATCCCGAGGGCCTGCACGTCGACTTCGCGCAACGGCACGGCGACCGGGTCGCCATCCGCACCTACGAACCGGGCACCGAGGACGAAACCCTCGCCTGCGGCACCGGCGTCGGCGGCACCGCCTACATCGCGCACCGCGCGTGGGGCATGCCGTTCCCGATCAAGGTCACCACGCTGGGCGGCGACATGACCGTCGAGGAAAACGACCACGGGCTCGTCATCAGCGGCACCACCGGCTACCTCTTCGACGCGATCGACCGGTAGCCGTACCCGAAACCGCGCACCGTTCGCCTACTGTGTGCGGATGGCCGAGCAGCGCGCGACGGGTTCCGCGGACGAGGACGCGGCGCTGCTGGCCGCCGCGAAGGTGATGGTCGCGGTGTCCGTCCGCGCGACGGCCGCGGTGGCGGACGCGGTGTCGCCGGCGCAGCTGCGGACGCTGACCCTGCTCGACGAGCACGGCGAAACCAATCTGGGGGACCTCGCCGATCTGCTCGGCATCGTGCCGTCGGCCACGAGCAGGCTGTGCGCCAAGCTGGTCGACGCCGGCCTGGTCCTGCGCCGGACGTCCCCGGCGAGCAGGCGCGAGGTGCTGCTGCGCATTTCGGCGGCCGGCCGTCGCCTGCTCGCCAAGGTGAACGCCGTGCGGCTTCAGCGGCTGCGCGCCGTCATGGCGGAGCTTCCTTCGTCGCGGCGGTCGACCGTGGCACGCGCCCTGCGCTCGTTCGCCGACGCGAGCGGACAGCTCGACGAGGACACCTCCCGCGACCGTGACAGCTCCGGGCACGACGCCTCCACCCGCGGTGACAAGATGCGGCACGACGGCTGAGGTAGAGGTTCGGCGATCCGTGCCTGTGCCCCGAAGGCGACCTTCAGGGCATCAGCCTCGGCATGCTCCCCGCCGTGAGGGGTGAGAATGCGCCACCAGGCGCCCCCGGCCCTCGGACGCCCCTGAGACAGTGATCACCTCACCGGGTGATCGACTTCCGGCGAACCGTTGCCCTACGCTAACTGTTGCCTCATGGCAATGATCTTCACGCCACGGCGCCGCCCCCTCGGTGCGGCGCCCCTCCGGCAACCCCTCTTCCCCGGCGCAAGGAAAATTTCTCCGCCTTTATTTCATCAACACTGCTTATCAACGCCGTTCCATTGACGCGGAATTTCGGTAGGTACCCCTACTGGCGCTTACCGAGGCACTTTTCAGACCATTTCGGACAAGCACGCACCAGATCCCCGAAATGCATGGTCGTTTCGAGTGAACCGCACCGCGCATTCCCACCCCGGCGGCGAAGTACCCGGCAACCGCGCTACAGTCGGAGCGTTCCCTGCCACACCTGGCCGAATTCACTCCTCCGGCCGGGCTCATTCATCGCGTCTGTTTCCGATGGAGGCCAAAGAATTGGCTGGTCGTATCACCCGGCGGGCCGGAAAAGCCGCCGACGCACTCGATGACCGCGCCTCGGACGCGCTGCTCCGGCTCGGCCGGTACCTCACCCGCGCGGAAAGCTCGGCCGACCTGCACGCGGTGCACCGGGTCGGCGGCCGCGACGGTGACGCGTTCTACCGGGACCGGTGGAGCCACGACAAGGTCGTCCCGTCCACGCACGGGGTGAACTGCACGGGCTCGTGCCGGTGGAAGGTGTACGTCTCGGACGGCATCATCACCTGGGAGAGCCAGGATCCCGACTACCCCTCGGTGGGCCCGGACAGCCCCGAGTACGAGCCGAGGGGGTGCCCGCGCGGCGCGTCCTTCTCCTGGTACTCCTACTCCCCCACCCGCGTGCGGTTCCCATACGCGCGCGGCGTGCTCGTCGAGATGTACCGCGACGCGCGACGCCGCCTCGGCGATCCCGTGCTCGCATGGCGATCCATTGTGGACGATCCGGTGAAACGGCGGGGCTACCAGCGCGCACGGGGCAAGGGCGGGCTGGTCAGGGTGTCCTGGGACGAGGCTGCCGAGATGGCCGCGGCCGCGCACGTGCACACCATCGCGACCAGGGGCCCGGACCGGATCGCCGGTTTCTCCCCGATCCCGGCGATGTCCATGGTTTCGCACGCGGTCGGCTCGCGGTTCATGGCGCTGATCGGTGCGCCCATGCTCTCCTTCTACGACTGGTACGCCGATCTGCCCGTCGCCTCGCCGCAGGTGTTCGGGGACCAGACCGACGTGCCGGAGTCCGCGGACTGGTGGGACGCGGCCTACCTGGTGATGTGGGGGTCCAACGTCCCGGTGACCCGCACGCCCGACGCGCATTGGATGGCCGAGGCGCGCTACCGGGGCCAGAAGGTCGTGGTGGTCTCACCGGACTACGCGGACAACACCAAGTTCGCCGACGAATGGCTGGCACCGCACCCCGGCACCGACGCGGCGCTCGCGCTGGCGATGGGGCACGTGCTGCTGAAGGAGTTCTTCGTCGACCGCACGGTGCCGTACTTCACCGGCTACGCCGGCCGCTACACCGATCTGCCCTTCCTGGTCACCCTCACCGAACGGCACGACGCGCTGGTACCGGGGAAGTTCCTCACCGAGGCCGATCTCGGCGGCGACGGCGCGCAACCGGAGTGGAAGACCGTCCTGATCGACGACCGCACCGGTGAACCCGTGGTACCGAACGGATCCGCGGGCTTCCGGTGGAACGAAACCGACCGCGGGCGGTGGAACCTCGATCTCGGCGACGTGGTGCCGAGGCTGACCATGCTCGGCAGCGCGGACCGTCGCGACGTCACGGTGCTGCTGCCCCGTTTCGACGCCACCGACAGCGAAAGCGCGGTGCTGCGCCGTGGCGTCCCCGCCGCGCACGTGGGCGGAAAGCTGGTCACCACGGTTTTCGACCTGCTGCTCGCCCAGTACGGGGTGCGGCGAGAAGCGCTGCCCGGCTCGTGGCCGTCCGGCTACGACGACGCGGAAGAGCCGTACACGCCCGCGTGGCAGGAGCGGATCACCTCGGTGCCCGCGGCGAGGGTGGCCAGGATCGCCAGGGAGTTCGCCGAAACCGCGGAAGCGTCGCAGGGCCGGTGCATGATCCTGATGGGCGCGGGCACCAACCACTGGTTCCACTCCGACACGATCTACCGCTCCTTCCTGGCGCTGCTGACGCTGACCGGGTGCCAGGGCCGCAACGGCGGCGGCTGGGCGCACTACGTCGGCCAGGAAAAGGTGCGGCCGCTCACCGGGCACGCGACGCTGGCCGGCGCCGCCGACTGGGTCCGCCCCGCGCGCCAGATGATCGGCACGGCCTACTGGTACCTGCACACCGGGCAGTGGCGCTACGACGGCGTGCGCAACGACGCGCTCGCTTCACCGCTGGCCGAAGGCACGCTCGCCGGGACCAGCGCGGCCGACACGCTCGCCACGTCGGCGCGGCTGGGCTGGATGCCGTCGTTCCCGACCTTCGACACCAGCCCGCTCGATCTCGTCGACCAGGCCGAAGCCGCGGGCGCCGATCCCGCCGCGCACGTCGTCGAGCGGCTGCGCGAGGGCACGCTCGGGTTCGCCGCGGAGGATCCCGACGCGCCGGAGAACTGGCCGCGCGTGCTCACCGTGTGGCGGTCCAACCTGCTCGGCTCCTCGGCGAAGGGGCACGAATACTTCCTGCGCCACCTGCTGGGCACCGACGCGAACCTCCGCGCCGCCGAGGCCCCGCCGGAGCTGCGGCCGAAAACCGTTGAATGGCGAGACGAAGCGCCCGAGGGCAAGCTCGACCTGTTGCTGGCACTGGACTACCGGATGACGAGCACCACGTTGTTCGCCGATCTCGTGCTCCCCGCCGCCACCTGGTACGAGAAGCACGACCTGTCCTCCACCGATATGCACCCGTTCGTGCACTCGTTCAACGCCGCGGTCGACCCACCGTGGCAGACCAGGACCGACTTCGACGCGTTCCACACCATCGCGAAGCGGTTCAGCGAGCTGGCTGAGACACACCTCGGTGTCCGAAAGGACCTCGTGGCCACCCCGATGACGCACGACACCGCGAGCGAACTGGCCCAACCGGGCGGCGTCGTGCGCGACTGGCGCCACGGCGAGGTCGACGCGATCCCGGGCGTCACGATGCCGCAGCTGACCGTGGTGGAACGCGACTACCCCGCCGTGGCGGCGAAACTGGCCGCACTCGGTCCGCTGCTCGACGAACTGGGCACCTCGTCGAAAGGGGTCACCTACGACGTGCGGTCCGAAGTGGACTGGTTGCGCGCGAAGAACGGAGCCGCGAAATCGGGACCGGCCAAGGGCCGTCCGCGCATCGACACCGACATCCGCGCCGCGGACGCGGTGCTCGCGCTCTCCGGCACCACCAACGGCAGGCTGGCCACCCAGGGGTTCCGTACGCTGGAGAAGCGCGTCGGCACCGAGATGGCGCACCTCGCCAGCGAACACGAAGGCAAGCGGATCTCCTTCGCCGACACGCGATCGCGTCCGGCCGCGGTGATCACCAGCCCCGAGTGGTCCGGGAGCGAAAGCGGCGGGCGGCGGTATTCGGCGTTCGTGATCAACGTCGAGCAGCTCAAACCGTGGCACACCCTCACCGGCCGCCAGCACTTCTTCCTCGACCACGACTGGATGCACGAACTCGGCGAAGCGCTCCCGGTCTACCGGCCGCCGCTGGACATGCACCGGCTCTTCGGCGAGCCGAGGATCGGGCCGCACGGCGCCGAGGTGACCGTGCGGTACCTGACCCCGCACAGCAAGTGGTCGATCCATTCGACCTACCAGGACAACCTGATCATGCTCACGCTTTCCCGTGGCGGGCAGGCGATCTGGATGAGCCCCGCCGACGCCGAAGCGATCGGCGCACACGACAACGACTGGATCGAAGCGGTGAACCGCAACGGGGTCGTGGTGGCGAGGGCGATCGTGTCGCACCGGATGCCCACCGGCACCGTTTTCCTCTACCACGCACAGGATCGCGCGGTGAACGTGCCGAAGAGCGAAGCCACCGGGAAGCGCGGCGGCACGCACAACTCCCTGACCAGGCTGCTGATGAAACCGACCCACCTGATCGGCGGGTACGCGCAGCTCTCCTTCGGCTTCAACTACCTCGGCCCGACCGGCAACCAGCGCGACGAGGTCACTGTGATCCGCCGCCGCGCACAGGAGGTGACCTACTGATGCGGGTGCTCGCGCAGCTCGCCATGGTGATGAACCTGGACAAGTGCATCGGCTGCCACACCTGCTCGGTGACGTGCAAGCAGGCGTGGACGAACCGCGCCGGCACCGAGTACGCCTGGTTCAACAACGTCGAAACCCGGCCGGGACAAGGATATCCGCGCCGGTACGAGGACCAGGACCGGTGGCAGGGCGGCTGGGAGCGGACGAAGTCCGGCCGCCTCCGGCTCCGCGCGGGCGGCCGGTTCAAACGGCTCGCCTCCGTGTTCGCCAACCCCCACCTGCCCGAGATCAGCGACTACTACGAGCCGTGGACCTACGAGTACGCGACGCTGATCGAAGCGCCGCTCGGCGACGACGTGCCCACCGCGGCGCCGAAGTCCGCCGTCACCGGCAAGCCGATGCAGCCGGGCTGGGGGCCGAACTGGGACGACGACCTCGGCGGCTCGACCGAGCACGGGACCGCCGATCCGATCGCCGAGAAGCTCCGCGACCAGCTCGGCGTGGAGATCAAGTACGAGTTCGAGCAGACCTTCATGTTCTACCTGCCGCGTATCTGCGAGCACTGCCTCAACCCGGCGTGCGTGGCGAGCTGCCCGTCGGGGGCGATGTACAAGCGCGAGGAGGACGGGATCGTCCTGGTCGACCAGGACCAGTGCCGCGGCTGGCGCATGTGCGTCACCGGCTGTCCTTACAAGAAGGTGTACTTCAACCACAAGACGGGCAAGGCCGAGAAGTGCACGTTCTGCTACCCGCGCGTGGAAGCGGGCCAGCCGACGGTGTGCTCGGAAACCTGCGTCGGCAGGCTGCGCTACCTCGGCGTGGTGCTCTACGACGCGGACCGGGTCAGCGAAGCGGCCGCGGTGGAACACGAGCACGACCTCTACCCTGCCCAGCTCGACATCATGCTCGACCCGCACGATCCCGCCGTCGTCAAGGCCGCGGAACGCGCGGGCATCCCCCACGACTGGATCACCGCGGCGCAGCGCTCGCCGGTGTACGCCCTCATCCACGACTACCGGCTGGCGCTGCCGCTGCACCCGGAATACCGCACCCTGCCGATGGTCTGGTACATCCCACCGCTGTCCCCGGTCACCGAAGCGGTCAGCGAGACGGGGTTCGACGGCGAGGAAGCGGGCAACCTCTTCGGCGCGATCGACGCGCTGCGGATCCCGGTCGAATACCTGGCCGAGCTGTTCACCGCGGGCGACCCCGGCCCGGTGCGGGATGCACTGCGCAGGCTCGCCGCGATGCGGTCGTACATGCGCGCCGTCAACCTCGGGCGCGAACCCGACGACAGCGTGCTCGACACCGTCGGGCTCACCGGTGAGCAGATGTTCGCGATGCACCGGCTCCTCGCGCTCGCCAAGTACGACGAGCGCTACGTCATCCCGACCGCGGGCATCGGGCAGGCGCACGACCTGGAGAGCATCGCCACCGAATGCAGCCTCGACGTCGACGGCGGGCCGGGCATGGGCGGCCCTGCCCCTTCCCCGGAGGACGGCCAGGTGGATCTGCTCAGCTGGCGCGCGGGCACCCGGCCCGATTCGCTCTTCCCGAGCCTGCGCGGTGGGCGATGAGCCTCCGCAAGCGACGGGCGCCGGTCGACCGGCGGACCCGCGCGATCGTGCGCCAGATCGCGGGCTGGTGCCTGCAGTACCCCGACGACGCCGTGCTCGGGAAACTCGTTCTCCTGCAAGCATGTCTCGACGAACTCGGCACCACCGCGCCGGGACACGACGAGCTGACCCGAGTGCTCAGCCATCTCCGCGAGGGCGAAGCGGGCGAGCTGGCCGCCCACTACACAGAGGTGTTCGACCGCAGGCCGCGGCGCACCCTGCACCTGAGCTGGTTCAGCCACGGCGACACGCGAAGGCGCGGGCAGGCGCTCGCCGATCTCAAGGCCCAGTACCGGAAACAAGGGTTCGCGCTGGCCGAAAACGAGCTGCCGGACTTCCTGCCGGTGGTATTGGAGTTCGCCACCGCGGCCCTCGACGACGAGGTGCTCGCCGGTTTCCACGCCGGGCTGAACCTGCTCCGCGACAACCTCGCCGCGCACGGCACGCCGTACGAACACGCGGTCGCCGCGGTCCTCGCGACCATGCCCTCGTCGGAACAACCGCCCGCGGCCGAACCGCCGGTCGAACTCGTCGGTCTCGATCCCTTTCCCACCGGAGCCGGAGGTGGCCGATGAACCTGCTGCTGTGGGGCGCCGCGCCCTACGTCACCATCGCGTTGCTCGTCGCCGGGACGATCTGGCGGTACCGGCACGACAAGTTCGGCTGGACGAGCCGCTCGTCGCAGCTACACGAATCGAAGCTGCTCAAGATCGCCAGCCCGATATTCCACTTCGGACTCCTGATGGTGGTCGGCGGCCACGTACTCGGCCTGCTGGTCCCCGAAGGCGCGACGGAGTTCTTCGGCATCGACGAGGAGAACTACCACGAGGTGTCGCTCGCCGCCGGGACCGTCGCCGGATTCGCCACCGTCGGCGGTCTCGGTCTCCTGCTGTGGCGGCGGTTGCGCACCCCCGCCGTGCGGCAAGCGACCTCGCGCAGCGACCGGTACATGTACGTGGTGCTGGCGCTCGCCCTGATCGCGGGCCTGGCCACCACGCTGATCGACAACGGCTTGCGCGGCCCCTACGACTACCGGCTGACCGTCGGCCCGTGGTTCCGCGGCATCCTGCTCCTGCACCCGCGACCGTCCCTGATGGCGAACGCCCCGATCGACTACCAGTTGCACACCGGCCTCGGCATGCTCCTCTTCGCACTGTGGCCGTTTTCCCGCCTCGTCCACGCCTTCAGCGCCCCGATCCAGTACCTCGCCCGCCCCTACGTCGTCTACCGGCGCCGCGACCGGCACCAAGTCGGCACGCGCACACCACGCCGAGGCTGGGAATGACTCGTGGGTTACCGGGATCGTCGTGACTGACCTCGGCCCGGTTCGATTGCAGGTGCCGATTTTGTTGCTGTGGCGTCGTTTCTCTGTGCGCCCCTGGGACTTGTTGGCTTCGGGTAACCATTCAGGACGACGGCTGGCACCCTGACGACCACTCACACAGGCCCGTGACCCCGAAGCCGCTGATCACCCAATTCCTCCGCGCTGTCAACGTCGGTTTGTTCCCGCATCCGAATCCCAGTTGAAAATCCGCGCTCCGCAACGCCGGCGCCGGAAAACGCCCCCTACTCCTCAGCATGCCAGTGCAGGGGTCATTCGAGTTCGCGGAGCCCCCGCATCCGCACCATCTCGATCATGGGCGTCAATTCTTCCGGCACCTCGTCGCTCACTCCCGGCGAGGCGGCGGATCTGGTCGTGCCGCGCGCCGACATCGACGCCGTCATGGTGGACAGCGGTCAGGTCAGGTGCACCGGGAGGGTGGCGAGCCCGCGCAGGATGAGGTTGTCCTTCCAAGCGGGTTCCGCGGCGAGCCGGAGCGCCGGGAAGCGCGCGAGCAGCGCCTGGAACGCGATGCGCGCTTCGAGACGGGCCAGCGGTGCGCCGAGGCAGAAGTGGATGCCCTGCCCGAAGGCGAGGTGCCGTGTTGGCTCGCGACGGACGTCGAGCGCGTCGGGGTCGGCGACGGCGTCCGGATCCCGGTTGGCGGACCCGATGACGAGGAGCGCCGCGGATCCGCGAGCGATCTCGACACCGCCGATCTCGGCGTCCTCGAGCGCGGCGCGCATGGTGAGCTGGACCGGCGAGTCGTAGCGCAGGAACTCTTCCACCGCATGGTCGACCAGTTCGGGCTCGTCGCGGAGCGCGGCGAGCTGACCGGGTGCCCGCAGCAGTGCCAGCGTGCCGTTCCCGATCAGGTTCACCGTGGTTTCGTGCCCGGCGATCAGCAGCAGGATGCAGGTGGCCAGCAACTCGTTCTCGGTGAGCACGTCCCCGCTGTCGTGCACCTGGACGAGCGCGGACAGCAGGTCCTCCCCCGGGTCGGCGCGCCGGATCGCGGCGAGCCCCCGGATGTACTCGGCGAACTCGCCCCTGGTGCGGACGAGGTTCTCCCGCGTACCCGGCGGCAGCGCGAAATCGGGATCGAGCCCGCGCGCCAGCGAATGCGACCACGCGACGAACTGGTCGCGGTCCGCGTTCGGGATGCCCAGCAGCTCGCTGATCACGGCGACCGGCAGCGGGTAGGCCAGCGATTCGATCAGGTCCACCTGCCCGGTGCGCTTCGCCATCCCGTCGAGAAGGTCGGTGGTGAGCTGCTCGATCCGCGGCGCGAGCCTGGCCACCATCGGCCGCGTGAACGCCTTGGAAACGAGCTTGCGCAGCCGGGTGTGATCGGGCGGGTTCAGGCCGAGGAACGACCGCACCGGGTTGCCGTTTTCGTCCACCAGCGCGGTTTCGGCGTCCGTCGGCGGAGCGGGGCGCAGCAGGTTCGGCTCGTCCGGCTCGGCGTGGCCGAAGCGGGAGTCGCGCAGCACCGCGGCGCAGTCGGCGTGCCGGGTGACGACGAACAGCCCCGGCATCGGCCCGGCGACCGGCGTGTCCTCGCGCCACCGCCGGTACGTGGGATAGGGGTCCGCCCGGTGCGCGGGGTCGAACAGCGCTTGCAGGCCCGGTGCCGCGGTTTCGGTCATGACTGGTCCCTCCGCTGTCGCGTCTCTTCGTCGAGCCCGGCGAACAGCCAGCGCAACGCCTGGCCGAACAACTCGGGCGGCACACTGCCCTGGTCGATGCGCCGCTGGCGGACCAGGCCCTGGAACAGGGCGAGCACGACCGTTGCCACCGTCGACGGCGGCACCGGCGCTTCCGGTTCGCCCCGGCGCTCCTCCACCAGGCGGGCCAGCAGCTCGCGCGGCTCCCGCATCCGTTCGGCGAGCGTGTCCCGCACGCCGGGGTTCCTGGCCGCGTAGAGCCAGAACTCCGCCTGCAGGAGCGAAAAGTCGGTGTCCTTGTCGGCGAGGTCCACCAGGAACCGGCCGAGCGCGTCCGCCGGATCGCCCGCCGTGACGTCGTCGTCGTGGAGGATTTCCGCCGCGGCCAGCACCTGCCCGCTGGCCCTGCTCGACAGCAGTTCCAGGAAGAGCTGCTCCTTGCCGGCGAAGTTGGCGTACAGCGCGCCGATCGAAAATCCGGCCGCTTCGGCGATCGCCTCCACCGACGCGCCGTGAAAGCCCTTGCGCGCGAAGGTGCTCGCCGCCGCTTCGAGCAGCAGCTCCCGCGTGCGCGCCTTGGCCTCCCCACGGGAAAGCCGCTTCGGTGCGTCGGAGGTCACATAGTCGACGCTACTCACATAGTGACCACTATGCCAAGTATCTCGGAAAACTTTCCCGCGGAATCAGGTGTAGACCACGGCCGAACCGGGTACCTGGTATAGGCGGGGGTGCGTTGGTTTGGGGCGAATTGAGGGCAGCATGATCAAGAACGGGGAGTTCGCCGCCACGGGCGGAGCACGACGGCCTTGCTCGGAGGATCGCATCGAGCACGCCAAGGACGCCATCGACACGGTGCTGCACGCGCTCGCGCGCCACGGCGGCACCGGCGAAACCGTCATCGTCGGCGAGGTGGCACAACGCGCGGGTACCACCCACGAGACGGCGAGCCACCTGGTACGGGCGGTGGTCATGGGACTGTCGCAAGTGGACTCGGCGCGGACCGGGCCGCGGCCGACGGGGCCGGGCAGGGCGGCAGTGGCCACGATGTCCGGCACGCGGGTCACCACGATGGGCACGGTGCACGCGGCTCGACCGCGAAGGCGCAGCAGGCTCCAGTGGGTGGTCCGCAGGCTGGTCACTCCACAAAGGACACTGCGCGACCGGGTCAGCCGCTGAGGCGCGAGACGAGGGTTTCGGCGTTGCGGTGATCGATCGCGGCGCGTAGCCGTCGCCGAGCGGATACCGCTTGTTCAGGAACGACACGCGGGCGGCGGGGCGAACGGGAAGTCGCTGCCGTAGGCGATGTGCCTGGAATCGGCGACTTCGAGCAGGCTCGGCAATGCCGCAGGCGACGACGAACTTGATGCCGGGGTACTTCGCCATCGCACCGGAGGGGATCGGCTGATCGCCGTGCGCGTGGTGTCGAGGAGGAAGTCGGCGGTGCACTCGTCGACTTCGCGCGCCCATCGACGGGCTCCGGCCGCATCGCCGAAGCAGACCCCGGCGTGGACGGCGACAGGATGCCGGGACGGCCGGAGCCGCCCCGATACACGACGTATCAGCGTACGTCATGTATCGGGCAGGCTTCAGCCCATGGACTTCGCACCGTCGAGGGACTCCCGGATGATGTCGGCGTGTCCGGAGTGCTGCGCGGTCTCGGCGATGATGTGCGTCAGCACCCGCCGGGCGCTCCACCGGGCGTCCGCCTCGAACCACGGTGCCTTCGGCAACGGGTGGGACACGTTCAGATCCGGCAGGCCCGAGATGATTTCGTCGGTGCGGGCCGCCACCTCGGCGTAGTTCGCCAGCACGCCATCCAGCGTTTCGCCGGGCAGCATCCGGAACTCGTTCGCCCGCGCCGCGAAGTCGTCTTCGGTCATGGCGGAGAAGTCGGGCATCGCAGACGGGCCCTCGACGATGAAGCTCGCCCAGCCGCGCTCGACCGAGGTGACGTGCTTGATCAGGCCGCCCAGGCACAGCTCGCTCTTCGTGGTCCGCAGCCCGGCCTGCTCGTCGGTGAGGTCGCGCGCGGTGAAGCGCAGGAAGTGCCGCTGCTTGGCGAGGACGGCCAGCAGATCGGTGCGCTCGTCGACGATGTTCTCGGTGGTGGCCGCGTCGGTGGTCATAGTGTCCGCCTTCCTGGTGCTTTTCGGTCTGGGACCAGCTTAAGAAGGATAGCGGACACTTTTTGACCTCAATCAGAATTCGTGCCGGCAAGGCCCGGGGAAGTGACCACGACCCCTAGTCGCGTGGTCACTTCCCCGGCCAGGCATCAGGGAGCGACCGTGAAGCCCGCGCCGATTTCCCCTCGGCTGTCGAGATCGGCCTTGATCGCCACCATCGACGTGCTGAGCCCCGCCACCCACTGGTTGCCGATGAGCTTCCCGTTCAGCACCACCGGGGAACCGGAGTCACCGGGGAACTCCAGGATCGTGTGCGCGAAGTACGGGCCGCTGGTGCTCAGCTCGAAGCCGCAGGTGAGACCGCTGCTCTGGCCCTGCTTGCACATCCGGGTGCCGGGTACCGGCGGCGATCCGATCCCGGTGATGGTGGTTTCGCCGACGGTCGAGGTGGGGACGACCTTCGTCCTGTCGAACTTGATCACCGAGTAGTCGAGCCCCGGATCGTTCGGGCTGGCGACCGGGTTGCTCTTGCTGACGTACTCGACGGTGCCGATCACACCGGTCTCGAGATCGGTCTCGGAGGTGTTCAGCGGGCTGGCCGCGGTGCCCGGCGCGGTCTTGTCGTAGTAGACCTTGTCACCGAGGGTCTTGTTCCCGTTGGCGTCGTAGAAGCAGTGGGCGTTGGTCAGGCCGACCAGTTCACCGGTCCGGTCGTAGCCGATCGCGGTGAGCGTGCACCATTCGGCGTTCTGCGCGGGGATCGGCTGGTTGTGGCCGAACACGATGCCGGAACCACCGCCGATCCGCACCGTGGGGGCCGCGGACGAGGCCGAGGCGGCTTCGCCTGCCAGCAAAGTCAGTACCGCGGCCGCGACGACGGCGCCCGCTCGTGTTCGCTTCATGGCCGGAACCGTAGACAGGGCCGATGAAATCGCCGTGACACCGCAGTTCACCGGCTACCCCGGGAACGACGAGGTGCCCCAGCGCCCTGGTGGACGCTGGGGCACCTCGTGGTCGTGGCTTCGGTCAGACGCCGTCGATCTTGATGCCTTCGATGAGGTCGGCCAGCACCGGGGAACCGGCCCTGATCAGCAGCGCGATCGGCTTGAGCACGGCCTGGGGGCTGGGCCCGCCGCTGCTGGCACCGGGGATCGCCGCGACCGGGTCCCCGATCGTCTCCAGCACGCTGGCGGCCACCGGACCGCCGACCCGCAGTGCCTGGACGATGATCGGCTGGGCGAACTTCGCCAGCTCCTTCGGCGCGCCGATGATGTCGATGTGCTGAGCACCGGCGTTGGCGAGCGCCGCCTTGACCGGGCCGAGCTCTCGTGCGGTGGTCGCGTCGCCCGCGGCGATCAGCGCGTCCACGTTCGCCGTGGTGACCACCTTCTGCAGGGCGGCCCGTGCCGCGGGCGCACTGGCCGTGGGTGCGGTTTCCGGTCCGGTCGCGGCCACCGCGGTGTGCCCGTAACCGAGCGCCACGATTCCCGCGGCAAGAACGACGGCCAGCGGTCGAGAGTATTTCGGAGCGGCCATTTCGTTTCCCATTTCAACGGGGTCGGGGCGACTTTCGCAGGCTATGAATGATCGAGCTTTTTGGTCAAGCTGCCCGGAGCGCCAATTCGGTCGCAAAGATCAGATTCACCTCCGCGCCGCGCGGCACGAATTGATCCATCACTTTCACGATTGCCGCCGAGATCAGTTTCCGACGGTCGCCCAGGCGCGTGCCGCGTGCAGGAGGCGGTCGTTGTCGGCCTCGCTCCCGATGCTCACGCGTACGCCGTGGCCTGCGATGGCGAGCACCACCACGTCGTCGTCGGCGCAGTGCGCGGCGAACCGGTCCGCGTTCCCGGCCAGCGGGAGCCAGACGTAGTTGCTCTGCGAATCCCCCGGCGCGAAGCCGATGCGGCGAAGCTCGGCCAGCACGCGGGTCCGTTCGGCGACGATCCGCGACACGTTCTCCCGCATCTCGGCCTGGGCCTCCAGCGCGGCGACCGCCGTGGCCGCGGCGTGGAAGGTGACTTCGCGCGGGACGCCCTCGTCGCGAACCCGCTGAGCCAGCGGCACCGGCGCGACGCAGTACCCGACCCGCATCCCGGCCAGCCCGTACGCCTTCGAAAAGGTCCTGACCACGGCGACGTCGTGGCGCCCCGCCGCCCAGCGGGCCTTCGCGACCGCCAGGCCGTCCGCGATGTCCGTATCCGTGCAGAATTCCCGGTAGGCCTCGTCCACCACGACGGTGATGCCTTCGTCCACCTCGTCGAGGAACGCGCGGAGATCGCTGCCGCGGAGCACGGCTCCGGTCGGGTTGTGCGGGTTGACCAGGATGATCATCCGGGTGTCCGCGGTGCTCGCGGCGAGCATCGCGCCGAGGTCGACCGCCCCGTCCGAGGTCGGGGCGATTCGCTGGGCGAGCGCTCCGGCCTGCCGGGCGAAAAGGTCGAACGCGTCGTAGGTCGGGGCCGTCCACATCACGGCGCCACCCGGCTCCGCGCACGCGACCCGGAACAGGCGCTGGAAAACGGAGGACGAGCCGGCGCCGAGCACGATGTGTTCGGCAGGCGTTCCGAGGTGCTCGGCCAACGCGCTGGTCAACGCCGTGTATGCCGGGTCGGGGTACCTGTTGACCGCTTCGTCGCCGTGGATCGCCGCGAGTACCGGTGCCGGCGGTTCGTACGGCAGCTCGTTGCCGGCAAGCCGTGTCGGACCACCGGTTTCGCGAGGGCGCGCGTACCGCGCCGATGTGGCTTCAGTTGTCATCGCCGGCCCAGAACACCGTGCTGGTCACGGGTTCCTTGAGCTGTCCGGCGAACTTCCCGAGGGCGAAGTCGCGCTGAAGCCGCGCGACTCGGTCCGCGGCGATCCCGTCCAGGCCGGGCAGGAGCTCGACGTCCTGGTTGAAGTGGCGATCGGTCCGGAACTCGACGGCCTCGGCCTTCCCCGTCACGTCCAGGTTCGCGCCGATGTGCGGCACCCCAGCGCCGATCGACATGATCGAGCCCGGTGCGTGCAGGAAGGTCAGCTCGAGTTCGGGACCGGCAAGGGTGACCGCCATCCCGGACACCACGTACACCGAGATCTCGGCGGTCACGTGGAGGTGCGGCAGGGCGTAGTGACCGCCGGCCAAGTGCACGACGCCGCAGGACAAGGAGGTGATCGGCGCGATTCCGGCGTGCACCACCGGTGCCAGTTGCTGGCGTTGCGGCCCCATGCCGAAATCGGGGCGCGGGTTGGACGTGGTGTGCAGAACTCGCTGCAGCTGACGGGTCATGCGGGTCTCCCTGCGGTGCAGCAATTCCAGGAAAGTGGATTTCGGCGCCAAAGCAGCTATTCCGAATAGTGCGAACGTTTGACCACCGGGAACACCGCGTCGGTCCTGGTGGGTCGCCCACTGTCGACTGCGGTCACCATACAAGCCCGAAACCAATCACTTCAAGCACCGAGTTGATCACTCTTTCACAATTCACACTTGCCCTTTTCGCGTTAACCTTTGCGCCGTCCGCGGTTCGTGTTCCCGGCGCACCTGCCCGCCCGCCGGTGCCGCATCCGGACCGGCGAGGTCGGCGGCGTCGGCCCGCGGGCGGGCACTCGATAGGCTCGAACCTCGGTTCGAGGGAAGGAGCCCGAGTGGCGACGTGGGGCGATCTGGTTGCCTACATCCGGCAGAGCTACCGAGTGGTGCGCGACCAGCCTGACGAGATCAGGATCAGGCTGGCGTTCGGCGCGGACGAGGACACCGAGGAACGCGCTCAGGTGATGATCATCGCCAGGGAGGTGCTCGACCGCAAGGAGGACTGGGTGCAGATCGCGACCCCGTTCGCCACCATCCACCAGGTCGACCTGCTGAGCGTGCTGCGCGAGATCGGCAACACGATGGTGGTCGGCGGGGCGGCGGTGATGGGCGACCACGTCGTGGTGCGGCACTCGCTGCCACTGGTCAACCTCGACATCAACGAGTTCCTCGACCCGCTCGAACTGGTCGCGGGAGCAGCGGAGATCCTGGAGCAGACCTTCACCGGCCGCGACGACTACTGACGGGCACGGCGCGGCGGGGCCTCCGGGCTCCGCCGCGCCGCACGCTCAGCTCCGCCGGATCCGCGCGAGCCAGGCCGCGCTGTCCACCACGGTGCCCACCGGCACGCCGAGCTGGGGCGCGGCGCGCTCGTTGACCCAGCCGCGGTACCGCGAGAGGCCCAGCCCTTCCACCTGCCAGCCGTCCGCGAAGGCCGTCCTGATCGCGGTTTCACTGACCTGCGGCCCGATCGACGGCTCGGTGTCGGCCAGCGCGAGCACGTGCAGCACCCCGCCCGGTTTGGTGACCGCGTGCAGCGAGCGCGCGTAGACCAGCTGATCCGCGGGGGTGAACACGTGGAACAGCGCGCTGTCCAGAACGGTGTCGTAGCGCGGTTCTCCGGTCAGCCGCATCGCGTCGGCGACTTCGAACCGGGCTTCGATGCCGCGAGCGGCGGCGTTCGCCGAAGCCAGCTCCACCGCCAGGGGCGAGAAGTCGACACCGAGCACGTCGTAGCCCAGCCCGGCCAGGTGCAGGGTGTGCTCGCCCGCCCCGCATCCCACGTCGAGCACGCTGCCACCGATCCGGTCCTCGCGTTCCAGTTCCACCACCGCGGGCTGGGGTTCGCCGATCACCCACGGCGCGGTCCCCGTGCGATAGCCGTTGTCGAAGTTCTCCCTGGCAGGACTCGTCGTCATGGGTTCGGCACCTCTTCGGTCGGCAGCGGGTCGCTACCAGTGTCCGACCTCCACCATGGTCGAGGTCAAGGCGCTAGACCTTCCTGATCGCGTCCACAAAGGACGCCAGGTCCTGCGCGGAGGCCGCCCCCGACGAGGTCGTGAAGCCCTTGACGAGCCGGACCACGGCGTCGTAGGACTCGGTGTGATCGTAGGACGCCGCGTCCGCGACCTTGAGCGACCAGCGCCAGTACCCGTTGAGCGTGTCCGCCAGCGGCATCCGGAACGTGCCGAGCACGTCCTTGATGTCGGGCACCGTCGAGCCGAGCCCGTGCCGCTTGACGTGTTCGCCGACGAGCTCGGTGTAGAACGCGAAATGCCGTGCCTCGTCCCTGGCCAGCCGCGAGAGCAGATCGCGCAGCACCGGCTCGGTGACGACGTTCTTGAAGCGCTGGTAGAACAGCTGCGTCGCCTTCTCCTGCACGAGGGTGTAGGTGAACGCCTGGATCGGGTGCTCGTACGGCAGCGCGAACTGCTTGCGGCCCTCCTCGGCCAGTTCGAGCATGAGCTTGTCCGGCTCCGCGATCCCGGCCTCCACCTGGTAACGGGTGAGCGCGGACGCGTGCCGCTCCTCGTCGTTCGCCCACGAGATCAGGAACCGGAAGTACTCGCGGTTGAACGCGAACTCCTCGATGGACTGCTCTTCCCCGCCGGGGCCGAATTCGGTGAGGAAGTAGCTCAGGTACCCGGGAATGTGGTCCTCGATGAACGTGATGAAGCGGACCACCGAGCGGTCCGTCCCGGTGAGCCGCTCGGGGTCGACGCCTGCCCAGTCCAGTTCGTCGATGCTCCACTGCCTTCGCTCCGCGCGCGACACCGCTTCCCCGGTCAGCTCGCGCATCCGGGAGAGGTCGATGGTCACAACGGTCCCTCCGGTCCGAGCCTGGTCTTGCGCGCACTCAGCGCGTAGTGCTTGGTGGTGTACCCCCAGCCCGCGTTCGCGGTGCGGAGGTAGGTGACGAGCTGGTCGAACATGCCGGGCACGGCGGCGTCCACGGCGGCGCGGTTCTCGGTGGCACGGCGTTCCCAGTCCTCGATCGTCCGCTTGTAGTGCGCGGTCAGGTCGGTCAGCCCGGTGAGGCTGAACCCCGCGCTTTCGGCGGCCGCCACCAGCGTCGACAGCGGGACCATGTCGGCGAACCCGAAGATCCCTTCGGTGACGCCGATCGTGCCGGGGCGCTCGGCGAACTCCCGGTACGCCGCCTCGCTGCGGAAACAGCTCTCCGACAGGTAGAGCGCGCCACCGCGCCGCAGGTTCCGGTACGCCTTGGCCAGCACGCTGACCCGGTCCGGCATGTGCACGATGGACCCGAGCATGGTGACCGCGTCGTAACCACCCTCGGCGGGAAGCTCCGAATAGGACCCGACCCGCAGCCGGATCCGGTCCGCGACGCCGAGTTCCCGCGCGAGCCGTCCGATGTGGACGGCCTGGGTGGACGACGGGGTGACACCGGTCGCGCGGCACCCGTACTCGGTGGCCATGAACAAGATGAGACTGCCCCAGCCGCAGCCGACGTCGAGCAGTTCTTCGCCACCGGTCAGCCCAAGCTCAGCCGCGACGAAGTGCAGCTTCGCCGTCTGCGCTTCGTCCAAAGTGGACTTCTCGTGCGCGTAGACGCCGGAGCTGTACTTCAGCCGCTCGTCAAGGTACGCGGTGAACAGCTCGACGGGCAGCTCGTAGTGCTGGTTGGTCGCCTGGAACGCCTCGGCGGGCGTGGGGTCGGCCAGTACCCGCGCCATCGCCGCTCAGTCCTTCTTCTCGAGATAGGACAGCACGAGGTCGACGAGTTCGTCGAGGGTGCGCGAGGAGAAGATGTCGTCGTCGTCGAACTCGGTGTCCCACTGGCGTTCGAGCTGGGAAACCACCCTCAGCAGGTGGATCGAGTCGGCACCGGGCAGTTCGCGCAGCACGCTCGGGCCTGCGATCTCCGCCTCCCCGATCTTGAGCTCGGCGGCGAGGAGCGCGCGGGCGATATCGGTGACCTGCTCGCGGGTGGGCAACGTGGTCGAGGTCATCACGGTCCAATCTCGTGGTCGAAGTAGTGCCTTGTCCTGGCGTAACCGGAGTCGTCGAGGCCCATCAGGTCGCGGGCCTGCGCCGAACGGATGGGCCGGTAGGCGGCGCTCGCCATCACGTGCACCTCGCCGTCGGGGCCGAGCACGTCCGCCTCGGTGTGGAAGAGGCCACCGGCGGCGCGGGCGATCCGCGCCGCGGCCAGGTACGGCACGCCCACGCGCAGCGGCAGCAGCATCTTCGTGCGCAGGGTGACCGAGAAGGCGAGCAGGCCGTGCTCGATCGCGAGCGCGTCCCCCATCACCTCGTCCACGAGCACGTGCACGAGCCCGCCGTGGACGACGCCGGGATAGGACGTGTGGTACTCGCCGAAGGTGGCCTCCGCGCCGATCCTGCCGTCGGGCAGCCGCAGCATCGCCAGCGCCAGCCCGATCGGGTTCTCCGGCGAACAGCCGAAGCACCGGAACTCCGGCTCGTCGAGCCAGGGCAGCTCGATCGGCTCGCCAGCGCGGATCAGCGCGGTGCTCACGCGGTGACCGTCGTCTTCGCCGACTCGGCCGCGATCGCGCGCCGCACGTCCGCCATCTTCGTCAGCCGGTGCCCGGTCAGCTCGGAGAAGTAGGCGAACAACTGCTCGCAGCACTTCTGCCATTCCTGGCCATCGGCGTCCACTTCGGCGAAGTGGCGGAACACGTGGTCGATCGTCTCGTGGCCCTCCAGCTCGGGCAGGTGCCCCTTGAACCGGCTCACCGGGTGCCGGTACATGTCCCTCGTGGTTCCCATGTAGACATACAGCGTCTCGACGACGGAGGCGCACTCCTCGGGGTGCTTCGCGAGCCTGCGCGCGGTGTAGTACGCGAATTCCCTGGCGTGGCGGGCTTCGTCGCCGCTGGCGCGCTTCATGATCTTGGCGATCACCGGCTCCTCGACGTCGCGGCTCACGCACTTGTAGAGGTGGTTGGTGAGCACCTCGCAGATCACGTTCGTGGCGAGGCTCGCCGCCTTCGTCACCCCCGGCGGGTACGGCTCGCGCATCGCGGCGATCTTCTCGTAGCCCACCGCGTGCCCCGCCAGCTTCAGCCAGGTCTGGAACGCCAGGTGGTGCTGTACCTCCTGGTAGCCCCAGATGCAGGCGAACTGGGAGAAGTCGTAGTCGTCGGCGAACTCCTCCAGTAGGCCGTGCGTGGCGGCAACGGAGTTGGACTCGCCCATGATGGCGCCCTTGGCGAACACCACGTACTCCGGCTTGACCAGGTCCGCGCGGAACTCGTCCCACGGGATCTGGTCGAGCTCCCAGGTCGCGCGCTGGTAGGTGGTGAACACCCGCGCGCTGTGCAGTTCCGCATCATCGATGACCGGGACCAGCCCGGCCCGCCGTTCGTCGGTCGCGCTCACAGTGTCCCCTTCTCGGCGTCGATTCGGCGTGACGCCAGTACCCGTTGCCATTTCCCGCTCGTCGTCTTCGACAGCCACCGCGGCTCGACGGTGTGCACGCGGACCTTCGCGAGGTCCAGTTCCGCCGCGACCCGTCTCGCCACCTCGGCGCGCAACCCTGCCGCGTCCGCATGGCGGCCGTCCACCTCGACGATCACGCCGACGTGCTCGGACCCGTCCTCGGCGGTGTCGGAGAAGGCGACGCAGTGCCGCCGGTAGACCCCCGGCACGTCGCGCGCGATCAGCTCCACGTCGTCGGGGAAGAAGTTCTGCCCGTGCACGACCACCATCTCCTTGCGCCGCCCCGCGACCACCAGCTCGCCGCCGAGCGAAAACCCGAGATCACCGGTGCGCAGCCACTCGCCGTCGAAGGCCGCCGCGGTCGCGGCGGGATCGCGGAAGTACCCCGTGGTCACCGGGTCGCCCGTGATCTGCAACTCGCCGAGCGCGCCGTCAGGCAACGGTTCGCCGCGTTCACCGGCCACCCGCACGGACACGCCGTGCACCGGTTTGCCAACGGAGACAACGGCTTTGGCGTTCGCATGCCCGCTCTCGACCAGCTCCGCGCGCCCCGTCGCGGCGAGCGCGGCCCGATCGACGGTGAACGTCCTCGGCCGCGAACCCGGTTCCGGGAAGCTGATCGCGAGCGTGGCCTCGGCCATCCCGTACACCGGGTACATCACTGAATCCCGTAGCCCCGCGGGCGCGAGTGCCTCGGTGAACCGCCGCACGGTGGCCGCCGCGATCGGTTCGGCGCCGTTGAAGGCGAGCCGCCAGCGGGACAGGTCCAGCCCGGCGATCCGCTCGGCGGGCACCCCGTCGAGCAGGTAGTCGTAGGAGAAGTTGGGGCCGGTCAGCACCGAGCCCCGGTGGCGCGCGAAGTACTCCAGCACCTCGCCCGGCCGTCGCAGGAAGCTCACCGGCGCGAACGCGTGCACGTCACTTCCGTTGAGCCACAGCGAAAGCAGCCCGATGAGCCCCATGTCGTGGTAGGTCGGCACCCACTGCACGAACACGTCGTCCGTGGTCATCCCACCGCTCACCACCACCGCGCGCAGCCCGGCGACGGTCGCCCGGTGCGGGAGCATCACGCCCTTGGGAGTGCTGGTGCTGCCGGAGGTGAACTGCACGACGGCGAGATCGTCCGGCGCCACCGGCGGCAGCCCCGCGGTGGCGGCACCCCGCACCTCCGGATCGATGATGGTCAGGCTCGGCGCGAGCCTCGTCAGCTCGCGGCCGATCTCCGCGTAGACCTCGCCGAGGACGAGGTGGCGCATACCGGCCGCGCCGACCAGCCGCGCCAGGCGCCGCGCGACCCCGGCGGCGTCACCGAAACCGGCCTGCACGGGCAGCACGCTCACCGCCGCGCCCGCCCGCCACAGCCCGAAGATCGTGGTGAAGAACCGGGCCGCGGTCGGCACCAGCACGCCGACCACGTCACCTGGTGCGACCCCGGCGCCGAGGAAGCCGCGCGCCGTCCGGGTCGCGGCGGCGTCCAGCTCGCCCGCGGTGATCGAGTCGCCTTCGCTGGGAAAGGCCGCCACCGATCCCGGTGCCGCCTTTCCCAGTGTGGCAAGGCATTCGCCGAGTGTCTCGCCCGCGAGCAGTGCCGTTCCCACGATCGCGTCCTCCTTCGTCAGTGCAGGAGCTTCACCGGCAGTGCGGCCAGCCCGCGCAGGGTGAAGTTGGGGCGCCAGGTGACCTCGTCGGTGGTCGGTTCGACGGTGCGGTAGCGCTCGAACAACGCGGTCAGCACGACCTCCGCTTCGAGCCTGCCCAGCGGGGCGCCGATGCAGAAGTGCGGCCCGCTGCCGAAGGCGAGCGCCTTGATGCCACCGCGGCGCAGGTCGAGCCGGTCCGGGTCGCGGTAGCGCGCCGGGTCCCGGTTCGCGGCGCCGTAGAGCACCATCACCTTCGAGCCGCGCGGGATCGTCTTCCCGGCGAGTTCGACATCACCGGTCAGCAGCCGCGCGGCGGCCTGCACGGGCGCGTCGTACCGGGTCAGTTCGTCGACGCCCTCGGGGATCGCCTCGGGGTGCTCGCGGACGAGGTCGAGCTGCTCCGGATGGCGCAGCAGGGCGAGCACGCTGTTGCCGACGGTGTTGACGGTGGTCTCGTGGCCCGCGTTGAACAGCAGCAGGACGTTCGCGATGATCTCGTCGTCGGAGAGCCGCTCGCCGTCCAGCGTCGCGGTGAGCAGGGAGGTCAGCAGGTCGTCGCCCGGCTCGCGCTTGCGCTGGTCGAGCTGCCCTGCCAGGTACCCGCGGAACTCGGTCTCGGCGGAGTTCATGTCGTCGCGCATCTCCGGCGTGATGAACGGGTCGACCACGTGCCCGATCTTGTCCGTCCACTCGCGACACCGCGCGCGGTCTTCGCGCGGGATGCCGAGCAGCTCGCCGATCACCACGATCGGCAGCGGCAGCGCGATCTCGCTGACGAGGTCGACCTCGCCCTCCCCGATCCGGTCGAACTGCTCGTCGACCGCGGCCCTGATCCTCGGCCGCAGCCGTTCGATCGCCCTGATCGTGAACACGTGCCCGACCAGGCGCCGGATCCGCCGGTGCGCGGCGCCGTCCAGCATCATCATCCAGTTGCGGGTGCTGCGCACGATCGGGCTCTCCCCGCCGCCGCGGTGCTTCGCCCACGTCTCGTCCCAGGGGAACCCGCTGCTGGTGCTGGAGTCCTTGAGGATCGCTTCGATGTCGTCGTACCGGGTCAGCACCCAGTAGCCGGACGCCGTCCGGTGCACCGGATCGGTGTCGCGGAGCCTGCGGTAGACCGGGTAGGGATCGGCGCGGAGCGCGGGGTCTCGCGGATCGAATAGTGTCGTCATGGCCTGTCCATCCGTCACCGAGTGCGGGCACCGGAGCAATTGTCTGTCCGGCATCGATTTCGTATGTCCGAAAAGGACTGCGGGATAAATGGGCCCGCCACTGGCGGCGAATTGCTGCCGTCGGCGCGATCCGTGAATTTCAAAGTGCCAGCGACCCAAACACATGTCAACCCCTACCGAATGCCCCTACGCAGCACCGATTTCCATCCAGCGGAGCAGCGGAAACGGCAATCAGCTCAGTGATTCGCACCTGCGCCTTGACAGCGCCCCGCACGCACTGGATGCTCGAATCGTCGGCCGGTGAACGCATCGGGTGCCGGCCACCATATCGACTCCTCGACCGCATTCCGCACGATTGTCCATTTCGTGCGCGCGTCCGCCGTGCAGCGTAGTTGTGAGGTGTACATGAATGTTCCGGCCTGCTTTCCGGATGAGGGCACCGTCGTACTCGCCGGGCTGGCGCACTCCTCCGGTGGCGCGGAATTCGACGCGGAGTTCTTCGGGGTTCCCGGTGACCGGGACGCCACCGCACGCGCGCTCGAACTGACCTGGTCGGCGCTCGAAGACGCGGGTGCCGCCCCGGAGCGCCTCGGCGACTGCGCGATCGGGGTCTGCCTCGGCGACGAGTCCGAGACCGTGGCGGGCTTCCTCCGCCGCCGCTGGGCACGGCTTTCCGTCACCTGCCCCGAAAATCCGTCGGTATCCGAGATGCTCGGCGATGCGGAACTGGTGCTGGCTCCCGTCGACGGCGATGGCGTCGGCGTGTACATGACACCAGCACACGCGTCGGCACACGGCTATCTGATCCGGTATCTCGTTCCCTCGCCACTCGCGCCCCGCCGCCCGCGCGCGGCGCCCTTCCCGGTGCCGCTGGCGTTGTCCGCCACCTCCGAAGGCGGCCTGCGCGGGCTGGCCGCGAGGCTGCTGGACGAACTCGGCGAACTCGATCCGGTCGACCTGGCGTACTCGCTCGCCGCGACGAGGACGTCGTCCGCATGCCGAGCGGTCGTGCTCGGCGCCGATCTCGGCGAACTGCGCGCCGGGCTCACCGCGGTCGCCTCCGGTGGCACCGCCCCGAACGTGGTGCGCGGGACCGCGACGGACCGCGGCGGCGTCGCGTTCCTCTTCCCCGGCGAGGGCGGGCAGCGGCCGGGCATGGGCCGCGAACTCTACGAAACGTTCGGTGTGTTCGCGAACGCGCTGGACGAGATGTGCGGGCAGCTCGCGCCGCATTCGCCGTGGCAGGTGCGCGGGCTGCTCCTCGGCACCGACGACTGCGCCGGGATCACCGCGGGCGAGCGCGAACTGCTCACCCAGGACGCGTTGTTCGTGCTGCAGATCGCGCTGGCGCGGCTGCTCGAATCGTGGCGAGTGGTGCCGGACCGCGTGCTCGGCCACTCCGTCGGCGAAATGGCGGCGGCGACCGTGGCCGGGGTGTTCACCCACGGCGGGATCGCCGCGGTGCTGGCCGAACGCGTGCGGCTGGTGCGCGAGCTGATGCCGTCGGGCGGCACCATGATCGCGTTGCAGGCCGGCGAGGCGGAAACCCTCGAAGCGCTCGCCGGCCACGGGGACGCGGTGTCGCTCGCGGCCGTCAACTCGCCCGCGTCCGTGGTGGTGTCCGGTGAGTACGACGCGGTGCACGCGATCGGCGCGAAGTTCCAGGAGCAGGGCCGCAAGTACAAGGAGCTGAACGTCCGGCGCGCGTTCCACTCGGCGCACATGGACCCGCTGCTGCCGGGTTTCCGCCGCGTGGTGGCGAGCGTCGAACGGTCCGCGCCGTCGATCCCCGTCGTCTCGATCCTGCACGGGCGGCTCGGCACCACCGGAGAACTGCACGACCCGGGGTACTGGGCCGCGCAGGTGCGGCACACGTCCCGGTTCTCCGACGGCGTCGCCGCGCTCGAAAGCGCCGGCGTCGACACGATCGTCGACCTCGGGGCCAACGGCGTGCTCGCCGCGCTCGCGCAGGACTGCCTCGGCGAGCACGCGGACGCGGTCGTGGTGCCCGCACTGCGGGGCGGCGCGAAATCCGATGCCGCGGCGCTGCTTTCCGCCGTGGCGAAGCTGTACGTGGCGGGTGTCCCGGTGGACTGGGCGGCGGTGTTCACCGGCTACGACTTCCGGCGCGTGCGGCTGCCGGTCACCCCGCCGGGCGTCCCCGCGGTGGCGCCCGCCGCACCACCCGACCGGCGCTCGCTCGCCGAACTGGTGCTCGCGCAGGTGGCGGCCGTGCTGGAGGTGCCGGAGGCGGGGGTGCGCGCGAAGCGGTCGTTCCTGGAACTGGGCTTCGACTCGCTCGCCGCGGTGGAGCTCGTCAAGCGGCTCAACGAGCGCACCGGGCTGCGCCTGCCGACGCCGGTGGTGTTCGACCACCCGACCCCGCGCGCGCTCGCCGCGCATCTCGCGGACCGGCTCGGCGCGGAACCCGGGCCGCCACGGGCCGAAGCCGTCGAACCGGCGCGCGCGGACGACGTCCGCGAGCTGGCCGCGCTCAGCGACGAAGAGATCTTCCGGCTCGTCGACGCCGAGGTCGACGCCGCAGGCCAGGGCGGGCGGGGATGACGGACGGGGACGCGCGGCTGCGCGAGTATCTGAACACGGCGGTCGCGAGCCTGCGCGAGGCCAATCGCAAGCTGCGCGAGGTGACCGAGGCCCGGCACGAGCCGATCGCGATCGTCGGGATGAGCTGCCGGTACCCCGGCGGTGTCCGCACACCCGACGAGCTGTGGCGGCTGGCCGCCGAAGGCAGGGACGCGATCACGCCGTTCCCCGCCGACCGCGGCTGGGACGTCGCCGGCCTGTACGACCCGGAACCGGGAAAACCGGGCCGGACCTACGTCCGCGAAGGCGGGTTCCTGCACGACGTCGCGGGATTCGACGCGGAGTTCTTCGGGATCAGCCCGCGGGAAGCGCTCGCGATGGACCCGCAGCAGCGTCTCCTCCTCGAACTGTCGTGGGAGGCGATCGAACGGGGCGGTATCGACCCGCACGCGCTGCGCGGCACCGCCACCGGCGTGTTCACCGGGGTGATGACGAGCGGCTACGGCAGCGGGCCGCACGAGGGCGGCACCGCGGCCGACGACTACCTGCCGATCGGGACCGCGGTGAGCATCGCGTCCGGCCGGATCTCCTACACGCTCGGCTTCGAAGGGCCGACGCTCACCCTCGACACGTCGTGCTCGTCGTCACTCGTCGCGCTGCACCTCGCCGCGCAGGCCCTGCGGCGCGGCGAATGCTCGCTCGCGCTGGCAGGCGCGGCGCTGGTGATGTCGACGCCGCTCGCCTTCGTGGAGTTCAGCCGCCAGCGCGCGCTTTCCCCGGACGCGCGGTGCAAGCCGTTCGCGGCGGCGGCCAACGGCACGGCGTGGGCCGAAGGCGCGGGCATGCTGCTGGTCGAGCGCCTCTCCGACGCGCAGCGGCTCGGGCATCCCGTGCTCGCGGTGCTCAAGGGCAGCGCGATGAACTCCGACGGCGCCAGCAACGGGCTCACCGCGCCGAACGGGCTGTCCCAGCGCGCGGTGATCGAGCAGGCGCTCGCCGACGCCCGGCTCGGCCCCGCCGACGTGGACGTCATCGAGGCGCACGGCACCGGCACCACGCTCGGCGACCCGATCGAGGCGGAGGCACTGCTCGCGGCGTACGGGCGGCGGCGTACGGCGGACCGGCCGGCGCTGCTGGGCTCGCTGAAGTCGAACATCGGGCACGCGCAGGCCGCGGCCGGGGTGGCGGGCGTGATCAAGCTCGTGCACGGGATGCGGCACGGGCTGGTGCCGGCCACGCTGCACGTCGACCGGCCGACCCCGCACGTCGACTGGGACTCCGGCGCGCTGCGGCTGGTCACGGAACCGACGCCGTGGCCGGAGACCGGCGCGCCGAAGCGCGCGGCGATCTCGTCGTTCGGGATCAGCGGCACGAACGCGCACGCCATCTTCGAGGAACCGCCCGCACGCCAGGAAGATCCGCGCGAGATCCGCGACCGGCTCGTGCCCTGCGTCCTGTCCGGTTCGACCGCGCGGGCACTCCGCGCGCAGGCGGCGACGCTGCTGTCCCGTCTCGGCGAATCCACTGTGGACGAATTGCCGGTCGGCGACATCGCGTACTCGCTGGCCACCGGAAGGGCGGCACTCGAACACCGCGCCGTGCTCCTCGCCGAGGACGCCGCCGGGTTGCGCGCCGAACTGACCAAGCTCGCTGACGGCGGCTCCGGACCCGTCACCGGTTCCGTGCGCGACGTGGACCTGGCGTTCGCCTTCACCGGCCAGGGCAGTCAGCGCGCGGGGATGGGACGGGCGCTGGCCGAGGAGGTCCCCGAGTTCGCGGCCGCGTTCGACGAGGTGTGCGCGCTGCTCGACCCGGCGCTGCCCCAGCCGCTTCGCGAGGTCTTCTTCGACGGCAACGGCCCCGTCGACCGCACCGATTTCGCCCAGGCCGGGCTCTTCGCGCTCCAGGTGGCGCTGTTCCGCACCCTCGAAGCGTGGGGTGTGGTGCCCGAAGCGCTCATCGGGCACTCCATCGGCGAACTGGCGATCGCGCACGTGTCCGGCGTGCTCTCGCTCGAAGACGCGTGCACTCTCGTCGCCGCGAGGGGCGCGCTCATGCGGGACCTGCCGCCCGGCGGGGCGATGGCCGCGATCCAGGCGACCGCCGCCGAACTGGAGCCGACGCTCGGCGAGCACGTCTCGATCGCGGCGCTGAACACACCGTCCTCAACGGTCGTCTCCGGCACCGAGCACGCCGTCGCGGAACTCGTGCGCGCGTGGGAAGAGCACGGTCGCAAGGTAAAGCGGCTCGCCGTCGGCCACGCGTTCCACTCGGCGCTCATGGAACCGGTGCTCGCCGAGTTCCGCCGCGTCGCCGAGGGCCTGACCTACCGCGCACCCGAGATCCCGGTGTTCTCCACGCTCACCGGGCGACTCGCCGCCGACGGCGACCTCACCACGCCCGGGTACTGGGTGCGCCACGTCCGCGAGCCGGTCCGGTTCTCCGACACCGTGCGGGCACTGGCCGACGGCGGTGCCGGGCGGATCCTCGAACTGGGACCCGACGGCGTGCTGACCGCACTGGCCCGCGACTGCCTCCCCGACGACGCCGAGCTGATCCCGGCGTTGCGCGCGGACCAGCCGGAATACCAGACCCTGCTCTCCGCCGTGGCCGAACTGCACGCGCGCGGATCCGTTGTGGACTGGAGCGCGGTGCTGTCCGGTCAGGACGTACGCCGGGTCCCCTTGCCGACCTACGCCTTCCAGCACGAGCGCTTCTGGCTTGGCGGCGAGCGCCCGGCGCCATCCGGCCGGTACCGGATCGAGTGGCGCCCGGTGCCCATCCCGGAACGCACCACCGTGGACGGAACATGGCTGGTCATCGGCGACGGCGAACCGCACGAGGCGGTGTGCGCCGAGGCGCTGCGACGACGCGGCGCGACAGTGGTCACCGAGCCCGAGCCAGGACTCGCCGGGGTGGTGGCGCTCCGGCATCGGGACCTGATGTCCATTGTGGACCTACTGCGGGATGACGCGCCGGTGTGGTGCGTCACCAGCGGGGCCGTTTCGGCGGGTGAGCGGGTGCGCGATCCTGGGCAGGCTCCGGTGTGGGGGCTCGGCAGGGTGGCCGCGCTCGAACTCCCCGATCGCTGGGGCGGGCTCGTCGACCTGCCCGCCACGGTCGACGAAGCGGCGGGCGACCTGTTCGCCGCCGCGCTGGTCTCCGGGGAGGACCAGGTCGCCATCCGGGACGGCCTCTTCGGACGGCGCCTGGTCAAGGCACCCGAGCAGACCCCGGCCCCGTGGTCGCCGGGAGAGACCGTGCTGATCACCGGCGGCACGGGAGCACTCGGCGCCGAGGTCGCGAAATGGCTCGCGCGCCGGGGTGCCGGGCACCTCGTGCTCACCAGCAGGCGCGGTGAGGCCGCGCCCGGCGCGGCCGAACTGGTGACGGAGCTGACCGAACTGGGCGCGGGCGCGGTCACGATCACCGCCTGCGACGTCGCCGATCGCGACGCGCTCGCCGCCCTGCTGGCCGAGCACCCGCCGGACTCGGTGGTGCACGCGGCCGGGGTACTCGACGACGGGGTGCTCGAAAGCCTTGACGGCGAACGGTTCGACCGCGTGCTCGCGCCCAAGGTGGACGGTGCGCGAAACCTGCACGAGCTGACCGGCGGGCTGCGTGCGTTCGTACTCTTCTCCTCGGCGTCCTCGACCGTCGGCAACGCCGGGCAGGCGAACTACGCGGCGGCCAACGCCTATCTCGACGCACTCGCCGAGCAGCGGCACGCGGACGGCCTGCCCGCGACCTCGATCGCCTGGGGCGCGTGGGCGGCCGGGATGGCGGACGAGGTGACGGGCGGCGCCGACAAGCTGCGGCGCGGCGGCATGACCCCGCTGCTGCCGGACCAGGCCATCACCGCACTGGACGGCGCGATCGGCGCGAACGAGCCCTGCCTGACCGTGGCGAACGTCGACTGGGCGCGGTTCGCGCCCGCGTTCACCGCGGCGAGGCCGAGCCCGCTGCTGGCCGAACTCGTCGACAACGGGCCCGAAGAGCATGGAGGAGCAGTCCGGCTCGACCTCCTGCCCGCGGCCGAACGCGAGCGTGCCGCGCTCGACCTCGTCCGGGAGCAGGCCGCGATCGTGCTCGGCCACGCCGGGCGTGCCGCGGTGTCACCGTCGAAGCCGTTCCGCGAACTGGGTTTCGACTCGCTCACCGTGGTCGAGCTGCGGGGCAGGGTGAACGCGGCGACCGGGGCGCGGCTGGCGCCGACCGCGTTGTTCGACCACCCCACCCCCGCCGCGCTGGCCGCCCATCTCACCGGCGCGCTCACGGCGACGGCCACACCGAAGGTGTCCACAGTGGACCCCGTCGGTGCCGAGGCCGACGATCCGATCGCGATCATCGCGATGAGCTGCCGGTTCCCCGGCGGGATCCGCACCCCGGAACAGCTCTGGGACCTGGTCGCGGCCGAGGGCGACGCGATCTCCGGGCTCCCGTCCGACCGCGGCTGGGACCTCGGCTCACTGATCGACGACGATCCCGACAAGCCGGGCACCACCTACGCCCGCGGCGGTGGCTTCCTGCACGACGTCGCCGAGTTCGACGCGGAGTTCTTCGGCATCTCACCCCGCGAGGCCGCTGCCACCGACCCGCAGCAGCGGTTGCTGCTCGAAATCGCGTGGGAGGCGTTCGAGCGCGCGGGCATCGACGCGACGACGGTGCGGGGCAGCCGCACCGGGGTGTTCGCGGGTGCCAACGGCGTCGACTACATTCTCGCGTTGCGCGCCAACGCCGTCGCGGAGGGCTATCTCGGCACCGGCGGGGTGTCGAGCGTGATGTCGGGCCGGATCGCCTATTCGTTCGGCTTGCAGGGCCCCTCGATGACCATCGACACGGCCTGCTCGGCGTCGCTGGTGGCGCTGCACCTCGCGGTCGGTTCGCTGCGGCGCGGCGAATGCTCGCTCGCGCTCGCGGGCGGGGCGACGGTGATGTCCTCCCCCTTGCTGCTCACCGAGTTCAGCAGGCAGCGCGGGCTCGCGCCGGACGGGCGCTGCAAGGCGTTCGCCGCCGCGGCCGACGGTACCGGCTGGGGCGAGGGCGCCGGCATGCTGCTGGTGGAACGGCTTTCCGACGCGCGCCGCAACGGGCACCCGGTGCTGGCGATCGTGCGCGGCACCGCGGTGAACTCCGACGGCGCGAGCAACGGGCTGACCGCGCCGAACGGGATCGCCCAGCAGCACGTGATCGAGCAGGCGCTGGCGGACGCGAGGCTCGCGCCATCGGAGATCGACGCCGTCGAGGCGCACGGCACCGGCACCAAGCTCGGCGACCCGATCGAGGCACAGGCGCTGCTGGCCGCCTACGGCCAGGACCGGCGCGCCCCGCTGTGGCTCGGATCGGTGAAGTCGAACATCGGGCACACGATGGCCGCGGCGGGTATCGCCGGGGTGATCAAGATGGTCGAGGCGATGCGGCACGAGACCCTGCCCGCGACCTTGCACGTCGACGCACCGACCCCGCACGTCGACTGGTCGGCAGGCGCCGTGGAGCTGCTGACCGAGGCATGGCGGTGGGACGAGGACGGCCACCCGAGGCGCGCGGGGGTGACGTCGTTCGGGATCAGCGGCACCAACGCGCACGTCATCATCGAACAGCCGGAAGCGGTACCCGCCGCGCGCTCGGTGTCCGCTGTGGAAACGACGGTCCTGCCGTTCACCGTTTCCGCGCACAGCGAAGCGGCGCTGCGAGCACAGGCACGGCAGTTGTCCAAGGTGGACGCGGAACCGGCCGACTTCGCTTACTCGCTCGCGACGACCAGGGCCGCGCTGCCGCATCGCGCGGTCGTGACCGCCGACGGCGACGGCGAACTCCGCGCCGGGCTGGCCGCGCTCGCGGCCGGGTCCGCCGCCCCCGGTGTCCAAACGGGACTCGCCGTGGAAGCGCCGAGGCTCGCGGTGCTGTTCACCGGCCAGGGCAGTCAGCGCGCCGGGATGGCGGCCGAACTGGCCGCCACCCATCCCGATTTCCGCGAAGACTTCGACGCCGTCGTCGCGGAGCTGAACGGGCATCTGGCCGTGCCGCTGGAGAGCGTGCTCGCGGGTGAAGCCGAATCGGTGGACGACACCGGGTACACCCAGCCCGCGCTGTTCGCGGTGGAAGTAGCGCTTTACCGGCTCTTCGAGCGGTGGGGGGTGGTGCCGTCCCTGCTCGCCGGGCATTCGATCGGAGAGCTGGCCGCCGCGCACGTCGCCGGGGTGCTGTCCCTTGAGGACGCTTGCGCGCTCGTCGCCGCTCGGGGCAGGCTCATGCGCGACCTGCCCGGCGGTGGTGCCATGGCGGCGCTGCGGGCGACCGAGGACGAGGTGCGCCCGCTGCTGACCGACGCGGTCGCGCTCGCCGCTGTCAACGGCCCCGAGTCGGTGGTGGTCTCCGGCGACGCCGACGCGGTCGACGAACTGGCCGCGACGTTCGAAGCACGCGGGCGCAAGGTGAAGCGGCTGCAGGTCAGCCACGCGTTCCATTCGCCGCGCATGGACCCGATGCTCGACGAGTTCGCCCGTGTCGCGGCGCGGATGACCTACTCGCCGCCGCGGATCCCGATCGTGTCCACGGTGACCGGGCGCATCGAGCCCGGCGTCGCGACCCCGGAGTACTGGGTGCGCCAGATCCGCGAGCCCGTCCGCTTCCACGACGGGGTGCGCGGCCTGGCCGCCGAGGGCGCCACGGCGTACTTGGAACTCGGGCCGGGCGGGACGCTCGCGTCGATGACGAGGGACTGCCTGGACGCACCCGCCCCGGCCGTCGCGGCACTGCGCGCGGACCGGCCGGAGACCCGCGCGGTCACCGAGGCTCTCGGCGCACTGCGGGTCCACGGCGTGCCGATCGACTGGGACGCGTACTTCGCCGGGCACGGCGCGTCCCGCGTTCCATTGCCCACCTACGCTTTCCAGCCACAGCGCCACTGGCTCCCGCCTTCAGCCGCCAAGGCGGGAACCGGCGAGGATCCGTTTTGGACGGCCGTCGATCTCGGTGACGCGGACTCGCTCACGAGGACGCTGGGGCTCGACGAGACGGCGCGCGGGTCGCTCGAATCACTGCTGCCCGCGCTCGCCGCGTGGCGGCACCGGAAGTCCACGGTGGCGCGGTGGCGGTACCGGGTGGCATGGCGCCCGGTACCGGACGTGGCTCCCGCGAGCGCGCTGGGCCGCTGGCTCGTGCTGTCGCCGCCCGCCACGCCGCTCGCCGACGACTGCCGTGCCGCGCTGGCCGCGCACGGCGCCGACGTCACGGTCGCCGAAGTGGACCCGGCGACGCCGGAGTGGCCGGAACTCGCCGGTGTGGACGGTGTTCTTTCCCTGCTGGCACTGGACGAACGCGGAGAACCGGTCCCGGCAGGGCTCGCCGCGACCGTCTCGCTCGTACAGTCCGTTGTGGACGGACCACGCGTCTGGTGCGCCACGACCGGCGCGGTTTCGACCGGTTCCGGTGACCGGCTCGACTCGCCGGTGCAGGCGCAGCTCTGGGGGCTCGGCCGGGTGGCCGCGCTCGAACTCCCCGGTCGCTGGGGCGGGCTCGTCGACCTGCCGCCCCGGCTCGACGCCCGCGGCGGTGAACGACTCGCGGCAGTGCTGTCCGGACGAGCGGAACGCGAGACCGCGATCCGGCAGCACGGCACGTACGTCCGCCGCCTGGTACGCCCGCCGTCGGGACCGCCTGCCCGGAGCTGGCGGCCGTCGGGCACCGTGCTGGTCACCGGGGGCACCGGCGCGCTCGGCGCCGAAGTCACCCGGTGGCTGGCCGAATCCGGAGCCGCGCACGTGGTCGTGACGAGCAGGCGCGGCGAGGACTCCCCGGACGCCGCCCGCACGCGGGCGGCCGTGGCGGCCACCGGAGCCGAGCTGACGATCGCGGCCTGCGACGTCGCCGACCGCGGCCAGCTCGCCGCGCTGCTCGCCGCGCACCCGCCGACCTCGGTCTTCCACGTCGCGGGCGTTCTCGACGACGGGATCTTCGACGCGCTGGACCCGGAAAGGTACGCCACCGTGCTCCGGCCGAAGGTGCTGGGCGGGCGGAACCTCCACGAGCTGACCGCGGACCTCGACCTGTCGGCGTTCGTGCTGTTCTCCTCGGTGACCGCGACCGTCGGCAGCGCCGGGCAGGCGAACTACGCGGCCGCGAACGCCTTCCTCGACGCGTTCGCCGAAGCTCGTCGTGACCAGGGGCTGCCGGCCACCTCGGTGGCGTGGGGACCGTGGGCAGGCGGCGGGATGGCCGCCGACGGCGCGGTGGTCGAAGCGCGGCTGCTCCGCGGTGGCCTCGCCGGGCTCTCGCCCGCGCTCGCGATCCAGGCGCTGCAGGAGTCGCTGGACCGGGACGACACCGTGGTGACGGTCGTCGACGTCGACTGGCCGCGGTTCGGCGAAACCCGTCCGGAACCGCTGTTCGCCGAGGTCGCCGAGGTTCCCGCGGTGACCGGCGATTCGGCGCCGCTGCGGGAAAGGCTCGCGTCGCTGCCGGTCGCCGATCGCGCGGGGGAACTGGCCGAGGTGGTCAGGGCGCAGGTCGCCGCCGTGCTCGGGCACGCCGGGAACACCGCGGTACCGCTCACCAGGCCGTTCAGCGAACTCGGCTTCGACTCGCTCACCGTGGTCGAACTGCGCAACCAGCTCGGCGCCGCGACCGGGGTGGCGCTGCCGAGCACGGTGGTGTTCGACCACCCGACGCCGAAGGCGCTCGCCTGCTTCCTCGCCGACCAGTTCGGCCCCGCGCCGGAACCGGCGGCACCTCCCCGGTCGGCTCCGCCGCCGGACGACACCGATCTGGACACGGCGAGCCTTGCCGAACTGCTGGACCTCGTCGACGACGAACTGAGCCGCTCCTAGGAATGGTGGAGACGATGGCGGAAGACCGGAACGGCACGGAGGACCGGGTCGCGGAGGCGATCCGGCGGCTCACCCTGGAACTGCGGCAGACCAGACGCCGCCTCGCCGATGCGGAGAACCGCGCTCGCGAGCCCATCGCGATCGTGTCGATGGCGTGCCGGTTCCCCGGTGCCGCCGACTCCCCGGAGTCCTTTTGGGACCTGCTGGCGGCCGGGACCGACGCCGTGACACCGTTTCCCACCGACCGCGGCTGGGACCTCGCCCGGCTCGACGACCCGGACGCCTCGCCGTACGCCCGTGAAGGCGGTTTCCTCTCCGGCGCCGCGGACTTCGACGCCGGTCTCTTCCGGATCGCACCGCGCGAGGCGATCGCGATGGACCCTCAGCAACGCCTGCTGCTGGAGACCTCGTGGGAAGCGTTCGAACGCGCGGGGATGGCCCCGTCCGCACTGCGGGGCAGTTCGACGGGGGTGTTCGCCGGCACCAACATGCAGGACTACCAATGGCTTCTGATGCGCACCGGTGACCGCGCGCACGAGGACTACATGGCCACCGGCAACGCGGCGAGCGTGGTGTCCGGCCGCGTCGCGTACTCGTTCGGGCTCGAAGGGCCCGCGGTCAGCGTGGACACCGCGTGCTCGTCTTCGCTGGTCGCCGTGCACCTGGCGTGCCAGGCGCTGCGGCAGGGCGAGTGCTCGCTGGCGCTGGCGGGCGGCGCGTCCGTGATGACCCAGCCGCAGCTTTTCGTGATCTACGGCAGGCAGCGCGCGCTGGCCGCCGACGGCCGGTGCAAGCCGTTCGCGGACCGCGCCGACGGGATGGGCTGGGGTGAGGGCGCCGGGATGCTCCTGCTCGAACGGCTCTCCGACGCGCGGCGCAACGGGCACCCCGTGCTCGCCGTGATCCGGGGTTCCGCCACCAATTCCGACGGCGCCAGCAACGGCCTGACCGCGCCGAGCGGTCCCGCGCAGCAACGGGTGATCCGCGCCGCGCTGTCGTCGGCCGGGCTGACCGCCGAGGACGTCGACTTCGTCGAAGCACACGGCACCGGCACCCCGCTCGGCGACCCGATCGAAGCGCGCGCCCTGATCGGCACCTACGGCGAGGGCCGCGACCCCGACAGGCCGCTGCTCCTCGGTTCGGTCAAGGCCAACATCGGCCATACCCAGGCCGCGGCCGGGGTGGCAGGGGTGCTCAAGGCGGTTCTCGCGGTACAGCACGGGTTCCTGCCCCCGACGCCGCACCTGGACACGCCGTCGTCGCATGTGGACTGGTCGGCCGGTACCGTGCGACCGCTCGGCGACGGGGTGCCGTGGCCGGAGACCGCGACGCGACGCGCCGGGGTTTCCGCGTTCGGGGTGAGCGGGACCAACGCGCATCTGGTGCTCGAACAGGCACCACCGGAGGACGGCACCGCCGCGGCCGAGGTCACCGGCCCGGTGCCGATCGTGCTCTCCGGCATGACCGAGTACGCGCTGCGCGCGCAGGCCGCGCGGCTGCTGTCGCATGTGGACGGAACATCGGCGCTGACGCCGGGCGCGGTGGCCCGTGCGCTGGCGACCTCGCGCGCCGCACTGCCGGAGCGGGCGGCGTTCGTCGCGGCGGACCGCGAATCGCTGACCGCCGGGCTGTCTTCGCTGGCGGACGGCAAGGAGCCGGCCGGGCTGGTCAGGGGCGGCGGCGACGGCACCGGCAAGATCGCGTTCGTGTTCCCCGGTCAGGGTTCCCAATGGGCCGGGATGGCGGTCGACCTGCTCGCCACCGCACCGGTGTTCGCCGCCAGAATGGCCGAGTGCGCCGAGGCGCTTGCCGCGCACACCGACTTCGCGCTCCTCGACGTGCTCGACGACGTGCTCGACGACGCTGGCGCGCTCGAACGGGTCGAGGTCGTGCAGCCCGCGTTGTTCGCGGTCATGGTGTCGCTGGCCGCGCTGTGGCGTTCGCGGGGCGTGCGACCGTCTGCGGTGGCGGGCCACAGCCAGGGCGAGATCGCCGCCGCCTGCGTCGCCGGGGCGCTCGACCTCGACGACGCGGCCATGGTCGTCGCGGTGCGCGCGAAAGCGCTGGCCGCGCTCGCCGGTGAAGGCGCCATGCTGTCGGTAGCGCTCCCCGTCGGCGAACTGCCGTCCGGTGTGCACGTCGCGGCCGTCAACGGGCCGCGCTCGGTGGTCGTGTCCGGCACGGTGGCCGAGCTCGACGCGCTCGCCGCGAACCTCACCGCGGACGGGGTGCGCGTGCGGCCGATCCCGGTCGACTACGCCTCGCACTCGCCGCAGGTCGACCGGATCCGTGACCGGCTCCTCGCCGACCTGGCCGCGGTCATCCCCAAGGTGCCCGAAATCCCGTTGTACTCCACGGTGACCGGGGAACCGGTGCGCGACGCGGCGCTGGACGCCGCCTACTGGTTCCGCAACCTGCGCGAGCCGGTGCGGTTCGACCTCGCCACCCGCCGGCTCATCACCGAAGGGCACGGGTTCCTCGTCGAGGTCAGCCCGCATCCGGTGCTCCAGCTCGGAATGCGGGAAACCCTCGACGACCTCGGCGCCGACGCGGTCGTGACGGGTAGCCTGCGCCGGGACGAGGACGGCACCGCCTCGTTCCACACCTCGCTGGCCGAACTGCACGTCAACGGCGCGGAGGTGGACTGGTCCTCGGTGTTCCCGCGGACCGGCCCGGTGGCCGGGCTGCCGACTTACGCGTTCCAGCGAAAGCGCTTCTGGGCCGGGCCCGATCGTCCCCCGCACCCGCTGTTCGACGGTGAGGAGCGCGACGGCGACCGGCTCGTGCTGACCGGGCGGCTGTCCACAGTGGCGCAGCCATGGCTCGCCGATCACGTGGTGCGCGGCCGGATCGTCGTGCCCGGTACGGCGCTGCTCGAACTGGCCATGCGCGCCGCCGATCTCGTTGGCTGCCACCGCGTGGAGGAACTCACCTTCACCGCGCCGCTGGCGGTGCCCGAGCACGGCGGCATCCGGTTCCGGCTCCGGGTCGAGGATGCCGACGAAGCCGGGAACCGCGTGTGCGCGGTGGAATCGACCGAATCCACCGTGGACTGGAGAGTGCACGCCGAGGGCGTGCTCGCCCGCGATGGTGTCGAATCCGCCACCGGCGGAACCTGGCCACCACCGGAGGCGCGCGCGGTCGACACCGGCGGCAGGTACGCCGATCTCGCCACGCTCGGGCTCGACTACGGCCCGTCGTTCCGCGGCCTGCGCTCGGCTTGGCGGCTCGGTGACGACGTGTACGCCGAGGTGGCGCTGCCGACCGGTTCGCCTGCCGGATTCGGGGTTCACCCAGCCCTGCTGGACGCGGCGCTGCACGCGATCGGCATCGGCGGCCCCGCCGGTGCGGGCGCGCTGCCGTTCGAATGGCGCGGAGTCTCCTGGCACGGCGCCGCGACCGACCGGTTGCGCGCGACCCTCTCCCCCGCCGGTCCTGACGCGGTCTCCGTTCTCGTGACCGACTGCGCGGGCTCCCCGGTGCTCACCGCCGACCGGCTCGCGCTGCGCCCACCGGCCGCCGAACCCTCCGATGTGGACACCACCGACGCGTTGTTCGTGGCGGAATGGACGGAGACCCCACCCGTCGCGCGCCAAGTCGGCTCCTGCGCGGTACTCGGCTCCGATCCGCTCGCGCTGACCGTCGCCCTGCGCGCCACCGGGACCACTGTGGACCGGTACGCCGATCTCGACGCGCTGTGCGCCGGCGAGGCGGCCCCGGAGTTCGTGGTCGTCACCCTTCCCGGAGACGGCGCGGACCCGGTCACGGCCACGCAGGAGGTCTCCCGCCGCGGTCTCGCGCTTCTGCAGCGCTTCCTCAGCGAGGACCGCCTCGCGGCCAGCAAGCTCGTCGTCGTCACCTCCGGTGCGGTTGCGGTGAAGCCGGGGGACGATGTTCCCGACGTGGCGGCTGCGGCGTTGTGGGGTCTCACCAGGACCGCGCAGGCCGAGAACCCCGGCAGGGCGGTCCTGCTCGACTGCGTGGACGCCGGTCCCGAAGTCGCCGCCGCACTCGCGCTCGGCGAGCCGGAGATCGCTGTCCGCGACGGCAAGGTGCGGGTGCGCAGGCTGGCCCGCGCCACCCCGGGCCACCGGGCCGCCGGGTTCGGCCGCGCGGACGGCACGGTCCTGATCACCGGCGGCACCGGCACCCTCGGCGGCCTGCTCGCCCGGCACCTGGCCCGGTCGCACGGCGTCCGCAGGCTCGTGCTGGCCGGGCGGCGGGGTGCGGACGCACCCGGCTCCGCCGAACTGCTCGCCGAACTGACCCGCCTCGGCGCCGCGGCGGAGGTGGTGTCGTGCGATGTCGCCGACCGCGAGTCCGTCACCGCCTTGCTCGCGGACATCCCCGCCGAGCACCCCTTGACCGCCGTCGTGCACGCGGCGGGCACCCTCGACGACGGCATCTTCGACTCGCTCACGCCGGGCCGCCTGGACGCGGTGATCCGCCCGAAGGCCGTCGCCGCGACCGTCCTGCACGAGCTGACGGCGGGACTCGACCTCGCCGAGTTCGTGCTCTTTTCCTCCGCCGCCGGCACTTTCGGGAACGCGGGACAAGCCAACTACGCCGCCGCGAACACGGTGCTCGACGCGCTCGCCGAGCACCGGCGGTCCCGCGGCCTCCCGGCGCGGTCGCTGGCATGGGGCCTGTGGGCACAGCGCAGCGGCCTGACCGGCCAACTGTCCGAAAAGGACCGCCGCGGACTCGCCGCGAACGGCTCGGTGTCGCTGGGCACCGATGAAGGCCTCGCCCTGTTCGACGCCGCGCTGACCGCCGACACCCCGGTGGTGATCCCCGCACGGCTCGACCTCGGCGCGCTCGTCCCCGCCCCCGCGCTGCTGAGCGGACTCGTCCCGGCCGCCACACCCACGAGCGCCGATGAGCCGGAGCCAGGCGGTGACGAACTGGATCTCGTCCGCGAACACGCCGCGGCCGTGCTCGGCTACGACGGGCCGCAGGACGTCAAGCCGCGCCAGGGTTTCCTCGAGCTGGGCTTCGACTCGCTCAGCGCGGTGAAGCTCCGGAACCGGCTGAGCAAGGCGATCGGTGCCAGGCTGCGCGCGACCGTCGTGTTCGAGTACACCACCCCGCTGGACTTGGCCGCACACCTGCGAGAACTGCGCGCCGGCGACCGCACCGCACCCGCGACGACGGCACCGGAGTCGGAGCCGGAGCCGGAACTCGCGGAACCCGCCGGCCCGGTACTGTCGACGGCGCAGTTCGCGGTCCGCGGCGTAGGCTCCGGCGGCACGCTCGGCGCGTTGTTCGCCGAAGCGATCGCGCGCGGTGAGCTGACGGAGTTCCTCGAAACGGCTCAGCCGCTGCGACGGTTCAGGGCGAAGTTCTCGGGCCCGTCCGATTTCGAGGTACAGCCCGAACCGGTCCGCCTGACTCGCGGCCCGCGACGTCCGGCCGTGGTGTGCATCGGTGGCATAGTGGGCAAAGCGGACCCGTCCCACTACGCGCGCTTCGCGTCCTCGTTCCGCGGCACCCACGACGTCTGGGTACTGCGGCAACCCGGCTACTACACCGGAGAACTGCTCCCGGATTCCGTGGACGCCCTGTTCCGCACCCACGCCAAGTCGCTCGAAAAGTACCTGGAAGCGGGCCCGTTCGTCCTGGCAGGCCAGTCGGCCGCCGGCCTCATCGCACACGCGTTCGCAAGGCACCTCGAACGAGCGGGCACGCCCGCCGGCGGCGTGGTCCTGCTCGACACGTACTCGCCCGGCCAGGACGACGTACTCGGCGAAATCGCCTACGACCTCAACGCCGCCATGATGCAACGCCAGGGCGAAGAGGTCGCCGCCGCCGCCGACCGCTGGGGCGACGCCTGGATCACCGCCATGTTCCAGTACGCCAACCTCGACTTCACCCCCGAGGAAAGCCGCACCCCGACCCTGCTGCTGCGAGCCATGGAACCGCTCGCTCCCGAATGGACGGACGGCTGGCAGGCGCAGTGGAACTTCGAACACACCGTGATCGACGTCCCCGGCGACCACTTCACCATGATGGAACGCTACGCGGACTTCACCGCGGCCCAGGTCCGCGACTGGGTCACCACCGCACTGCCCGAACCGCGAAGTCAAGGAGCCTGACCAACCGGTGGTTCTTTCGGTGTAACCACGAGCTGTCGAACTGCACCTCGGTGGGGATCAACTGTCCAAACACGACACAGGTGCACAGCTCAGCCACGTGCACCGAAAATCAGAACGTGGCAATCGGATTGACCGGACTACCGGACGTACCCGCAAACCGAACCGGCGCAACCGCGAACTGAAAGTCCCACTGCCCAAGCTCGACAGCCGTCGCCGCACACCCCTCCAGATCGCAGTTGTCGAGCAGCCACAAACCCATCGCGACGAGCCCCACGGCATGAACCGGCATCAACACATCCTCGTACCCCGACGGCTGAACGTCCTGCGGGGTGTCCGCGCCGATCAGCGCGACCCCCCGTTCATGCAGCCACGGCAGGCAGGACGCGTGCCAGCCGGCCTGCGTGACACCACCGGAGTCACCAGCCTCGTGTCGAACGCGGCCATAGCCGGTCCGCAGGAGCACCGCGTCGCCGGGCCGCACCCGCACACCCTGGCGACGCTCGGCTTCCTCGAGATCCTCGGGAAGCACACCCTCCCCCGGTTCCAGCCACGGCACATCGCGGACCTTCGCGATGTCCAGGAGGACACCACGTGTGACGATCCCGTTCGCCGCCGCCGTGACGGCCGCCCACGCGGATCCCGTCGCGGCGTCCACCAGCGAGTGCGACCGCCCGTTGTACATCTTGCCGTCCCAGAAGATGTGGCACGGCGAGTCGACGTGGGTGATCGTGTTGCCGTGGAACATGATGCCGAGTTGCTCGTTCGAAAAGCCCCAGTGCCGGTCCTTGTGGAACGGCGAGGGCATGTTCTCGGCGCCCGGCATGTCGGCGGCGCACGGGCACGTCGTCGTCGACCGTGACATCTCTTCCGGTACGGCAACCTCCCATGCGCACGACACGCTCCTGCCATGGCGAACGGCCCGCGCCGCCGCCAGCCGGACGTCGTCGGTGATGTGGTTCAGGGTGCCGCGCTCGTCGTCCTCGCCCCACCGCCCCCAGTTCGACAACGTGTCGAAGTACCCGAGCACCTCGTCCTGCGCGGGCATGGATCGTCCTGCCGTCATCCGAGCATCGACTCCTCCGGTAACGCGGTTCGGGGCACCGCAAGCGGGTCATCCGGCCCTTCCGCCGACCTGCCAAGGCCAGCCGGTCCGGACGTAGGGTACGACGCGCGGAACAGGTACGTGTGCAACTCCGGCGAGATGCGCGGAGGCCGGATTCACCGCACAGCGCGCGACGGCGTCACCAAGGCTGTGCGGCGTTGCGAGGTCCCCACGGGATCACGCGCAGCCCGCCGGGGTTTCGTTGCGCGGCGTACAGCTCGGCGGCTTCCTCCGTGCCGATCAGCATCGTCTCGCGGACGAAGTCGCCGGTCAGCCGGACCGAAGCCGGGCCGCCGCGGTTGAACAGCACGTCGACGTCGCCGTCGAGCAGCTCCACCAGGTCCTCCAGCGTGGCGGCCCGGCGCCATCCCGGCGCACCGATCCGCGCCCGGTGCGGCTCACCGGTGGCGACCACGACGGACTCCCTGCCGTCGGGCGAACTGACCACCAGCGGCCGCCCGCCGACCTGCACCGCGATGTCGACCAGCGTGTCCCGCATCATCAGCTGGATCTGGGCGCTGCTCGCCTGACCGCGCAGCAGCAGCCGCAACGCCGCGTCGAGCGGATCCGACGGCGAGTTCCGGTCGCCGGGCCGGTACGCCGGGTTCGCGCAGAACTTCCCGATACCGCCGTCGTCCTGGACCGGCCAGTACCCCACCACCGCCCTGGCGGGTGGTGCCGCGTCCTCGGACGCGGGCCGCCACGCCGGGTCCAGCAGCAGGAACCGGTCCACCACCCTGCCAAGGGTTTCGGCCATCGAGTCGTCTCTCCCCTTTTCGTCGCACCAAGCCATGCCAGGAACTCCCCCGAGGTGCCGCCGGTTCGTCGATCCCCGCCACCATTTCGCCATCCCACCGGTGAGTACGGCAAGAGCGGTTAGTGCAGCAGCACCGGGAAGATCGGGCACCGCACCCTGCCCCGTGCCGACGCGCCGAGTTTTCGGACACTGTTTCGGCCCGAAAGTCTCTTCGCGGGCCGGGAAGGGCAACCCGGCGCGTAGTTCTGTGCGATCACGGTGGAGTGGATCTATTCGACACCGTCGGCTCGGCGGGTGCACCACTCGTCCTCGTAACCGGGCCCGCCGGTGCAGGACGCACCACGCTGCTCGCCCGGCTCCGCGAAGAACTCGTCCAGCGCGGCACCCGCGTCTCGTCGCTGCGGTTCACCCCGGACGGCACCGCGGCACCCGCGGTGTTCGGGACTCGGCCCGAACCGGCGGCACCCGGCCTGACCGGCCGCGCGGTGCCGTGGTCGTCGATCGGCCCGATCTCGGGCGCCCGCGACAACCCCGTGCTCGCCCGTCGCGCGGCCGCCGCCGCGGCGGGCTCGCTGCTGCGCGGCGACGGCAACGCCACCGTGCTGATCGACGACGCGCAGTGGGTCGGCCACGACTCCCTCGCGGTACTCGAAGCGTTGGTCCGCAGGGTGGCGGGCAGCCCGGTGCGCTGCGTGTGCGCGGTCCGCACCCCGGTACCGGACGCGGTCTCGGAGAACGGCTCCGCGGCGTTGCGCAGGCTCCGCCTCGACGAGCTCGTGCGCTCGGTGCGACTGCCCCTTATCCGTCCACTGTGGACCTGAGACCGGGTTGCCGCGGCTCGCCCGCCATCAGCGGGTGCCGCGGACGTACGCCGGGGTCACCGAGGGGTTTGACCACACGATCATCCACCGATCCGGGACAGGAAAACGGAAACGTCCTCGTCGAGGCGGCCGGGCCTGCCGAGTTCCCGTGCCACCATGACGAGATCGTCGGCGAGCCGCCCCGCCTCGGCCGCGGACACCCGCTCGGGCCGGTGAGCGAGGACGCCCGCCCAGCCGCGGCCCTCCGGCATGACCGTCAGGGTCAGCGGGTGGTGGGTCGCCTCGCGGAACCGGGTCCCCACGACGGTCAGGCCCGGCGACGGCTCGCGGAGCGCCCGCTCGTCCACCGGGTAGTTCTCGAAAACCACCAGGCTGTCGAACAGCCGCGCGCGCCCGGTCAGCCGTTCGAGATCGGCGAGCGACACCGCGTGGTGCGCGGCGATCGCCTGCTGGCGCCGCTGCAGATCCGCCAGCGCGCCCGCGATCGTGCCGGTCAGCAGGACCCGCACCGGCACGGTGTTGGCGAGCAGCCCGATGATCTCTTCGACGCGGTCCACCTCCGGGACGCGGCAGGAGACCATCGTGCCGAAGCAGACGTCCCGCCGTCCCGACCGCGCCGCGAGTACCGCCGCCCAGGCGCCCTGTAAGAGGGTGTTCGGCGTGAGCCCGCGTTCGGCCGCGGCCCTGGTGAGCTCGGCGACCACGGTCGCGTCGAACTCGAAGAGCACCGGTGCCGCCGCGGTGCCGGCCTGCTCCGGCTCCCCGGTCACGTGGGTGCCATCGGGAAGCCCGTCCAGTTCCTCGCGCCACGCACGGAGATCGGCCTCGTGATCGCGATCGGCGCGCCAGCGCAGGTAGCCGGAAAACGGCACGGGATCGGGCAACGCGCCGGTCCCGGTGCCGACGCGGGCGGAGTACCCGGTGAAGATCTCGCCCAGCATGCGCGGGGCCGACCAGCCGTCGGAGAGGACGTGGTGGCTGGTGAGCACGAAATCCACCCGGCGGACCCCGAGCCGAATCACCGTCAGCCGCATCGCCGCGCCCGCCGCCAGGTCGAACGGCTCCGCGAGGTCCTCGGCCAGCAACCGGTCGACCTCGCGTTCGCGCGCCTCGGAGCCGAGCCCCGAAATATCGACAAGGCGGCAGTCCGGCCTGGCGTCCGCGCGGATCACCTGCAGGTGGTCCAGACCGGCCGTGGCCGGGAACGCCGCGCCGAGATTGGGGTGCCTCGCCATCAGATCCGCGCCCGCGGCGTGCAGCGCGTCCACGTCGAGCGGGCCTTCGAGCGAGAAGGTGGACTGCACGGTGTACGGGTCGGGGCCATCCGCCGCCCGCGAGTGCCGCACCATCAGTTCCTGCAGCGGGGTCAGCGGCAGCACGTCGGTGACGCGGTACTCCCGTTCGAGCGCGTCGATACCCGCTTGGTCCACAGTGGACAACGGCACGTCGGACGGGGTGAGACCGGCGTCTTCGAGCACGCCGGAATCCGCCGCGAGCCGGGTCAGCGCGCGCTGGAAGCAGGCGCCGAGATCCTCGATCTCGGCGGCCGCGAACACCGCCGACGGCCAGGTGAACCGGATGCCGAGGCTGTCGTCGCGGGCGAGCGCGTTCACCATCAGGCTGTGCGGCAGCGGCAGCGCGTCACCGCCGCCGGAGCCGAGCGGGTCCGCGTCCGGCGGGACCTGCCACGGCACCTCCCCCGGCGCGGCGGCGGGGAACTGCCCGAGGTAGTTCCAGCTCACCTCCGGGGCGACGGCCAAAGCGGGGTCCGCACCGGCGAGGATGCCGTGGCCAAGGCCGTCGCCCTGCGCGTGCAGCTGTTCCTTCACCGCCTTCAGCGAATCCGAGAACCCCGTTCCGGACAAGGAAATCCGGGCGGGGTGGACGGCGGTGAACCAGCCGACGGTGGACGCGAGATCGACCGGGCCGCTCCGGTCGGGACGGTGCGGCGGGCGGCCGTGGCTCTCCAGCGCCACGAGGAGTTCCGCGGCGCCGCGCCATTCTCGGACGGCCGCGAGGAACGCGGTGAGCAGCACCGCGTCCTGCGTCGTGCGGTAGGCCGAGGGCACCGTCGTGAGCAGGGCACGGGTGACGCCGGGAGCAAGCCGGATCTCGTGGTGCACGGCGGTCGCCGCGGTGTCCCGCGCCGGATCGAGCGGTGTCGCCGAAAGCGGGCGCGCGGGAGCGGCCGCGACATGCCGCCAGTGCGGCAGTTCGGTACGCCGCGATTCCACGGCCTCGCGCAGGGAACGCGCCCAGCCGAGGAACGATTCGCCGTGCCGTGGCAAGGAACCCGTGTCGTAGGCGTGGCGCACGTCGTCGAGCAGGATCCGCCACGAAACCCCGTCGACGACGAGGTGGTGCGCGATCAGCACAAGCCTGCCCGGCCGCGACGGCCCGGCGTCCACCCACACCGCCCGCAGCAGCGGTCCCGTGCGCGGGTCCATCCCGGCGCGCGCGCCGGCGATCGCGGCGTCGGCCGCCGCACGCGGGTCGGCCGACACCGGCACCACGGTCAGCACGTCCGCGCCGGTGACCGCACCGGCCCCGGGGATGCGCAACACCCCCGGCTCGGCCAGCCGCGCGCGCAGCACGTCGTGCCTGGCCAGCACCGCGTCGAGCACGGCGTGCCACGTCGAGACATCGCCGGGCGGGACGCAGATTTCGGTCCACTGGCAGAACCCCGTCGCCTCGGACCGCCTCAGCAGGTCCCGCATGACCGGGGTCAGCGGCGCGTCCCCGACCGCGGGCGCCTCGGTCGCGTCACCGCCGTCGAGGGCGCCGGCGCGCGCGGCGATGCCCGCGATCGTGCCGCCTTCGAACACGTCGCGCGCGGTCAGGAGCAGGCCGTCGCGCCGCGCGCGGGAAACGACCTGCAGCGACACGATGCTGTCCCCGCCGACGGCGAAGAACTCGTCGTCGAGGTTGACCTCGTCGCGGCCGAGTACCGCGCGGAAGACACCGAGCAGGACGCGTTCGGCACCGGTGGCCGGTTCGCGCGCCGGGGCCGCGACGGCGTCGGGTGCGGGCAGCGCGGACCGGTCGAGTTTGCCGCTGGGCCCCAGCGGCAGCCGGTCGAGCGCCACCAGCGCGGTCGGCACCATGTGCTCTGGCAGATCGCCGGCCAGCCACGCGCGCACCTCCGCCGGATCGAACGCGGCGCCGTCGGCCGGGATGACGTACCCCACGAGGCGGCGATCACCCGGCCGGTCCTCGCGGACGATCACGCTGCACGCCCTCACCGAAGGGTGCCGGGTGAGCACGGTTTCGATCTCGGCGAGTTCGATCCGGAAACCGCGGATCTTGACCTGGTGATCGGCCCTGCCGAGGAACACGAGCATGCCGTCCGGCCGCCAGCGCACCAGATCGCCGGTGCGGTACATGCGCTCGCCCGCACCCCCGAACGGATCGGCGACGAAGGCCTGGGAGGTCAGGCCTGCCCTGCCGACGTAGCCCCTGGCCAGCCCCGGCCCGCCGAGGTACAGCTCGCCGGTGACGCCGGTGCCGACCGGCAGCAGCCCGTCGTCCAGCACGTACGCGCGGATGTTGGGATCGGGGCGCCCGATGGGCAGCGGGCCGGGATCGTCCCTGTCGTACTGCCAGGTCACCGCGTTGATCGTGACCTCGGTGGGGCCGTAGGCGTTGAACAGCGCCCTGCGGTCGCCCCAGCGCCTGGCCAGCTCGGGGTCGAGCCGCTCGGCGCCGACGACGAAGAACACGTCCTTCGCCACCGTGCGGTCGTCCGGCATCGCGGCCAGGAACGACGGCAGCAGGTTCACCCCGGTGACGCGGTGTTCGACGATGTAGTCGAGTAACTCGTCACCGGGCACGCGCACCTCCTCCGGCGCGATGACGGAGGTCCCGCCGGAGAGCAGCGGCACCATGGTCTGCCAGAACGCGACGTCGAAGCTCGTCGACGCGAAGTGCAGGTACCGTTCGTCCTCGGTGACCCCGACGATCTCCTCCTGCAGCGCGATCAGGTCCGGGATCCCGCGGTGCGGCACCGCCACGCCCTTCGGCCTGCCGGTGGTGCCCGAGGTGTAGATGACGTAGGCGAGCGCGTCCTCGGTGAGCCCGCGGCGCGCTTCGGCCGGATCATCGTCCCATGTGGACGGACCGGCGAGCGTCGCCGGATCGTCGATGCGCAGCACGGGGATCTCCCGTGCGGCAGGCACCGCGCCGCCGGTGGTCACCGCGGCCGCCGGTGCGATGTCGTCGAGCATGTAGGCCAGCCGGTCGCGCGGGTACTCCGCGTCCATCGGCACGTACACCCCGCCCGCCTTGAGCACCCCGAACAGCGCCACCACCATTTCGACGTCGCGGCCGAGCAGGACCGCGACCGGGTCCTCCTGCCGCACACCGCTTTCGATGAGCTTGTGCGCGAGGCGGTTCGACAGCCGGTCAAGCTCGCCGTAGGACAGGCTCCGGTCGCGGCACACCACCGCTTCCTTGCCGGGACGGTGGCGCACGCGGGCGGCGAACTCGTCGAGGCAGCTACCGCGCTGCTTCGACGGCACCACTTCGGTGCCCGTCCGCACCAGCCGGTCCTGTTCCCCGGCATCCATCATCGGCAGCCGCGCGACGGGGCGCTCCGGGTCCTCGACGATCTCCCGCAGCAGGGTGCGCAGCCAGCGGCCGTAGTCCCGCACGGTGGCTTCGTCCAATGCGTGCGGCTGGTAGCCGAGACCGATCGTGATCTCGTCCTCGGGGATCACGATCACGGTGAGCGGGTAGTGCGTGGCGTCGATGATGTCGACGCCGACCAGGTCGAGCCCCGGTGCCAGCGCGGTGCGGTTCCGGCTGGAGAGCGGGAAGTTCTCCATCACCAGCATGGTGTCGAAGAGCTCGCCCGCGCCGGCGGCCCGCTGGATGTCCGGCAGCCCGACGTGGTGGTGCTCGGCGAGGACGACGTTGTCCGCGTGCACCTCGGCGAGGAGCGCGGCCACGGTGCCCGCGCCGGTGTGCCGCACCCGGACCGGGATCGTGGTGCCGAGCTGGCCGATCATCGTCTCCACGCCGTCGACGTCGACGGGCCTGCCCGAGACCGGGCAGCCGAACAGCACGTCGCGGCGCCCGGTGAGCCTGCCGAGCAGCACACCCCACGCGGTCTGGAGCACGGCGGTGAGGGTGATGCCGCGCTCACGGGCGAACGCGCGGAGCCGGTCGCTGAACTCGCCGCCGAGCGGTACCGGGACGCGGCCCGGTCGCTCCACTGCGGACGTCGCGGTCGCGGGTGTGAGGCGGGTGCCCTCGTCGATCCCGGCCAGCGCGTCGCGCCAGATCTTCAGGGACGCGTCCTGGTCGCGTGTGGACAGCAGTCGGTGGAATTCGGTCAGCCCGGTGGGGACGGGTGCGGGTGGCCCGCCGCCGAGTTCGGCGTAGATCGCCAGCAGCGTGCGGCCGACCAGCGGCATCGACCAGCCGTCGAGCAACGCGTGGTGGTTGGTGAAGACCAGCCGGTGCTCGTCCCCGCCGAGCGTGCCGAGCAGGAACCGGATGAGCGGCGGCCTGGCGGGGTCGAACGGCCGCTTCAGCTCGGCGCCCGCGCGCTCGGCGAACGCCGTTGCGTCTCCGGAGAAATCGACGTACTGCCAGTCCAGCTCGACGTCGGCGGGAACGACTTGGACGACCTCGCCCGCACTCGTGGTGGCCAGGTAGGTCCGCAGCGCGGGGACCCGGCGCAGCAGCTCGCGGGCCGCGTCCGCCATCCGCGCCGGGTCCACTTCGCCGGACAGGGACGTGATCGCCTGTACGACGTAGACGTCCGTGTCGCCCTCGCCGCGGACCAGGCTGTGGAAGGACAGGCCCACCTGCAACGGGGTGGCGGGCAGGACGTCCTCGACGCGGCGGTCGGCTTCGAGCGCGTCGATCGCGGGCTGGTCGAGCGCGACCATCGGCAGGTCCGACGGGGTGAGGCCGCCGGCACCCGTTCTCGCGGCGTGCGCGGACAAGGCATCCAGCGCCGCCACCCAGGCACGCTGCAGGCCGGTCACCGCCTCGGCGTCGAGCACCTCACCGGCGGCGGTCCACTCGACCGCGATGACGGGTGCGCCCTCCTCGTGCACGAAGCAGTTGAGCGCCAGGATCTGCTCCAGCGCCTTGCCCGCCGGTTCGACCACCGCGAAGGCGTCCCGTTCCGGGAGGCGCCAGCCCGTTCCCGGTGACGCGGCGAACCGGCCGAGGTAGTTCAGGAGCACGTCCGGCGGCGGCGTGGCCGCGAATTCGGCACTGGTCGCCGGGTCGAGGTGGCGCAGGACGCCGTAGCCGATCCCGTCGCCGGGGACTCCGCGCTTCGCCTCCTTGACCGCGCGCACCAGCCGTCCGGCGGCATCGCCACCGCGCAACGCGTCATCGAGGTCCACAGTGGACTGAATCGCGCCGGCGGGGGCTCGGACGGGGTATTCGCTGGTGAACCAGCCGACCGTGCGGGAGAGATCGGGACCGTGCGCGCGGCCGTGCCCCTCCATGGTCACGGTCACGGAATCAGGGTGCTGGTCCCGCCGCCAGGTCCGCAACGCCAGCACGAGCGCGGCGAGCAGCACTTCGTCCACTCCGGCGCGGTACGCGGCGGGCAGCGTGCTGAGCAGCGCCTCGGTGACCTCGGGTGTGGCCTTCGTGGTGGACCGGCGCGCGGTCGCCACGAGGTCCCGCGACTGGTCGAGGGGGCGATCGCCGAGACGGGTGACCGCGCCGACGGCGTGGCGCCAATGGGCGAGTTCGTCACGGCGCGCCCCGGACTCGCCCTGCTCGGCGAGCAGGGTCGCGTGCCGTCGCCACGATGTGCCCGACGGCCCGAAATCGGCCACCCCGGCGGTGCAAGCCGCGTGCAGATCGGGCAGCAATACGCGCCACGACACCCCGTCGACCACGAGGTGGTGGGCGACCACGACGAGCCGATCACCGTTTTCGGTGTGCACCAAGGAAATCCGCACCAGATCGCCGGTGCGCGGATCGAGGGCGGCGGCGAGCCGCTCGGCCACCCCGGTGACGTCCTCCTCGGTCACCTCGCTCACGATGTGCGCCGCGGACACCGTGCCACGCGGGCGCACCACCAAACTCGACGCCACCTGGAGCCGCAACGCGTCGTGCCGCTCCAGGATCACCTGCACGCCGAGGACCAGGTCGTCCAGCGCGAGCGCGTCGTCCACGCGCAGCGCGGTCCACTGCGCGTACGCGGCGACGACGTCGACGTCCGGGTGCGGGTCGAGCAGCGCGCGCACGATCGGCGGCGCGGGCACCGGGCCTGCCGGGTGGTCGAGCGGAGCGGGTGCGTCGTCCTCGATCTGCTTGCCCGCCAAGGCGAGCGACGCGAGGCTGCGGCGCGCCAGTAGATCCCGCGGGCGCAGTTCGAGACCTCGTGCCCGCAGCCTGCTGCTCACGCTGATCGCGGTGATGCTGTCCCCGCCGAGTGCGAAGAAGTCGTCGTCGATACCCACGTCGTCGAGCCCGAACACCTCCGCGACGGCCGCGCACAGCAGCCGTTCCCGCTCGGTGCCCGCGGCCCTGCCCCCGCTTTCGGCGCGCGGCACGGGCAGCGCCGTCCGGTCCAGCTTGCCGTTGACGGTGAGCGGCAGCGCGTCCATGACGACCACCGCCGACGGGACCAGGTGCTCGGGCACCTGCTCGGCGAGCGCGCTCCGCACCGACTCCGGCGTGAGCGAGGCGCCCCCGGCAGGCACGACGTAGCCGACCAGCCGTGCCCTGCCACCGTCGGTGCGGACCACGGCGGCCGCGGCGGACACCCCGCCGACCGCGCCCAGCGCGGCCTCGACCTCGCCGGTTTCCACCCGGTACCCGCGGATCTTGACCTGCCCGTCGCCGCGGCCGAGGTACTCGACACCGCGGCCGGGCACCCACCTGGCGAGATCGCCGGTGCGGTACATCACGGCGCCCGTGAACGGGTCCGCGACGAACCGCTCGGCGGTGCTCCCCGGCCGGTTCAGGTAACCGCGGGCCAGCCGCGGCCCGGCCAGGTACAGCTCGCCCACCTCCCCGTCCTGGACCGGTTGCAGCGCGCCGTCGAGCAGGCGGACCCGGCTTCCCGCGAGCGGGAAGCCGATCGTCGGCACGTCGCCGTCGATCCGCGCCATCGTGGCGTCCACTGTGGATTCCGTTGGCCCGTAGAGGTTCCTGGCCGCGACGCCCGATGCGGCGACGCGGCGCCACAACGCCTCCGGCGCGGCCTCCCCGCCGAGGATGAGCAGCGAAGGCCGGTGCGCACCGGTGAGCATCCCGGCGTCGACCAGTGCCGCGGCCATCGAGGGCGTGGTGTCGACGACGTCGATGCGGTCGCGGGCGAACGCCGCCAGCAACGCTTCGGCGTCACGGGTGAGGTCACTGCCGTACAGGTGCAGTTCGTGCCCGCACAGCAACCACAGGAGCTGGTCGAGCGAGGAGTCGAAGGCGAACGAGTAGGTGTGCGCGGCACGCAGGCGCCTGCCCGCGGCCGCCTCCGTCTCGGCGACGACCGTGGAACGGTGGTGGTGCACGAGTCCCGCCAGCGCACCGGCCCTGCCGAGCACGCCCTTGGGGCGGCCGGTCGAGCCGGAGGTGTGGATGACGTAGGCAAGGTGGTCCGGATGCCGCGGCGCGGCCAGTTCTTCCGGTGCCAGCGGCTCGCCGGACAACCCGGCGACGGTCTCCGGGGAATCCACGCGGAGCCGCGGGACGTCCTCGAACACCAGCTCGCCGGTATCGGTCAGCACCAACGCGGGGGCCGCGTCGGCGACCAGCTCGCGCAGCCTGCCGACCGGGTGCGCGGTGTCCAGCGGCAGGTACGCACCACCGGCCGCGAGCACCGCGAACAGGGCGACGACCAGATCCGCCGAGCGCGGCAGCGCGAGCGCCACGACGTCGTCCGGGCCGATCCCCCGTGCCCGCAGCGCACGCGCCAGCCGGTGCACCCGGCCCGCGAGGTCCGTAGTGGACAACCGGTGTTCCCCGTGCACCAAGGCGATCCGGTCCGGCTGCGCGGCGGCGAGGTCCGCGAGCAGCGACGGCACGTCCGGCGGCACGCCAGGCAGCGCGGGCACCGTCCAGCTCGCCAGCAGGCGGTCCCGCTCGGCGGGCGGCCGCAGCTCGACCTGGCCGACCGCGGGCGCGTCCTGCCCGGTCAGCGCCGTGAGCAGGCGGCGCAGCACGGCCAGCTTCCGGTCGACCCCGGCCTGGTCGTGCGTGCGGGCGTCGACCTCGAACCCGAGCAGCAGGCCGCCGCCGGTGGTCGGCAGCACGCTGAGCCCCATGTCCTCCGGCGGCCCGCCCGCGATGTTGCGCATGACGCCGGTCGCGCCCGCGAAGTCGAGCGACAGGTCGAACGCCTTGAGGTTGACGCCCCGCCCGTGCAGCAGCGCGCCGGCGCCTGGCAGGTCCTGCGGCAGGTTCTCGCCGCGGTAGCGCTGGTGCGCGCGCAGCTCCCGCATCGCCGCCGCGACGCGCCTGCCCAGTTCGCCCAGCGTGTCCCCGCCGTGCACGTCGACGCGCAGCGGCAGCACGTTGACCGCCATCGCCGGGGTGCGCAGCTCCGCCGAACCGGTGCGGCACATCAGCGGCAGCGCGCACACGACGTCGGCGAGCCCCTGCACCCGGTGCAGGAACGCGGCGTACCCGGCGATCAGGGCTTCACCCCAGGTGATCCCCTCCCGTTCGGCGAACCCGCGCAGCGCCGCCACTTCCTCCGGCGGGATCACCGCCCGCGCGGTCAGGGTGTCCTCCGGCGCGTCGGAAACCGCGCCACCGCCATCGGCGAACTCGGGCAACGGGGTGAGCCGGTCGCGCCAGTAGGCGCGGTCCTCTTCGCACTGCTCGCTCGCCCGGTAGGCCAGATCCGATTCGACGACGTCCGCGAACCGCCCGAACGGCGACGGCGCCACCTCGCTCCCGCGTGCCAGCGCGGTGTAGTGGGCGGCCGTCCGGCGGGCCAGCATCGCCGCGCTGTAGCCGTCGAAGACCAGGTGGTGCCCGAGCAGGGTGTACCAGACCTCGCCGCGGGACAGCCGGAGCACCTTCTGGGCGCACAGGTTCCGCTCGACCATCCCTCGGCACGCCTCGGCGAGCCGGAGCCGTTCGGCGACCACAAAGGACTCCGCGGCCGCGCGGGGATCGGGCTCGGCGCTCAGGTCGACGACTTCCGGAACCTCGGCCGGATCGGCACTGATCACCTGGAACGGGGCACGTACCCCATCGAATACCCGCAACCGCAACGAATCTGCTTCGTCCACGGTGGACTTGATTGCGGTGGCGAGCAGGGCTGCGTCCACTGGCTCGTGGCCGGAGATCTCGACCACGTCGCCGACGACGTAGAAGCGCGAGTCGGGCTCCAGCCGTTGCGCGTGCCAGATCCCGAGCTGGGCGCCGGTCAGTTCGAGCGGGTCCCCTGCAGACAAGGTGTGCTCCTGGTTTCGTGGCATGGGTTCAGAGCGTCGGCACGACCATCGGGGTGCCCGTAACCGGATCGGGCACCACCATGCTCGGCAGGTCGAAGACCTCCTTCATCAGCGCCGCGTCCACGATCTCCGCCGCGGTGCCCTCGGCGACGACGCGGCCTTCCTTCATCGCCACCAGGTGATCGGCGAACCGGCTGGCCTGGTTGATGTCGTGCAGGACCGCGATCACCGTGCGCCCCTCGTCGCGCAGCCCGGCGAGCAGGCCGAGAAGCTGGTACTGGTGCGTGATGTCGAGGAACGACGTGGGTTCGTCGAGCAGGAGGTAGGAGGTCTGCTGCGCGAGCACCATCGCGACCCACACCCGCTGCCGCTGGCCCCCGGACAGCTCCTGCACGTCACGGCCGGCGAGATCGGCGACCCCGGCCGCGTCCATCGCGTCGGCGACCGCGCGGTCGTCGGCCTCGGACCAGGTCGCCAGCAGCGACTGGTGCGGGAACCTGCCGCGCGCGACGAGCTGGGAGACCTTGATGTTCTCCGGTGCCAGCGGATCCTGCGGCAGGAACCCGACCGAGCGCGCGAACTCCTTGGCGGGGAAGGAACTCACCGCGCGGTCGTCGAAGCGCACGTCACCCTCGGCTGGGCGCAGCAAGCGGACGAACGCGCGCAGCAGCGTCGACTTCCCGCACGCGTTGGGGCCGACGATCGCGGTGAAGGCACCGTCGGGGACGTCCAGGCTCAGTTCCGTCGACACGATTCGCTCGCCGTAGCGCAGCGTCAGTTCCCGTGCGCTCAGTCGCGTGGTCACGCGCTCCGCACCTCCTTGGTCAGCAGCCAGATGAGATAGACCCCGCCGATCGCGGCGCTGACCACGCCGACCGGCAGCGAAACCGGCGCCAGCAGCATCTGGGCGATCAGGTCGGCGCCCAGCAGGAGCACGGCACCGGTCAGCGCGGCGGGCAGCAACGGGACCCCGGGCGCCTTCGCCAGCCTGCGCCCGATCTGCGGCGCGGCCAGCGCGATGAACACGATCGGCCCGGCGACCGCGGTCACCGTCGCCGTGCAGCCGACGCCGACGAGCACCATCACCAGCCGGAGCCGCCCGACGCCGACCCCGCTGGTCACCGCGAGCGCGTCACCGAGCGCGGCCTGGTGCATGGCGTGCGACCGCGTGGCCATCACCAGCAGCAGCACCGCGATGATCGCGAACGGCAGCACCACCTTCGGCCAGCCGACCCCGTTGAGCGAACCCGCGCTCCAGCCGACCGCGGCGATGGCCACCTCGAGATCGGCCCGCAGCACGATCCACGAGTTCAGCGCGGTGACCATCGCGTTCACCGCGATCCCGATGACGACGAGGCGGAGCCCGGAAAGCCCACCGCGAGCCGAAAGCAGGTAGATGACGGCGGCGACGACCAGCCCGCCCAGCACCGAACTCAACGCGAGTTCACCGGGTGTCCCGCCGAACACGGTGAGCGCGATCAGCGCGCCGGTGTAGGCGCCCGCGTCGAGCCCCATGACATCCGGGCTGCCCATCGGGTTCCTGGTGATGTTCTGGAAGATCGCGCCCGCCACGCCGAGCGCGGCACCGAACACGATCCCGGCGAGCACTCTCGGCAGGCGCCATTCCGTTACCACGACGACGGAATCGCCGAACCCGGCCAGCGCCTGGAGCACCTCGCCCGGATTCATCCAGGTGGCGCCGAAGCACAGGCCGAGCAACCCGAGGCCGAGGATGAGGACGAGCAGGGACACCACGAGCACGAGCGTCCGGCGTTCGACGCGGATCGACCTGCCGCGCCCGCGCAGTACCACGGCGGTCACAACGACGCCGCCCCGTAACGGCGGACGGCCCAGATCAGCACCGGGCCGCCGACGAACGCGGTCACGATCGCCACCGGCACCTCACCGGTGGGCAGCAGAACGCGCGATCCGATGTCGGAGACCAGCAGCAGCACCGGACCGAGCACCAGCGCGTAGGCGAGCTGCCACGGGACCGAGCCCGGAGCCAGCCGCCTCGCCAGGTGCGGCACGATCAGGCCGACGAACAGGATCGGCCCCGCCACCGCCGTCGCCGCCCCGGCCAGCACGGTGATCAGGACGAGCGCGGCGAGCCGGACGCGGGCGACGTTCGCGCCGAGCGTGTGCGCCACGGCGTCGCCCAGTTCGATCGCGTTGAGCCAGCGGCTCAGCAGCAACGCGCCGACGAGGGCCAGCCCGATCGCGACCATCGGCAGGAGCACCGGCGCCTGCTCCCTGCCCGCGAGCGAGCCGACCGACCAGAAGCGGTACTGGTCGAAGACGTCGGGGAACATCAGGCGCATCCCGAGCGAGACGCCGGTCAGCACCGCGCTGAGCGCGACCCCGGTCAGCACCAGGCGCAGCGGTGACCGGCGGCCGACCGAGTAGACCACGAGCGCGGCGAGCACCGAGCCGATGACGGCCGTGACGAGCTGCCCCGCCTGCGACACGGCCACCCCGAGCGCCGAGCCCGCGGTGATCGCGAACCCGGCGCCCGCGGTGATCCCGAGCAGACCTGGCTCGGCGAGCGGGTTTCGGGACAGCGTCTGGATCATCGCGCCCGCCACCGCGAGCGCGGCGCCGACACCGACGGCGAGCAGCGCCCGCGGCACGCGGATGTCCAGCACGATCGTCCGGTCGCTCGACCCGCCCGGGCCGTCGACGAGCGCGCGCACGACCTCGCCCAGCGCGACGGCGTGCGCGCCGACGCCGATGCTCACCACTGCCACCACGACCAGCAGTGCCAGCGCGACGACCAGCACGGTCGCCCGCCGCACCGGCACGCGCGGCAGGGTGCGCCCGCGCGGGCCGTCCGTCATCGGGCCAGCAGGGGCGCGAACGCCTTGTCGACCGCGTCCAACGTCAGCTGCGCCGCCTGGTACGTCGCGGCTTCGGTGTAGCGGAAGGGATACACCTTGCCCGCCTTCACCGCGGGCAGGTTCTTCCACAGCTCGGAATCGAGCACGTACTTGACCGGCGGCGGCACGGACCCGTCCGGCTTGACCGAGTAGGTGATGGCGTCCGCCTCGGCGAAGGCCGACGGAAGCTCCTCAATGGACGGATACTCGCTGACGTCCTTCGAGCCGCCGCCCTTCTTCTTGACCTGGCCGTAGTAGTGCGCGCCGAGGTCCTGCGCGATGTTGGTGCCCCACGAGCCGTCGAATTCGCGCTGGAAGTTGCCCTTGGCGACCTCGCCGTACGCGCCGACGTGACCGAGCTTGAGCTTGGGCAGCACCGCCTGGTACTTGGCGGCCAGTTCGGCGGCCTTGGCTTCGTACTTTCCCTTCACGGCGTCGAAGTTCGCGAGCGTGCCCGCCGCGTCGGCCTGCTTGCGGGAAAGGTCGCGCCACGCCGAAGGAACCGTCGGGCCGATCGCGACGACCGGCGCCACGGCCTTGAGCCGCTCGATGTCGACGTCCTTCAGCACCGGTGCCGGGACCCCGATCACGATGAGATCCGGCTTGGCGTTGGCGATCGCCTCGTAGTTGGTCTCGGCGGCCTGCTCACCCGCGACCTTCTTGAGGCCGTCGTAGGTGGCCTTGCTCTCGGGGTCCATCATCGGCAGGCCGCGCGCCCAGCTCGAAATCCCGACCAGCGGCGCCTTCGCTTCGATCAGCGCGGGAACCGCGTAGCCGGTCGCGATCACCCGCTGCGGCTTCGCCGGGATGGTGATCTCGCCGTTGTCCGCGGCGAACTTCCTGGTCTCGCCCGTGGCCGACGAGGACCCGCTCGATCCGCAGCCGGTGGCGACGAGGGCGAGTACGACGGCCGCGGCGCCGAGGATGCGGCTGGCTCTTGCAGTTCTCATCAATGGATCCTCAATGGACTTGTCCACACGGGACAGTGCGGTGGATTTGTCAGTGCTCGTGGTCTTCGTCGAAGTCGGCTACGCCCTGCTTCCAGTAGCCGGTGATGTCGTGGTCGTCCTTGCCGAGACCGAGGTCGTCGCGGACCCAGCGGCGCAACGGTTTCAACGCGCCCGCTTCTCCCGCGAGCCAGACGTAGACGCGCTCGCCCTGCGGCACGGTCACCGCGCGGACCGCGCGCTCCAGCGCGTCGCCGGTGCCGGGAATCCGGTCCCCGCTGTGCAGCCAGCGCACCTCGACGTCCTCCGGCGCGGACAGCGGGATCTCGTGCGCGGGACCCGCGACCTCGATGAACACCCACCCGGTCGCCGTGCGGGGCAGTTCCTCCAGCCAGCGCGCGATCGCGGGCAGCGCCGTGATGTCGCCCGCCAGCAGGTACCGGTCGTAGGCGTGCGGGACGATCAGCCCGCCGGGAGGCCCTGCCACGTGCACGACGGCGCCCGGCTCGACGGCCTTGGCCCAGTCCGACGCGAGACCGCCGTCGTGCACGGCCACGTCGACATCGAGCTCACCGGTCGCCGGGTCGTACCGGCGAACCGTGTACTCGCGGGAAACCGGTGCCGGGCGCGGCCAGCGGAGCATCTGCCCGTTCGGCTCCGGCAGGCGCAGCGTCCCGTCGTCGTCCGGGAAGAGCAGTTTGATGTGCTCGTCCGGCGAGTGCGCCTCGAACCCCGCCGTCCCCGGCCCGCCGAGGGTGACCCTGATCAGGCCCGCGCCGATCATGCGCGTGCCGAGGACCTCGGTCTCGCGGATCCGGATCGGGTAGGGCACCTTCTCCGCGCTCGTGCCGGCCCGCACCTCCGCGATCCGCTCGCGGTGGCGGTCGCGGTGGTCGACCCGGCTCATTCCGCCGCGGCCTTCCCGAGCACGGTGGTCCAGTGCCCGAGTTCGGGCCGCTCGGCCAGATCGGGGAACTCCAGCCCGGCCGCGCCTTCGCCTCGCCAGCGCTCGACGAGGGACATGATCCGCACCGAGTCGAGCCCGCGGTCGAACAGGTTCTCGTCGAGCGCGATCTCCGCCGGTTGGCAGCCGAGCAGCGCGGCGACGTCGGCGCGGACGCGGTCGGCGGAGAGGGCGGGTGTGCTACTCATCGTGGTGCTCCAGCGTGGATCGGGGCCGACAGCGCGTCCAGCGCGTCGGCGGTGGTGAGGACGGCGCCGCAGCGCTGTGCGACGTACTCGCAGGCCTGGGCGTGCCGCTCCGGTGAGAAGTCGGCGACGGCGTCGGCGACGAGGAACGGCTTGATGTCGCGCATGAACGCCTCGACGGCCGTCGCCTGGCAGCCGATGTGCGCGTACACCCCGGTGATCAGTAGCTGGTCACGCCCGCGCGCGGCGAGCTGTTCGGCGAAGGCGCTGCGCTGGAACGCGCTGTAGCGCCATTTGACCAGTACGGACTCGCCGGGTTCGGGCGCGAGATCGGCCACGATGTCCGCGGCACGCGGGTCGGTGTCGATCACCGCGCCGATCCCGTCGCCCCAGAACTCCGTGAGCAGCCCGCGGTCCGCGGCTTCCTGGTGCCCCGGCTGCGCGGTGTAGAAGACCGGAATTCCTTGCGCACGAGCCGAGGCGAGCAGGCCGGCGATGTTGGCCGTCACCTCGGGCACCGGCGCGCCCTCGTAGGGGGCGAGGAAGTACCGCTGCATGTCGTGGACCAGCAGTGCCGCCCTGGCTGGATCGGGCAGCCACGCCACGCGCCCCGCGGGCAGCTCGGCCGCGCCCGGCACCGGGTACGGGCGGATCTTGGGCAGGGACAAGCGGAATCACCCTTCCTTCGTGAGGGCGGCGAGCGCCGCCCGAAGCTCGCGTTTGCTGGTCTTGCCGACGCCGGTCACCGGGAACACATCGACCACCACGACGAGATCGGGCACCTTGAACGACGCGACGCCGCGTTCGCGGACGAACCGGCGCAGCTCGGGCGCGGTGGGCGCGGCACCGGCGGCGGGCACCACGTAGGCGCAGGTCCGTTCGCCGAGGTACTCGTCCGGCACGCCGACCACCGCCGCGTCGAGCACGCCGGGATGGGCCATCAGGTGGTTCTCGACCTCTTCGGCCGCCAGCTTCTCGCCGCCGCGGTTGATCTGCTCCTTCGTCCGACCGACCACCTCGAGGTGCCCGGTCGGCCCGCGCCGCACCAGGTCCCCGGTCCGGTAGAAGCCGTCGGGGGTGAACGCCGTGGCGTTGTGCTCGTCTGCGCGATAGTAGCCGCGGATGGTGTACGGGCCGCGAGTCAGCAGCGCGCCCACCTCCCCCGCGGCCACCACGTCGGTGGAGGACGCCGCCGGGTTGTCCGGGTCGACGACGCGGATTTCGTCGTCGAGCGAGATCGGACGTCCTTGCGTGGCAAGGACGATCGGCTCCGGATCGTCGAGCCGGGTGTAGCAGACCAGGCCCTCCGCCATGCCGAACACCTGCTGCAGGCGGCAGCCCAGCGCGGGACCGATCCGCTCGGCCAGTTCGCGACCGCATTTCGCACCGCCGACCAGCAGGGTTTCCAAAGTGGACAGATCGCGCTCGGTGCGCGCCGCGGCCTGCACCCAGGCCGCGGCCAGCGGCGGCACGACCCCGGTGATCGTCACGCCCTCGGATTCGATCAGCCGGAACGCGGTGTCCGGGTCCGGCCGCGGGGCCAGCACGGTCGCCGCGCCCGCGTGCAGCGCGCCGAGCACCCCCGGCGAACTGAGCGGGTAGTTGTGCGCGACCGGCAGCGCCGCGAGGTACACGCTGTCCGGGCGCAGCGCGCAGATCCGCGCGCTTTCCCTGACGCTGTAAAGGTAATCGTCGTGCGTGCGCGGGATCAGCTTCGGCAATCCCGTGCTGCCGCCGGAAAGCTGCAGGAACGCCACGCCCTCCGAATCGGGGTCCGGCAGCTCGCGCGGGGCGGTCGCGGCAAGGCCGTCGAACTCGGCCGAACCGAGCGCCAGCACGTGCCGGACCGAGGGCACCTCCGCCGCGACGTCGCGCGCCATGGCCGCGTGGTCGTGCCGGTCGTGCTGCTCGACGGTGAGGATCGCGGCCGCCTCGCTCTGCGCGGCGAAGTGCGTCAGCTCGCTGTGGCGGTGCGCGGGAAGCGCGAACACCGGCAGCGCCCCCGCGCGCCACAGCCCGAACACCACCGGCACGAACTCCGGCACGTTCGGTAGCTGCACGACCACGCGATCGCCGTCACCGATCCCGAGCCCGGCGAAACCGGCCGCGATCCGGTGTGCGCGCTCGTCCAGTTCCGCGAAGGTCCAGCGCGTGACCGCGCCGTCCCGCTCGCCGACGACGGCGGTGCGCTCCGCGTAGGCGGCGCTCAACGACGTGAGCAACGCGCCGAAGGTCTGTCCACGCCAGTGCCCCGAAGCGCGGTAGCGGGCCGCGACCTCGGGCGGCCACGGCACGTGGTCCCTGGTCACGCCACTCCCTCCACCCCGAGCGCACGCAACAGCGTGCGGAACTTCGCGCTCGTCTCGGCCAGTTCCGCCTCCGGGTCCGAGCCCGCGACGATCCCGGCACCCGCGAAGAGCCGGACCGTCCGGTCGCACACCTCGGCGCTGCGGATGGTGACGGCCCATTCGCCGTCGCCGCCGGGGCCGGTCCAGCCGACCATGCCCGAGTAGTAGCCGCGGTCCTCCGGTTCCAGGTCCGCGATGGCGGCGTGCGCGGCCGGGGCGGGCACGCCGCACACGGCCGGTGTCGGGTGCAGCGCTTCGGCCAGCGCCAGCGCGGAGGACGAGGGATCCGCCGGATCGGCAGGCCGCCCGGTGATCCTGGTCGACAGGTGCCACATCGTCGGAGTGCCGATCACCTCGGGCTCGGCAGGCACGTCCAGTTCGTCGCAGAACCGGCCGAGCACGTCGGCGACCTGCGCCGTGACGTGCGCGTGCTCGCGGCGATCCTTGTGCGAGGCGAGCAAAGCGGCGATACGACGCCGGTTTTCGGCGTCGGCCTCCGCGGAGTCGCCGGTGACGCGCGGCAACGATCCGGCGAGCGGGTTCGCGACCACCGTGTCCCCGCGCCGCGCGACGAGCAGCTCGGGACTCGCCCCGACCAGGGTGCGCGGGGCCCGGTCTCCCCCGGCGGTGACGTCCACCGCGAACGCGTGCGCACCGGGATTCGCCCGCACCAGCCGGGAAATCAGGGACGGCACCGAAACCGGGGTGCTCGCCGTCAGTTCGAGGCAGCGGGCGAGGACGACCTTGCTCAGTGCGCCGCCGTCGATCAGCTCCAGCGCTTTGCGGACGCCGTCCACGTACCGCCGCGGCTCCGGCCGTGGCGACGCGGACCAGCTCGTGGCACCGAACGCGGCGGGTGTCGCGGTGAGACCGTCGACGGGAGTGTCGGCGCGCCGCACCACGGCGGGCACGACGAGACTCGCTTCGGAGTTCCGCCGGAACCCGATGGCGCCGACCACGACCGCGTCCTCCGCCGACGTCCCGGCCAGCGCTTCCGCCGCCGCGTCGGCCCAAGACCCCTGCCCACGCCGAACGCACGCGCGCACACCGTCCGCGAGCAGCGCGCCGCGCGGCGAGGAGTAGTAGAACGAACCCGGCAGGTAGGCCGACAGCAGATCGTCGGCACGGTGAACGGGCCGTGGCCGGACCAGTGCGGAGGGGGACACGTCGGAAAATCCTTTCGGCGGGCGGAGTGGGCGCGCGTCGCGCCGCGGATGTCTTGCCGCGACACGGAAAGCGCGGTCAGGCGGGAACCACGACCACGGCGCTGCCCGGCGATTCACGCCGGCCCGCACCGAGAAGAGCTTGCGCGGTCACGGGAATCCGCCTCCGGCTCCGCGGGTTCCCGACCACCGCGCGGACTCTGCCGCCAGCCTCGCCACCGGGGTTCGCCCCCATCACCGCACTCCTCGACCTCGAAAGTTAAGTTAGCCTAATCTAATTCACAAAGCGGACAGAAGTCCATCCTCGTGAACGCGGGCCGGGTCACACCGGCCCCGCGCCCACTACCGCAGGCCGCTTCGCCGAATTAGGTTAACCTAACCAAACCCTGATCGGTAGAGAGGTGCGCAACATGGTGCCAGCACACGGGGACACCGGAATCGCGGGATCGATCGCGCTGGTGACCGGAGCCGCGCGCGGGATCGGCGCGGCTGTGGTCGAAGGCCTGGTCCGCGAGGGCGCCACGGTCGCCGCGGTGGACGTCGACGCGGCGGGACTGGCCGGCGTCGCGGAAGGATCGGACGGTCGGGTCGTGCCCTTCACCGCCGACGTCGGCGACCCGGCGGCGATCACCCGCGTGATCGAAGCGGCGGAACGGGATCTCGGGCCGATCGACATCGGCGTGTCGGTGGCCGGGATCCTGAAACCGGGCCAGGTGTGCGACACCACCGACGAGGACTGGGCCGCCACCTTCGCGGTCAACTCCACCGGTGTGTTCACCGTGCTGCGGGAACTGTCCCGCCACATGCTGCCCCGGCGGCGCGGCGCGCTGGTCACCGTCGGTTCGAACGCCGCGGGCGTGCCGAGGATGGGCATGGCCGCCTACGCCGCGTCGAAGGCGGCCGCCACGATGCTGACCCGCTGCCTCGGACTGGAACTCGCCGGGCACGGCATCCGGTGCAACGTGGTCTCCCCCGGTTCGACGGACACCCCGATGCAACGTCTGCTGTGGACCGACGAGAACGGGGCCGACGCCGTCATCGCGGGCGCGCCCGAGCAGTTCCGCGTCGGCATCCCGCTCGGCCGGATCGCGGACCCCGCCGACATCGCCGACGCCGTGCTGTTCCTCGTCTCACCGAAGGCGCGGCACATCACCATGCAGGACCTCTTCGTCGACGGCGGTGCGACCCTGCGCGCCTGACGACCGCTCAGGAATGCAGCCACCGCACGGAAAAGTCGCCGCCATTCAGGTCGCCGGTCGCGGTCAGCGGGGTGTCCTCGCGCACGAGATCGGTCCTGCCAGGTCCGTACTCGGCGAACGCGCGATCGTCCACAGTGGTCTGACTGAACGAGACCGTGCCGAAATCGGGGCACGGCGGGATGTCGCCGGACCCGATGGCCTCCACGATCACCTCGGCGTCGACGTCCTGGTCACCGGACGCGGTGCCGTGGAAGGTCTTCGACCAGCCCTTGGTCGAATCCGCCAGCGTCATCGTGTACCGGTGGCCGCCGTCGTAGGCGGTGGTCGCGGTCATCGTGTCACCGGCGTCGGTCGGCTCGTCGAAGTACACCGAATCCTGGGGGTACAGCTCGTACCACGGCTCGTACCGCAGGCTGCCCGACTCGCAGTTCGCGTCGACGCCGATCTGCTCGACGGTGTTCGAGTCCTGCCCGTCGATCCCGTCCCACCAGGACACGATGCCCCTGGTCGAACAGTCCACCTCGGGATTCACCCACGTGGTGACCACGGTCTTGTGGGTGCCGCCCGCCACGTACCCCGCCCAGTTCGAGGACTGGTGCGTGCGGTGGTGCGGTGCGCCGTGGTGTCCTCGCGCGGCACCGCCGTGGTGCTCCTGCGCGGCTGCGGGTGACGCGATCCCTGCCGTGGTCACGAGCACCACAGCCGCGGACAGCACGGTGAACTTCCTCATCGCACCCTCTTTTCCCTCGATGGCGGGGAATGAGGGTCGCACCGGCGAACACGGCCGGACCAGGGCCGAACGTCGGAATGTCACCAACCGGCCAGCAAAGTGGACAAAAGATAGCTAATGCGACCGTCGTAGGCGAAGAGGCTTCCGACATCACTGGTGGGTCGTGGCGCTCGCGCGTTTGGTGGGCACGGTGAGAGTTTCAGGCACGCCTTCGGCGCGCCGAGTGAAACTGCCGCTCCTCGGTGCCGGTCGCGTCGTTGGTCACCAGCGACAGTTCCCCACGGAACGGACAAGGCGGTCACCTTCACTGCCGTACCCGACTGGCGCTGCCACCGGCGCGCGACCGGGCCGGTCGTCCGGTGGCCCGCGGCTGAGCGGTGGTGGCGCTGGGCGGTTCGGCGCCCGCCGGGTTCGGATGGTGGCGTTTTGTGCCGCTCTTCGTCGGGGAGGGGCTGAAGAACCAGGTTCTGTTCGGCAAATCCGCCATGGACACGGACCACCGGACCGCCAAGAGCGGCGGGATATCAGGCAACCCGGGATTGAGCGGCGGGATGCGGCGGCTGGTCCTGGGGCTCCGCCAGGGGTCAAGGTAGTCACCCTCGCTGCCGCACCCGGCTAGTCCTGCGGTCCACGCGCGACCGGCCGGTCATGTGATGGTTCGCGGTTGGCGGTGGTGGCGCAGGATAGGTCGGCGCCTGCGGTTCAGTTGGTGGGCGTGTTTGTGTTGTCCTTCGCCGGGGGGTGGCTGAAGGACCGGGGTTTTGTCGCTCGGTCCGCGGTGGACGTAGTGGCCGCCGGTGGCGGCGGGGTTTGTCAGGCGGCGCGGGGTTGGGCGGTGGGGCGGTTCGTCCGGGGTCTTCGCCACGGGTCGACGAACGCTGGCGGGGTGAACTCGGGTTGGCCGTTGACCATGCGGAGTGTCCAGTCGC
>NZ_BAAANN010000014.1:0-231563 GCF_039529815.1 Amycolatopsis minnesotensis | reverse complement strand
GGGCGCACCGGATCGCCGGGTGCCTGGCTGGGTTGGGAGTGACCGCGCCTTCGGCGCGGGCCTCGCGGCACTCGGGGGGTAGGCGGGCGAGCGGGGTGGGCGCCTCCGGCGCGGGCCGTAGGCGCGCGAAGTGGGGGCTCGAAGTGCAGTTAGCGGGCTAAACGTCGCGGGCGGGCGGGCGGGTGGGGCGGGGCGCGGAGTGCGGTTCGCGGGCTAAACGTACGCCGGGGCCTGCCGGGCTGGGGGCGCTCCACTCGCAGTTCGCGGGCTAAACGTCGCGGGTGGGGTGGGGATGCGCTGAGAGTGGGGAGTCGTCCCGGGGGGTGGTCCCTGAAGGTCGCCTTCGGGGAATCTGACGCCGCGATCTCGCCCCTCGCGGCGCGCGGCATGGCGACGCCTATGCCCTCAAGGGAGCCTTCGCGGCGTCAGATTCCCCCAAGGGCGTCTTCAGGGCGTGCGGCCCGGGGTGGGGCGGGCTCGCGGAGGCCGTATTCGCGGCATGCGCGCCTCTGGAGGCCGTCTCTCGGGGCATGAGCGCGAAGGGTCGCGAGCGGCGAAATCCCAGCGCATGCCCCGAAGGGGCCCTTCGCGGCCTCAGATTCCCCGAAGGGGCCCTTCGGGGCATGGGACCCTGACCCGGCGGATGATCAGCCGGGGTAGAAGGGGGTTTCCACGCCGTTGAGGGGGGCGGGCTGGTGCGGGCGCCAGACTTCGCCGATGTCCAGGGCGGTCCACAGGCCACCGGCGTCGGCGACCATGACGGACCGGCCGGGCGCGGCGGCGACGGCGTGCACGGGCGGGGTCAGGTTGGAGCTGTTGAACGGGTCGGCCCGCAGCCCGTCGATGGGCACCTTCACGACGGGCTGGGACGCCGAGTTCGTGGCGACGATGACGATGTCGGCACCGGCCCAGTCGACGTCGACGACACCGGAGAGCTCGCCGCCGCGGATGGTCTTCGGCATCCGCAGGGTCACCGAGTCCTGCGCGCGCGCGACGGAGGCGATGACGAGCTGGCCGTTGACGATGAGGGCGGCCCGCGTGCCGTCCCTGGACAGCCTCAGCGCGGTGATCTGACCAGTCGCCGCGATCTCGTCGGCGTTCACGACCTGGGGCAGCCATCGCCCGTCCGCCGAGCGGGAGACGCGGAGGACCTGCCGGTTGTCCACCACGGTCCACAGTTCGCTGGCGACGCCGCCCGCGGTGAGGGTCGGGCGCCAGGTCGGCCTCGTCAGCGAGCTGCCGTAAAGCGAGACTCGCGGCATCTCGCCGCCGAACTCGCCGATGCGCAACTGCTGCTTGCCGTGGTCGTTTTCCACCAGCGCGAGGCGCTTGCCGTCGAGCGACTGCGCGGCGCTCAGGACGCCGACGGAGCCGTCCCCCGCCGAGCCGCTCACGGGCTGGCCGTCGGCGAGCGACCGCACCCTGCCGTTCACCACCATCAGGCCCTGCAGCTCGAACGCGGGCGCGGTCAGCCCGCCGTTGGACGGCAGCTCGCTCGGCAGCCACGCGTCGTGCCCGGTCACCAGCGAGCGGCCGTCACCGAGCAGCTGGACCCTGCTCGTGGTGACGCTCTGCAGCGACTGCACGATCTGCGCGGCCATCAGCTTCCTGATGTCCTGGCCCTGGTCGCCGACCCCGGACAACGGCACCACCAGCGCGCCGTCCTTGCCCGCCTGCACGTTCGTCTCAAGGGTGGTCTGGTCGGGGATCGCCGTGCGGACCGCGCCGACGAGCCCGTTCGACGGGCCGTCGAGCAGCAGGTTCACCACACGGCCGGGCAGCCCGGACTGGGGTTTCGCGGCCACGTACCGGAGATCGGGCACCAGCACGTTCGACTCCGGCGCGATGAAGTACACCGGCACGCGGAAGTAGTTCGCGATGAAGTCGCTTTCGGCCAGCACGATGTTCGGCGGCGGGTCCAGCAGGCGCCATTGCCCGTCGGCCTGGCGGCGCACCTTGTAGCTCCACTCGTACGACCGCTTGCCGGAGATGAACGCCGCGTCGGCGCCGAGCTCGCCGACGGTGAACCCGCGCAGCACGACGGACCGTTCGTTCTGGTCCTGGGGCTGCGAGGTGTCGTAGACGGTGCCGAAGGTGTCGTCGATGACGGTGAAGCCCTGCACCGGGCTCCACTTTTGGCGCACCTGCTCGTCGAGGTACACGCGGGCGCCGGCGTTGTTCTCCGTCGGCAGCGCGCTGGCGTGCACGAAGGCCCGCACCACCGACAGCGCGTCGAGGTTGCGGTCCGGTTCCTTGACGTCCGGGCTGGACACCTGCGCGCCGCGCGGGGTGACCACCTCCGGCTGGGACTCCTCCGGCACGTTCGCGCAGCCGGCGACGAGCACCACGCACGACATCAGCGCGAGGCACACCAGGCGAAACGGCTTGGTCATCGCTCCTCTTTGAACGCGATCGAGGCGAGGTCCGAGACATCGACGATGCCGGCGATGCCGGCGATGCCCGAGGCACTCGGGGCGTTGGCGGTGAGCGCGGGCCGCCCCGGCTGCTCCTCGACCACCTTGGCGAGCACCGGCTGGACGCTGCCCGGCGGCGCGTCGACCGGCGGCAGCGGCAGCGGGCTCTTCCCGATCGGCACGTCCTGGTGCCGCGGCAGCGTCAGCCGGAAGCACGCGCCGTGGCCGGGCGCGCCCCACGCTTCGAGCGCGCCGCCGTGCAGGCGGGCGTCCTCGTGGCTGATCGCGAGGCCGAGCCCGGTGCCGCCGGTGCGCCGGTTCCGCGACGGGTCGGCGCGCCAGAACCGGTTGAAGACCAGGTCGGCCTCGCCCTGGCGCAGCCCGACGCCGTAGTCGCGCACGGTCACTGCGACGGTGTCCGCGTTGACCGCGGCCTGCAGCAGCACCGGCCTGCCCTCGCTGTGGTCGACGGCGTTGGCGAGCAGGTTGCGGATGATCCGCTCGACCCGCCGCGAGTCGACCTCGGCCACCGCGGGCGCCTCGGGGAGCTCCACTTCGATGGCGGTGTTCGACGAGCCCGCGATGACCCTGACCTGCTCGACGGCGCGCCGCGCGATGGGAGAGACGTCGATCAGCTCGGCAGCCAGTTCCTCGACGCCCGCGTCGAGGCGGGAAATCTCGAGCAGGTCGCCGAGCAGCGCTTCGAACCGGTCCAGCTCGTCGACGAGCAGCTCGGTCGAGCGCGCGAGCCCCGGCGGGAACTGCTCGCGCGACGCGTGCAGCACGTCGGCGGCCATCCGCACCGTGGTCAGCGGCGTCCGCAGCTCGTGGGAGACGTCGGAGGTGAACCGGCGCTGCAGGGTGCCGAACTCTTCGAGCTGGCGGATCTGGGTCTGGATGCTGGCCGCCATCTCGTTGTAGGACACCGCGAGCTTCGCGAGGTCGTCTTCGCCCGCGACGGGGAGCCGCCGGTCGAGGTCGCCGACGGCGAACTGCTCCGCCACCTCGGCCGCGCGCCGGACCGGGCGCACCACCTGGCGGGTGACCAGGTTCGTGATCCCGGCCAGCAGGACGAGCAGCACGAGCCCGCCGACGAGCAGCGTGTTCTGCACCGTCGACACGGTGGCCTGCTCGGAGGTGAGCGGGAAGAGCAGGTAGAGCTGCAGCGGCCGGGCGGTGGTGCTCACCGACGCGCCGACCATCAGGTAGGTGGTGCGCGAGCCGTCCGAGGACACCACGGTGTGGATCTGCTTGCTCAGCTGCTGCAGCTCGACGAACTGGCGCAGCCGCTCCGGCACCTTCGACAGCGGGCCGACCGACAGCGGCGCGCCCGCCGTCGGGTCGGTGCCGCCGCTGGCGAGCACGGGCTCGAACGCGCCCGCGGCCGAGCCGCTCGAAGTCTGCGCTTCCGGCGCGCTGCTGGTGATCCGCTTCAGCGCGGTGTTCAGCCGGTCGCTGAGCGAGTCCTGGTTGCTGAGCCCGACGAGCTCCCGCTCCGCGGTCTGCACCACGGCCTGGGTCTGCAGCACCGCGGCCGCCGACTTGGTGTCGAGCAGGCGCTCGGTGATCTGGGTCTGCAGCACGAGGCCCAGCACGAACACGACCGCGGAGGACAGCGCGAGCGTGGACACGGTGACGCGGAACTGGAGCGAATGGCGCCACAGCTCACCGAAGGCGACCATGCGGCGGCGGCCGAACGCCGCGACCCTGCCCGACACCCGCACCACCATGCGGGTGAAGGCGGCGACCTTCGGTTTCATCGCGCGGTCACGGCGGGCCTGCCTTGTACCCGACGCCGCGAACGGTCAACACCACCTCGGGGTGTTCCGGGTCCTTCTCCACCTTCGAGCGCAGGCGCTGGACGTGCACGTTGACCAGGCGCGTGTCGGCGGCATGCCGGTAGCCCCAGACCTGTTCGAGCAGCACCTCGCGGGTGAACACCTGGCGCGGCTTGCGGGCCAGCGCCACGAGCAGGTCGAATTCGAGCGGCGTGAGCGGGATGGCCTTGCCCTCGCGGGTCACCTCGTGGCCCGGCACGTCGATGGTGAGGTCGCCGATCGCGAGCGATTCGGCAGGCTCGGCCTCGGTGCGCCGCATGCGCGCCCGCACCCTCGCCACCAGCTCCTTGGGCTTGAACGGCTTGACCACGTAATCGTCGGCGCCGGATTCGAGGCCGAGCACTATGTCGACGGTGTCGCTCTTCGCGGTGAGCATCACGATCGGCACGCCGGATTCGGCACGGATGGCCTTGCAGACGTCGATGCCGTTCATGCCGGGCAGCATGAGGTCGAGCAGCACGAGATCGGGTTTCAGGTCGCGCAGCGCGGGCAGCGCGCGTGAACCGTCGGCGACGACCGCGGTATCGAACCCCTCCCCACGCAGGACGATGGTGAGCATCTCCGCGAGGGCGGGGTCGTCGTCGACCACCAAGACACGTGCCTTCATGAGCACATATTCGCACTGGTCGCCACCGTCACGCGCACGACCCGTCGATGTGCCCACCAGAAAGATCAAAGATGACGCTACCGCGTTGCTCCATCCGGGTGGCATCGGCCCACCGCACGCTACGCTTGGCTTACCGCGAGCGAAGGGAGGCGCCGGTGCTGAGGCTCATGCTCGTCCTGACGCTTCCGGTCACGCTCGGCGCGCTGCTGCTCGCCGATCCGGCGAACCCGCTCGCGGTCGCCGGTGTCGCGCTGCTCGCCGCGTTCACCGTCACGGTCGCGGTGGCGGTCCTCGAAGGCAGGCTCGACCCGCCGGACGCGCCACCCCGCGTCCGCGCCATGGCGCTGCGGCAACGGGCCGCGCGCAGCAGGTTCCTCCGGCTCCGCGATCCCGATGCCGCGGGCCGTCCCCGTCCCCGAGCTCCGTCAGCGGGCCACGCGGCCGTCTGAGCCGCGTCCGCCCGTTCCCTCACGCTCGACGGCCGTTTCCGCCGACGCGTGCCCTTCTCCGCTGACGGAGTTCTCCCATGTTCGGTTTTCTCGACGTGCCCGCACAGGGCGCGCAGCACGCGGTCGCCTGGCTCGCGGATCTCGTCCACCCGTTGTCCGGCGAACTGTCCACGGCCGTCGCGATCGTCGCGTCGATCGCGCTGATCCGGCTGGCGCTGCACCCGCTCGCCCGCGCCGCGGTGCGCGGGGAAAAGAAACGCGCCGCGCTGGCCCCTCAGCTCCAAAAGCTGCGGGACAAGCACAAGAACGATCCGGCCCGCCTTCAGGAGGCGACGCTCTCGCTGTACCGCGAATCGGGGGCGTCGCTGTTCGCGGGCTGCTTGCCGATGCTCGCGCAGGCGCCGTTCTTCATGGTGCTGTACCGGCTCTTCAGCTCGGCGACGCTGAACGGGACGCCGAACGCGATGCTCGCGCACACCGTGTTCGGCGTCCCGCTCGGCGGTCATTTCGCGACCGCGCTCACCGCGGGCCCGCAGGTGCTCGTCTTCGCGGGCCTGCTCGCCTGCCTCGGCTGCGTCGCGTACTTCACCGCGCGCTGGCAGCGGAACCGGCCCGGCGCCGGTGACGTACCCGGCGCCAGGCTGATCGGGCTGATGCCGTACGGCACCGTGCTCATCGCCGCTGTCGTCCCCCTCGCCGCCGGGCTGTACCTGCTCACCACCACCGCGTGGACGGTGACCGAGCGGGCCTTCCTGCACCGGCGGCTCGTGGTGGGCTAACCCGCGGGAACCGTTGCGGCGCGGGCGAGTCCGCGCCGCAACCTCGTGAACGGTTTCGGGCTGTCCATCGCGAGCACGCCGGTGACCACGCCGTCGCACAGGTAGGTCGCGACGAACCTGCGGCCGGCGAGCGAGCCTTCGACCACCTCGGCTTCGCCGGCGGCCCGCCCGGCGAACTGGATGCGGTGGCCGTACTGCTCGGACCAGAAGTACCCGCGGTTCGCGTGGTGCGCGACGGTGCTGCCTGCCAGCAGGTTCCGCACCGCGACGCCGGGCTGCTCGGCCGCCGAGGTCCAGTGCTCGGTGCGCACGTGCGCGCCGTCGTGCCGGAAGCGGGCGACATCGCCGGCCGCGACGACGTTCGGGCTGGCGGTCACGCAGCCTTCGTCGCACACCACGCCGTTGTCGACGAGGAGCCCGGAACCGTCCAGCCATTCGGTGTTGGGCCGCACGCCGATCCCGGCCACCACGACGTCGGCGTCGAGCACCGTGCCGTCGGCCAGCCGCACCCCGGTGACGCGGGTGTCGCCTTCGAGCGCGAAGACACCGGTCCCGGTCACGAGCCGCACGCCGTTTTCCTCGTGCAGGCCCGCGCACGCCGCGCCGAACTCGGCACCGAGCACGCGGGAAAGCGGTACCGGCGCCGCTTCGACGACCGTCACGTCGCAGCCGAGCGCACGGCAGGTGGAAGCGGTTTCGGCGCCGATGAACCCGGCGCCGATCACCACGACGCGCACGCCGCCGTCGGCGACTTCCCGCCGGAGCGCGACCGCGTCGTCGAGCGTCCGCAGCGTGTGGACACCGGCGAGGCCGCCCCCGAGCGTTCGCGCGGACGCCCCGGTGGCGATGACAACGCCGTCGGAGGCGAGTTCGGTGCCGTCGGACAGCACGACCGAACCGTCCGATGAGGACAGTCGGACGGCCCGCTTGCCCAGGTGCCAGCGCGCGCCCAGTTCCAGCAACCCCGCCGCGTCGGCGAGTTCGAGGTCTTCGACGCCGATCTTGCCGAGCAGGAAGTCCTTCGACAGCGGCGGCCGGTCGTAGGGGCGGTGGGGTTCGTCGCCGACGAGCACGAGCTCGCCGTCGAAGCCCTGTGCGCGGAGTTCCTGCGCGGCACGCAGCCCGGCGAGCGAGGTGCCGACGATCGTCACGGTCCTCATGCGGTCATCTCCTGTACGGCGGTGTCGACGTAGATCGCGCCGTCCGACACGACGACGGGATAGGTGCGCACCGGGCGTTTCGCGGGCAGGCAGGTCGGCTTGCCGGTGCGGAGGTCGAAGGAAGCGGCGTGCAACGGGCATTCGACGAAGCAGCCTTCCACCCAGCCGTCCGCGAGGGAGGCGTCCTGGTGGCTGCAGGTGTCGTCGATCGCGTAGTACTCGCCCTCGGTGTGGAACACGGAGATCGGGACGTGGGCGAGGACGCGGACGGCCTCCCCCTCTGGCAGGTCATCGACGTCGCAGGCACGGATCATCTTCGGCCTCCGGATGATGCGGGGAAGTTTGCCTGGAAGCCCGTTCGTGTTGCGTATTACGCGTCACGTCGTGCTATGCGCAACAATCCCGGTCATCCCCCCTGCTCGTCAAGGGGTTCGCCCGGTCAGCCGAGCGGAGCCGCTCGAAGCGGTTAGTGTTGCGTCATGCGGAACCAGGACTCAGGAAAGGCGGCCCCCAGCCAGGTCCAGTCGGTGGACCGCGCGATCAGCGTGCTCGAAATGCTCGCCCGCAACGGCGAAGCGGGGATCACCGAGATCGCCGGTGAGCTGGGCGTGCACAAGTCGACCGCGTCCAGGCTGGTCAGCGTGCTCGAGTCGCGCGGCCTGGTGGAGCAGCTCGGCGAACGCGGCAAGTACGCGATCGGGTTCGGCATCGTGCGGCTCGCCGGCGCCGCGACCGGGCGGATGGACCTGGCCAGACTCGGCAGGCAGACCTGCCAGGAGCTGGCGGAGTCGCTCGGCGAGACGGTGAACATCGCGGTCGCCGACGAGGGCGTCGCGATCAACATCAGCCAGGCGCGCGGGCACGCCGCGATCACCACCCAGAACTGGACCGGCCAGCGCACCCCGCTGCACGCGACGTCGAGCGGGAAGATCCTGCTCGCCCACCTGGACGAGGCCGAACGGCGCAGGCTGCTGCGCCGCAAGCTCGAGTCCTACACGCCCCGCACCACCGTCGATCCCGGCGATCTCGCGGGCGAGCTGGAGCGGATCGTGGCCGAGGGCTACGCCGCGTGCTTCGAGGAGTTCGAGCTCGGCATGCACGCCGTCGCGGTGCCGATCTTCGGACCGGGCGGTGAGGTGGTCGCCGCGATCAGCGCGTCGGGACCGTCCTACCGGCTCTCCCGGCAGCGGGTGCGCCAGATCGTGCGCCCGATGACCGAGGCGGCGGCGGAACTTTCGTCGCAGCTCGGCTACTTCACGGAGTAGCCCGGAATCCCATCGCTTCACCCCGGCGGCCCGTTACCGGTCTTCAGCACCGGTAACGGGCCGTTCTCCGCGCTGAAAAACCGCCAGGACCTACTGCCTCGTACCTCTTGACACCGACTCGTGACATCCCGCACCTTGTTGCTTAAGACGGAACGTATCTCTTAATCCGCAACTCGGGCGTCCCTCATCCGAGGGCTCCCGCGTGCCACCCACCCCCGGTAACGGTCCACAGTGGACCGTTATTTGGCCTGCACTGAAGAAGCAGGAGGTACCGCGATGGCAGCCCAACCCCGCGTGGTCGTGATCGGAGCCGGCATCGTCGGCTGCGCGCTCGCCGACGAGCTCACCGAACGCGGCTGGACCGACGTGACGGTGCTGGAGCAGGGCGACCTGTTCGCCACCGGCGGGTCGAGCTCGCACGCGCCCGGCCTGGTCTTCCAGACCACCGGCTGCCGCACCATGATCGAGTTCGCCCGCTACACCGTCGCCAAGTACACCGGCCTCACCCTGGACGGGAAGTGGTGCTTCCAGCAGCTCGGCGGGCTGGAAGTGGCCACCACGCCGGAGCGCTGGGCGGATCTGAAGCGGCGGCACGGCTGGGCGACCGCGTCGGGGGTGCGCGGCTACCTGCGCGACGCGGGCGAGTGCGCCGAGCTGCACCCGCTGCTCGACGAGTCGAAGATCCTCGGCGGCTTCCACATCCCCAGCGACGGGCTGGCGAAACCGCTGCGCGCGGTCGAAGCGCAGGCGCGGCGCGCGATGGCACGCGGCGCGCGGTTCCTCGAACACCAGAAGGTCACCGAGATCCACCGCTCCGCCGGGCGCGTCACCGGGGTCACCACGGAGCGCGAGCACTTCAGGGCCGACATCGTGGTGTGCTGCACCGGCATGTGGGGCCCGCTGATCGGCTCGCTGGTCGAGCTGGACATCCCGCTGGTGCCGATGGCGCACCAGTACGCGAAGACGAACCCGCTGCCGGTGCTCGCGGGCGACAACGACGAGCTGACCGAGGCGAGCAAGCCGTTGCTGCGGCACCAGGACGCCGACCTGTACTTCCGCGAGCACGTCGACCGGATCGGGATCGGCGCGTACGGGCACCGGCCGATGCCGGTCGCGCCGGGCGAGATCGCCGACCCGCGCACTTCACCGGGGATGCCCTCGGAGCTGGCGTTCACCCCGGAGGACTTCGAGGAGTCCTGGGCCGCGGCCACCGACCTGCTGCCGGTGCTCGGCGACACCAAGGTCGAACAGGGCATCAACGGCCTCTTCTCGTTCACCAGCGACGGGATGCCGCTGCTGGGCGAGCACCCCGATCTCGACGGGTTCTGGGTGGCCGAGGCGGTCTGGATCACGCATTCCGCCGGTGTCGCGCGCGCGATGGCCGAGTGGCTGGTGGACGGGCAGCCCGCGCTCGACCTGCACGGCTGCGAGCTGGCCAGGTTCGAGCCCGCCCAGCTCGCGCCGGACTACGTGCACCGGCGAAGCTGCCAGGCGTTCGCCGAGGTCTACGACGTGGTGCACCCGCTGCAGCCGATGGCCGACCCGCGGCCGCTGCGGACCAGCCCGTTCTACGAGCGCCAGCAGGAGCTCGGCGCGTTCTTCCTCGAAGCGAACGGCTGGGAGCGCCCGCACTGGTACGAGGCCAACGCGAACCTGCCCGAGGTCGAGCGCATCCCCGTCCGCGACGACTGGGCGGCGCGGTACTGGTCTCCGATCGGCGGCGCCGAAGCGCTCGTGGCACGCGAGCGGGTCGCGCTGTTCGACATGACGGCGTTGAAGCGGCTTTCGGTGACCGGGCCGGGTTCGCTGTCGTTCCTGCAGGCCCTGACCACGAACCAGCTCGACAAGAAACCGGGTTCGGTGACCTACACGCTCCTGCTCGGCGAGGACGGCGGCGTCCGCAGCGACCTGACGGTGGCCCGGCTCGGGCCGGAGGACTTCCAGGTCGGCGTGAACTCGCAGCTCGACCTGGACTGGCTGCGCAGGCACCTGCCCGGCGACGGCAGCGTGCAGGTCCGCGACGTCACCGCGGGCACCTGCTGCGTCGGGCTGTGGGGCCCGCTCGCCCGCGACCTGCTCCAGCCACTGTCCACAGCGGACTTTTCGCACAAGGCGCTCGGCTACTTCAAGGCGAAGAACGCTTACGTGGGAACGGTTCCGGTGACCGCGATGCGGCTGTCCTATGTGGGCGAACTCGGCTGGGAGCTCTACACCACGGCCGACTTCGGGCGGAAGCTGTGGGACACGCTGTGGGAGGCCGGCCAGCGGCACGGGATCATCGCCGCCGGGCGGGAGGCGTTCAACAGCATGCGGCTGGAGAAGGGCTACCGCTCGTGGGGCACCGACATGACCACCGAGCACGACCCGTACGAGGCGGGGGTCGGGTTCGCGGTGCGGATGGACAAGGGTTACTTCATCGGGCGGGAGGCGCTCGTCGGCCGCTCCGCCGGCACCGCGCGGCGCAAGCTCACCTGCCTCACCCTCGACGAGCCGGGCGCGGTCGTGCTCGGGAAGGAACCGGTGTTCTCCGAAGGGCGGCCGTGCGGGTACGTCACGAGCGCGGCCTACGGCTACACGATCGGCAGGGGCATCGCGTACGCGTGGCTGCCGTCGGAGGTCGCGGTGCCGGGTCGCGGCGTCGAGATCGAGTACTTCGGAGAGAAGGTCGCCGCGACCGTCGCGGAGGAACCTCTCTTCGACCCGAAGATGACGAGGCTGCGGTCATGAGCGACGCTTGCGAGCGGATCGAAGACACCATGCGCCAGAAGGAATTCAACGCTGTCTCGCGGAGCGAGGCGATCGCATGACCGGCTACGACACGATCGTCATCGGGCTCGGCGGGATGGGCAGCGCGGCCGCGTACCGGCTCGCGCAGCGAGGGCAGCGGGTGCTCGGCATCGAGCAGTACGCGCCGGTGCACAACCGCGGTTCGAGCCACGGCGGGTCGCGGATCACGCGCCAGGCGTACTTCGAAGATCCCGCGTACGTGCCGCTGATGCTGCGGGCGCACGAGCTGTGGGACGAGATCGAAGCCGATTCGGGGCGCCGGATCTTCCGGCGCTGCGGCGGCGTCACCATCGGCAAGCCGGATTCGGTGCCGTTCAGCGGGAGCCTGCGCAGCGCGCGCCAGTGGAACCTGCCGCACGAGGTCCTCGACGCGGACCGGCTGCGCGAACGGCTGCCGACCATGCGTCCCGCCGACGACGACGTCGCGCTGTACGAACAGAACGCGGGGTTCGTCGTACCGGAGGCGAGCGTCGCGGCGCACCTGCACCTGGCGAAGCGCGCGGGCGCGGACCTGCACTACGAAGAGCAGGTCGTGACCTGGACCTCGGACTCGTCGGGGGTCAGGGTCGGCACGACGCAGAACTACTACACCGCGGACCAGCTCGTGATCTGCCCCGGGGCGTGGGCGCCGAGCCTGCTCTCCGGCCTCGGCGTGCCGCTGCGGGTGCAGCGCAGGGTGCAGTACTGGTTCGCGCCCGGCGGCGACCCCGCCGAGTTCCTCCCCGAGCGGCACCCGGTGTTCCTGTGGTCCGGCGCCGGGAAGCTGCTCTACGGGTTCCCCGCGCACAACGGGCTCGGCGAAGGCGTGAAGATCGCGTTCTTCGGCGAGGGCGGGGACTGCACGCCCGAAGACATCGACCGGCGCGTGCACGCGCACGAGATCGCGGAGATCGGCGCCCACGCGGGTGCGCGGATCCCGGCGCTGCCCGGCCGCTTCCTGCGCGCGGTGACCTGCCTGTACACCAGCACGCCCGACGAGCACTTCGTGATTTCCCGCCACCCGTCGGCCGAACGCGTGGTCGTGGCGTGCGGGTTCTCCGGGCACGGTTTCAAGTTCACCCCGGTGGTGGGCGAGGTACTGGCCGATCTCGTGACCGAGGGCGGCACGGCCCACCCGATCTCCCTGTTCGACCCGGCGCGGTTCCGCCATGAGGAGTGTGCATGACTTCGCCAGACCAGCCGACCGGCCTCATCCCCACTCTTCCCGGCCGGACCTACACCGACCGGGAAACATTCACGAGCGAGCAGGAACGGATCTTCGAGTCGCTGTGGTTCTGCGCGCTGCGCGGCGCGGAACTGCCTTCGCCCGGCGACTTCCGGACCGTCCAGGTAGGACGGGAGAGCGTGCTGGTGAGCCGCGGCCGCGACGGTGCGCTGAACGCGTTCCTGAACGTCTGCCGTCACCGCGGCGCGCGGTTGTGCGTCGAGGAAACCGGTTCGGTCAAACGGTCCTTCCAATGCCCGTACCACGCGTGGACCTACGGGCTGGACGGGAAACTGGTCGCGGCGCCCAATCTCGCGAGCATGCCCGGCCTCGACCGCACCGCGTACGGGCTCAACCGGGTGCACCTGCGGGAGTGGCTCGGCTACGCGTGGGTGTGCCTCGCCGCCGATCCACCGTCCTTTTCGGACACCGTGATCGCCCCGGTCGCCGAGCGGCTCGGCGGCACCGAGGTGATCGAGGGCTACGAGGTCGGCGACCTGGAGATCGGACGGCGCATCACCTACGACGTCAAGGCGAACTGGAAGCTCATCATCGAAAACTTCATGGAGTGCTACCACTGCGCCACCATCCACCCCGAGCTGACCGAGGTGCTGCCAGAGTTCGCCGACGGGTACGCGGCGCAGTACTACGTCGGCCACGGCGCCGAGTTCGGCGACGAGATCGCCGGGTTCACCGTCGACGGCAGCGCCGGTTTCGGCAAGCTCGACAACGTCGGCGAAGCCCACGACCGCCGCTACTACGCGATCACCGTGCGCCCGCAGGTGTTCGTGAACCTGGTGCCCGACCACGTGATCTTCCACCGGATGTACCCGCTCGCCGTGGACCGCACCGTGGTCGAATGCGACTGGCTCTACTCGAAGGACGTGGTCGCCTCCGGCAAGGACGTGTCGCGGTCGGTCGAGCTGTTCCACCGGGTGAACCAGCAGGACTTCGACGCCTGCGAACGCTGCCAGCCCGCGATGAGCTCGCGCGCCTACGCCGAGGGCGGGGTGCTGATGCCGTCGGAGCACCACATCGGCGAGTTCCACGAATGGGTGCAGAAAATGCTCTCCTGACGCCGAGCCAGGTCCCCGTCCATGCTCCCAAGGTGACCTTCGGGGGATGCCCTGAACCCAGCGCGCATGCCCCCGAAGGTCGCCTTCGGGCCCTCTCGGCGGTTACGGCGAAAGCCGCTCCGCGAGCCAGGCCAGGGCAAGGGGCTGGCGGTACTCGACGCCGACGTGCCCGCCGTCGAAGAGTTCGAAGTGGACGGTGGAGTCGACCCCGATCCCGGTCAGCGCTTCGCGGAACGCGGTGGCGCCGAGGTCGAGGAACCATTCGTCGCGGACGCCCGCGTCGATCCAGATCGCGCGCTGGGACCGCAGCGCGTCGGCGTGCTCCGGGACCATGCGCACCGGGTCCCAGCGGAGCCAGCGCGCCCAGACCTCTTCGCGGATCGCCCCCGTGCGGGGGTCGAACGGCAGTTCGGGCGTGCCGTCCGCACCGGGTGAGAAGCACGCGGAGACGCCGAGGATTTCGAGCAGCCGCAGGTCTTCCTGCTTGGTGAAGGCGACCCTCGAGCGGAAGTCGTCCCACCAGCGGAAGATGTCGCCGTCGTAGGCGCGCAGGTCCCGCACCGCGGCGAAGAAGTGCGGGAGGTACTGGGCCTCGGACAGCGAGTCGCCGGAATGCGTCGCGAAGGCGCCGAACAGGTCGGGCCGCAGCATCGGCGTGATCATCGCGCCGAGCCCGCCGCTGGACTTGCCCGCGATCGCGCGGTGCTCCCGCGCGGCGAGGGTCCGGTAGTGCGCGTCGACCCACGGCACGACCTCCTCGCAGAGGTAGGAGTGGTAGCGCCCGGTGCCCGCCGAGTCGACGTACTGGCTGCCGCCGTAGGCCGTCCACGCGTCGACGAAGACCAGGATCATCGGCGGCGCCTCTTCGCGCGCGAACACCCCGTCGATCGTTTCGGGCACGGGCTCGCGGTACGGGCCGCGGTTGCGCCATGCTTCGAGCCGCCCGGTGAACCCGAGCAGCAGGTACACCACCGGATAGCGCCGCGAGCCGCCGTCGTACCCCGGCGGGGTGTACACCCACAGCGGCCTGCGGTGGCTGTCCCCGAGCGGATTTCCCGCCAGCAGTGCGCTCTCGATCTCGTGCTCGTCGATCCTGCCGTCCATAGACCATCACCCCAGCTAGTACGAAATCGAAGTATTCCGACTCGAACGGTACACTGACCCGATGCGTGAAGTCGACTCCATTGACCGGCACATCGAGTTCTGGTCGCGTGAGGTCGCCGACCTCGACCCCGACGTGGAGGGCGCGGTCACCCGGATGCAGATGCTGGTACGCCACCTCGCGCACCGCCGGGCCGAAGCACTGGCGTCGTACCCGCTGAAGAGCTGGGAATACGACATCCTCTGGCGGCTGCGCTCGGTCGGCAAGCCGTACCGGATGACGCCGACCGCACTGACCGCCGGCCTCGACGTGGCGCCCGCGACACTGACGAACCGCCTGGAACGGCTGGAGGAATCCGGCTACGTGTCCCGCACGCACGACGCGGACGACCGGCGGAAGCTGCTGGTCACGCTCACCGCGAAGGGGCACCGCGCCTGGGAGGCCACGATCGGCGCGCAGGCCGACGCCGAGCACGAGCTGCTGGCGCCGCTGGGCACGAGCGAACGCAAGCAGCTCGTGCGGCTGCTGCGCAAGCTCACCGCCGCCGCCGAGGCGGGCACCCACCCGCTCATGCTCGTGCCGGGCGAAGAGGACCTCGCGCCGAAGCGGCGCCGGTCATGACGGCTCAGAAGCCGAGCAGCGAAGCAACGGCGGTCGCGTCGGCCGAACCGCCGTCGACGACCTGCCACGGTCCCAGCCACGAGGCGGCGGCCAGCTCGTCGTAGACCACCGAGCACCGCTGCTGCAACGCGTCGTCGGACTCGAACGAGTCCTTCGCCCGCGAAGCGTCCGCCGCCGCGCGCCCGGCGGCGCGGGCGGCGGCCACCTCGGGCGTGACCCGCAGCAGGAGCTGGAGATCCGGAACAGGCAGGGAAAACCGCTCGATCTCGACCTCGCGGACCCAGCGGACGAACTCGCCGTCCGCGCCCTGGCGCAGCCGCGCGGCACCGTAGGCCGCGTTGGACGCGACATACCGGTCGAGCAGGACGACGTCGTGGAAACGCAGGCTCTCGACGATCTCATCGGCGGCGCCGCGGCGATCCAGCGCGTACAGCAGCGCCATCCCGTACACCGAATCGGGCAGGTCGCCGTGCTGCCGGTGCAGTGCCTCGGCCACCAGATCCGCGTGCACGCTCCGGCCGTAGCGGGGGAACGCGAGCGTGCCGACGGTCGCCCCCTTGTCCGCGAGCGCCTTCGTCAGCGCTTCGGCGAGCGTGCGCTTTCCGGCGCCGTCGAGGCCTTCGATCACGAGGAGTCGTCCCACCTGGCACACAATACGAGTCACCTCCCGCGCCGCTTCGCCCTGGCTTTGCCGCGCGCCAGTTCACGGCGGCGGCGCGCCTCCTCCGCTTCACGACGCTTGCGGGCGGCTTTGTTCTCACCGGCCCGCGCGGTGACGGCCTCGCTCAGCGCGCGCTGAGCGGCGGTGCCCACGCCGACGTCGTCCTGCGTCTTCGCCGCGGTCTTCGCGAGCCGCCTCGCGTTCGTGCGCGCCTCGGCGCGAGACGGCGCCGGAACGGCGGGCGCCGTTCGCGCCTCGTCGCCGAGCGCGGTGAACTCCCGGCCGGCCACGAACAACGCCAGCTCGGCGTTCGTCGGCTCGGCGCCGAACACGTGCCGCCCCGCGCGAACGAAGCCGTTTTCGTGGATTTCGTAAACGCCGACCCAGAACCGGCCGTCGTGAAAGAGCGTGAACACCCCGTGCATCGGGAAACCTCCAGGCGTGACGAATCAGCCTGGCCGCAACTGGTTTCCCGGCACGTCCCGGGACAACGAGCGAGGGCGGGTTCGCACCGCCGCGGGCCGCCCGGACTACCTACCGGGCTGTGCGGTTCGTCCAGCCAAGAACGGCGGCGAGTCTACCCGCGAAAGCGCGGCGCCCCCTCCCCTTTTCCGGGGAGGGGGCGCCGCGGGGAAATCAGTAGCGGTAGTGGTCCGACTTGAACGGGCCTTCGACGTCGACGTCGATGTACTCGGCCTGTTCCTTGGTGAGCTTGGTCAGCTCGCCGCCGAGCGCGTCGAGGTGGATCTTCGCGACCTTCTCGTCGAGCTTCTTCGGGAGGCGGAAGACCTCCTTGTCGTACTCCTCGTGCTTGGTGAACAGCTCGATCTGCGCGATCACCTGGTTGGAGAAGCTGTTCGACATCACGAACGACGGGTGCCCGGTCGCGTTGCCGAGGTTGAGCAGCCTGCCCTCGGACAGCACGATGATCGAGCGGCCGCTGGGGAAGGTCCACTCGTCGACCTGCGGCTTGATGTTGACGTGCTGGATGCCCGGGTACCGCTGCAGGCCCGCGATGTCGAGCTCGTTGTCGAAGTGGCCGATGTTGCCCAGGATCGCCTGGTGCTTCATCCGCGCCATGTGCTCGACCATCACCACGTTCTTGTTGCCGGTGGTGGTGATGACGATGTCGGCTTCGCCGAGCACGTTTTCGAGCTGCTTGACCTGGTAGCCGTCCATCGCGGCCTGCAGCGCGCAGATCGGGTCGATCTCGGTGACGATCACGCGCGCGCCCTGGCCGCGCAGCGATTCCGCGGCGCCCTTGCCGACGTCGCCGTAGCCGCAGATCACCGCGACCTTGCCGCCGATCAGCACGTCGGTGCCGCGGTTGATGCCGTCGATCAGCGAATGCCGGATGCCGTAGCGGTTGTCGAACTTCGACTTGGTGACCGCGTCGTTGACGTTGATCGCGGGGAACAGCAGCTCACCGGCGGCGGCGAGCTGGTAGAGCCGCAGCACGCCGGTGGTGGTCTCCTCGGTGACACCCCGGACGCTCTCGCCGACCGCGGTCCACTTGCCCTTGTCCGCGGCGACCGAAGCGCGCAGCAGCTCCAGGAAGACCTGCCACTCCTCGGGATCGTTCTCGTCGGCGGTCGGGACGACACCCGCCTTCTCGAACTCGGTGCCCTTGTGGACGAGCATCGTGGCGTCGCCACCGTCGTCGAGAATCATGTTGGGACCCTCGCCGTCCCAGGTGAGCATGCGCTCGGTGCACCACCAGTACTCTTCGAGCGTTTCGCCCTTCCACGCGAACACCGGCACGCCCTTGGGCTCTTCGGGCGTGCCGTGCGGCCCGACCACCACCGCGGCCGCCGCGTGGTCCTGGGTGGAGAAGATGTTGCAGGACGCCCAGCGCACCTCGGCGCCGAGCGAGACCAGGGTTTCGATGAGCACCGCGGTCTGCACCGTCATGTGCAGCGAACCCGCGACCCGCGCGCCGCGCAGCGGGAACACCTCGGCGTACTCGCGTCGCAGTGCCATCAGTCCGGGCATTTCGTGCTCGGCAAGGCGGATCTCCTTGCGGCCGAACTCGGCGGCGTCCAGATCGGCGACAGCGAATTCGATGCCGTTGCGGGTGTCGTGCCGCTTGGCAACGCTTTCGGGGGTCATAGGGCAGTTCCTCCAAGGCTCGTCGACAGATGAACAGTACCGTTGTCGGTTCAACACCCACTCGAAGGTTAGGTGACCCTTAGGTGGCTTTGCCCGGACCAGACACCCGAATAGCCGAACTGCGCGTGCCAGGACTGACCGGCACGAGCGGTGAGTCGTTGCTGGACACGGTCAGCACGGTGGAGGTCGCGGGCGACGAGCTCGGCAAGGTGATCCGCCCGTCGGACCGCCTGCGCAGGCCCGCGCCGGGCCCGGTGGTGCAGGCGCTCGGCAGGGCGATCCCCCGCACGCTCGAGGGGTACCTGTGGAGCGGCATGACCTCGGGCGGAGCGGCGAAAGCCACCTGGGCGCTGCTGTTCCCGTTCTCGCTCGCCAACGTCGCGCAGTGGATGCTCCCGCCTGCCCGGCGCGGCAGCCGGACCGCCGCCGTGCTCGGCGCGCTGCTGCGCAGGCTGCTGCGGATCGCGTCGCTGCTGCTGACCATGTTGCTGGTGAGCCAGTTCGCCGTGGTGACGCTCGATCTCGTCGCTGTGCAATGCCTCACACCCGGCGCTGACTGCCTGTCCTGGGTGCCGGACGGCCTCCGCACCGCGGCACCCGTGCGCACGCTGGCCGGGTTCGGCCCGCTGCTGGTGGTGATCTTCGTGCTGCACCGCATCTCGTCGGCGGACTGGAAGGTGCGGTCGGAGTCCCCGGCGGCACCGGGCGGCGGCCTGCCCGGTGACGACCTGCGCGCCGCGCACGACGTCGGCGTGCTGCGCTGCCTGCACACCGTCGTCGCGCTCGCCTCGGTGGCGCTGCTGACGCTCGGCGGCCCGTTCCGGGTGCCCGGTAACACCGGCAACACCACTGACGCGGTGTGCTGGTACGCCACCTTGGCGATGATCGCGCTGCCGCTGGTGATCGCGGGCATCCCCGGCGAGACGACCAGGGCAAGGCTGCTCGGCAAGTGGGGGCGGCGCGCGGTGATCGCACTCGCGTTCGCCGACGTCGTCCTGGTCGCGGTGCGGCACACCCCGCTGCCGCCGGGGCTGTCCGGCTCCGGGCTCACCGGCCCCGGCACGCCGTCCGGGATCGACGGCACGGTCGAAGCGCTCGGGGCGTCGCTCGTCGTGGTGTGGCTCCTGTTCGCGCTGCTGCTCGTCCCCGCCGCGCTGCTGGCGAGACCCGCCTGGCGCGCGCTGCCGAAACGGCTCCGGCCATGGGCGGGCGGCTGGGCGGCGGCGCCGGTGCTCGCGCTCGCCGGGCTGCTCGGCGGCGGGTTCGGAGCGGGCCTGGCGGGCGCCGTCCGCCAGCTCGTCGGCGACGACGACCTCAAGCTGCCGGACAGCTACCAGCTCGTGACCGTGCTGTGGGGCGCGGGTTTCCTGCTGGCCGCGCTGCTCGCGCTCATCGGCTTCGCGGTGGCGCTGCCGCTGCGGCGCCGCTCGCGCGGTATCCCGGCGATCGTGCGGCTGATGGAGACCAGGCCGCACGACGAACAGGTCGCCGCGAAGGCGTGGGCGCGCTCCGCGTGGGAGCGGCGGCACCTGCACCGGATCGCGCTGGCGGTCTCGCTCGGGATGGCCGCGGGCGCCGCGGGGCTGATCGTGCTCCGCATCGTCGACGGCAAGGTGCCCGGCTGGCTCGAACCGCTGTCGGCGGCGGGCGTGGTCACCCTCGGCGCGCTGGCCGCCGGGCTGCTGCGTGTGGTCTACACGGCGGCGAAGTCCCCCGGCCGGAGCCGCCACCTCGGCGCGCTCGCCGATCTCGTGTGCTTCTGGCCGCGGACCGCGCACCCGACCGTCCCGCCCTGCTACGCGCTCAAGGTCGTGCCGGACCTCGCCGCCCGCGCGCGCGAACACCTCGCCGAACCCAGCACGCGGGTCGTGCTCGCCGGGCACAACCTCGGCGGCCTGCTCGCGACGGTCACCGCGGCCAGGCTCACGCACGTCCTCACGCCGGAAGAGCTGTCCCGCGTCGGGCTGGTCACCGCGGGCGCCCCGTTGCAGTGGGGCTACCAGCGCGCGTTCCCCGCGGTGCTGCCGCTGGAGTCGCTCTCCGATCTCTACGGGGCACTGGAAGGGCGCTGGCGCGGGCTCGCCCGCGGCACCGACATCTTCGGCGGTGGCGTCACCACGTGGCGGCACCAGGTGGTGACGGACAAGCTCGTCGGCGTGGGGTACCTCCCCGACGGCGGTATCGGCCCGCTTCCCGCCGCCGAACCCGCGCCGACCGGCGCGCTCGTCCTCGGCGGCGACCACTGGCTGCCGGACCCGCTGCCGCCGTCGACCGGGAACCGCCGCTGGGCCGCCGGGGTGCTGCGGCACCTCGACTACGTCGTCGACCCGGAATGGGACCGCGCGGTCGCGATGGCCGCCGGGCTCGAACGTCCGGGGAAGCCCGCGAGCAGGCCGCTCGGCGAGCAGGTCCCGCTGTTCGCGGACTTCCCGAACTTCCCGAGGGAAAACCGCTGACACCCGCGGACGTCGGCGGTCCCGCCTTTCGCCTGTCCCCGAAGGCGACCTTCGGGGCCGTGGACGCCCCAACGGAACCCCTCGTCCCGGATGGCCGCCGCGGCACCATGCCCTGAAGGTGCCCTTCGCGGCCTCAGATTCCCTCAAGAGCCCCTTCAGGGCATGCGCCCGGAGCCGAGGCGGCCCCGCGAAGGCCAACATCCGCGACATTCACATCCCTGAAAGCCCCTTTTCGGGGCAGGAGCGCGAGCAAGAGGCGCGAGCTGCGAAAATCCCAGCGCATACCCCGAAGGACGCCTTCGGGGCATCCAGCGCCGCGAACTCGCCCCTCGCAAAAAACCTCCGCCCGTCCGCCCCGATCGGGGCGGACGGGCGGAGGGTACGAGTCAGGTACCGGGCCGGGGGTCAGTCGTCCCCGGCGGTGTCCTTCGGCGGAGCCTTCTGGTCGGTGAGCGCGCTGCCCTCGGCCGCCACCACTTCGCCCGCCGCCATGCGCTTGCCCAGCAGGGAATGGCGCCTGCTGTAGGCGAAGTAGATGACGACGCCGGCGATCATCCAGACGATGAACCGCACCCAGGTGAGCACGGTCAGGTTCAGCATCAGCCACAGGCAGGCGATGATCGCGAGGATCGGGATCAGCGGCACCAGCGGCACGCGGAACGCGCGCGGGAGGTCGGGGTGCGTGCGCCGCAGCACCAGCACGCCCGCGGAGACCAGGACGAACGCGAACAGCGTGCCGACGTTCACCATTTCCTCGAGCTTGTCTGCCGGGAAGAAGGTGGCCGCGAACGCGACGACGCCGGCGACGATCAGGGTGGCGCGCTTCGGGGTGCCCGCCTTGCTGGTCTTCGCGAGCTGCCTCGGCATCAGGCCGTCGCGCGACATCGCGAACAGGACCCTGACCTGGCCGAGCATGAGCACCATGACGACGGTGGTGAGCCCGGCGAGCGCGCCGACCGAGATGACGTTGGCCGCCCAGTCGACGCCGTTCTCGGAGAACGCGGTGGCGAGCGTCTTCTTGCCGCCACTGCCCGCGGAGGTGGAGAGGTCCTTGTACGAGACCATCCCGACCACGACGAGCGACACGCCGACGTAGAGCACGGTGACGATGGCGAGCGAGCCGAAGATGCCGCGGGGCACGGACTTCTGCGGGTTCTTGGTCTCCTCGGCGGTGGTGGCGACGATGTCGAAGCCGATGAACGCGAAGAACACCAGCGAGGCACCGGCCAGCAGGCCGAACACGCCGAACGAGCTGCCCGAACCACCCGCGAGGAGCGAGAACAGGGACTGGTCCACACCGCCGCCCCCGCTGTCACCGCCGCTCTGGGGGTCCGGGATGAACGGGGTGTAGTTCGAGCCCTTGATGTAGAAGATGCCGAGCACGATCACGAACAGCACGATCGCGACCTTGATCCCGGTGATCACCATGGAGAACCGGGACGACAGCTTGGTGCCCTTGACCAGCAGCGTGGCGAGCAGCAGCACCAGCACCAGCGCGCCCCAGTCGACGGTGACGCCCGCGACCTCGAAGGAGCTCTTGGCGCCGGGCCCGAAGATGTAGCCGAGCACCGTTTCCAGGTACGTCGACCAGCCCTTCGACACCGCGGCCGCGGCGACCGCGAACTCGAGGATGAGGTCCCAGCCGATGATCCAGGCCATGAACTCGCCGAAGGTGGCGTAGGAGAACGTGTACGCGCTGCCCGCCACCGGGATGGTGGACGCGAACTCCGCGTAGCACAGCGCGGCGAGCGCGCACGCGATCGCCGCGAAGACGAAGGCCAGCGAAACCGACGGGCCGGTGAAGTCACCGGCGGTGCGCGCGGTCAGCGTGAAGATGCCGGCCCCGATCACCACGGCGACACCGAACACGGTCAGGTCCCATGCGCTGAGGTTTCTTCGCAGCTTGGTATCGGGCTCGTCAGTGTCCGCAATGGACTGTTCGATCGACTTGGTGCGCCAAAGACCGGTGCCGGGCAACGTTGACCTCCTGGGTGACCTGGATCGCAGGGTGCACGTCACCCTAATGGGCGGCTAACTCCGCGTCACTTCGGGTTGACCGCGCCGCGATCGAGATCGGGTTCGAGGTACATGAGCCGCACCGAGGGCACCTTCGCCCGCACGCGCGCCTCGGCGTCGTCGATGGCCTTCGCGATCTGGTCGGTCTCCAGCCGCGGCGCCAGCGCGAGCTTCGCGGCGACCAGCAGCTCGTCCGGGCCGAGGTACTGGGTGCGGATGTGGATGACCCGTTCGACCTTGCCCGCGGCCAGCTCGTCGACGATGGTTTCGAGCTCGGCGTCGGTGGCGCCCTCCCCGATGAGGAGGCTCTTCATCTCGACGATCAGGATGACCGCGATGACGGCGAGCAGCGCGCCGATCATCAGCGTGCCGACGCCGTCCCAGACCGGGTCGCCGGTGAGCACGGACAGCCCGACGCCGATCAGGGCGAACACGAGCCCGAGCAGCGCGCCCGCGTCCTCGAGCAGCACCACCGGGAGCTCGGGCGTGCGCGACTGCCGGACGAAGCCCCACCAGGTCGAGGTGCCCTTGAGCTGGCGGGATTCGCCGATCGCGGTGTAGAAGCTGAAGCCCTCCAGCCCGATCGCGACGACCAGGATGAGCACCGCGACCAGCGGGGTGGTCAGCGGCTCCGGTTCGGCGACCTTGTGGACGCCCTCGTAGATCGCGAACGCGGCGCCGAGCGTGAACAGCATGAGCGCGACGATGAACGAGTAGAAGTACCGGTCGCGGCCGAAGCCGAACGGGTGCTCCTTGGTCGCCGTGCGCCGGGAGGTCTTCTGGCCGAGCAGCAGCAGGCCCTGGTTCGAGGTGTCCGCGACCGAGTGCACGGCCTCCGCGAGCATCGACGACGACCCGGTGAACGCGAACCCGACGAACTTCGCCACCGCGATCCCGGCGTTCGCGCCGAGCGCGGCCAGAATCGCCTTCGTCCCGCCGTTTGCTGACACTGGAACAGCCCCCTGGATCGCGCTGGCGTTTTGTCGGGTTGCAGCTTAAAGGCCGGTCGCGGCGTCAGCTCGGCGCGGGTGTCCTCGCGGCTTCCGGGCTTCGCGCCCGGAATGCCGGTGCCCGCGTTCAGGCTCGGCCGCTCATGCTCGCACCGCCACCCGAGCCGGCCACGGGCAGAACAGGACTACGGGGCGAGGCTGTCGCAGGTGCCGGGGGTGGCGCGGAAGAGCTGGGTGCGCGGGCCGCCGGCGGGGCGGACGCGCACCGCGGGATGGCTCGCGGGCAGCCAGGCGGACTGGCCGCGGTGCAGTTCGGCGCGCTCGCCGTCCTCGGCGGTCACCACCAGCTCCCCGGCGGTGCACAGCAGGATCTGCGGGGCGCCCCCGGCGAAGCGGACCTCGCTGTCGTCGCCGCCGTCACCGGCGGCCCATTCGACCCTGGACAGCTCGAACTCGGGCGTTTCGGTGCGGTAGACGGCGCCGTGCGGGCCGGGGTCGCCGGTGTGCACCGGCATGTCGCCGCAGCCGAAGTCGACGACGCGCAGCAGCTCCGGCACGTCCACGTGCTTCGGCGTGAGCCCGCAGCGCAGGATGTTGTCCGAGTTCGCGAGGATCTCGACGGCGGTGCCGTGCAGGTAGGAGTGCAGGTTCCCGGCGGGGAGGTAGATCGCCTCGCCCGCGGAGAGGGTGAGGCGGTTGAGCAGCAGCGCGGCGAGCACGCCCGCGTCGCGCGGGTGCGCCTCGCCGAGTTCCAGGATGGTGCGGCACTCGACGTCGAACTCGCCGTGGTCCTTGATGTGCAGGACGCACGCGTCGAGCACGTCGGGCAGCAGCTCGTCGAGCTTGGCCTGCGGCAGCGTGATCCACGTCGTGAACAGCGCGCGGAGGCCGTCCGGGTCCGGCTGTCCGGAGAGCAGCTCGGTGTACTTGGCCAGTCCCGGCGTCTCGATCGCGCGCAGCAGCGCCACGGTCCGCTCCGGCGCGCGGAAGCCCGCGAGCGCGTGGAACTCGGTGAGCGCGCACACCAGCTCGGGTTTCGCGGTCGGATCGGGGTAGTTCCGGTTCGGCGCGTCACGGGCGATGCCGAGCTTCTCCTCGCGCGCGTGCCCCTCCGCGGCCTGCGCCGCCGACGGGTGCGCCTGCATCGACAGCGGCTCTTCGGCGGCGAGGATCTTCAGCAGGAACGGGAGCCGGTTGCCCCACCGGTTCGCGCAGCGGTCGCCGAGCTGGCCGACCGGGTCGGCCTCCAGCAGGTCGAGCAGGCTTCGCTCGGAGCCGTCCGCGCCGAGCACCTTCGACGGGTCGCCGGGGTGCGCGCCCAGCCACAGCTCCGCCTCCGGGTGCGGTGCGGGCACCGGCCTGCCGAGCAGCTCCGGGATCGTGGTTCTCGAGCCCCACGCGTAGGGCCGCACAGCATTGCGCAGCAGCTCCACTGTGTTCTCAACTCCTCTGCGGCCCGCGACCTTCTCCGGCGGGGCCCAAGTTCCGGCCTGCTCGCACCGGGTGGTCAGGCCGTGACGGACGTGAAGTGCCCGGCGCCCGTCCCCGCCGCGAGACCGAGGTAGACCGCGGCCAGTTCGAACCGCAGCGCGAGCACGCCCGCCCGTACCGGCTCCTCCGCGTCCAGCTCCTCGGCGGGGGAAATGACCTCGATCCCGGGGAACCGGTCGCCCGCTTCGAACCGGGCCGTGTCGGCCGCGGGGCCGGTCCGCACCGACAGCAGCATGGCCCTCGGCCGTGCCGCGCCCGCCCCGGTTTCGTCGTCCGGGTCGGCGAAGATGTCCTGCGCGCTGTTTCCCGCGAGCGCGGCGCGGTGCAGTGCCGGCCTCGCCAGCGCCTGCTGGTATCCCGCGACGTCGCAGACCGTCGCGGCGTGCGCGGCGAACGCGAACGCCGCGTGCTCGGCGACGGCGACCGCCACCGGGTCGAACCCCCACAGCAGCGGGGTGCGCTCGGCGACGCGCAGCGCGAGCGCCTTGGCCGGGTTCGCGAACGATTCACGGCCGAGGTGGTCCTTCTCGGCCTCGTCGTCGAGCTGGTCGGCCAGCGATTCGACGTCGGCGACGTGCACGCCGAGCGCGTTCGCGGTGAGCAGCCCGGACGCGAGCGCGCGGGGGAAGGCGAACTCCGGCGGCACCGGCACGCGCGGCGTGAGCACCACGCCCTTGCCCGCCACCGACGCGGCCACCGGCCCGTCGCCGGGGGCGGACAGCACGACCCGCGCGCCGTAGCGGCTCGCGCGGTCGAGCGACGCGGCGAGCTCGCGGTCGCCGGGGTCGTCGGTGTGCCCGAACACCACGTCGAGCGCGCCGACCCAGTTGGGCACGACGTCGCTGATCACGACCGGCACCGGGCACTGCGCGGCGATGAGCGCGTGCAGCACCCGCACCGCGGCCCGTCCCGCACCGGGGCGCGAGAGCAGCACGAACGCGCGCGGCCGCCCGACGTCGAGCCGGTCGCTCAGCTCCAGTTCGGCCGCCGACTCGGCGGTGGAGCGCACCTGCGCGCCCGCCATCGCGGCGTGCCGCAGCAGCCCGGCGCTGTCGGTCTCGGCGAGCCGCGCCGGGTCGTCGAGGAGCGTGTCGTCAAGAACCATCGGCATGACGGCCATCCGGTTCGGTCGCCTCGTCCAGCAGCAGGACGGGGATCCCGTCGCGGACCGGGAACACCCGGCCGCATTCGGTGCAGGTCAGCGCCTCGGCCTCGTGGTCGTCAGGAGTGCCGGGGCGCAGTGGCGCGTGGTCTGGCGACGGGCAGGCGAGGATCTCCAGCAGCTGCGCGTCAAGCTTGAGGGCCATATGTATTCCCTACCAGGACGGAGTAACCCCTCGATTGCGGGTGTGCGGCGGAACGTCCCCTACGCACGGACGATCGCCAGCACTTCGTCGGTGAGCGCCCGCACGGCGGCGGTGTCCGGCGCCTCGACGTTCAGCCGGAGCAGCGGCTCGGTGTTGGACGCGCGCAGGTTGAACCACGACCCGTCGCCGAGCCGCACGGTCAGCCCGTCGAGCTCGTCGAGGGTGGCGCCGTCGCGGGCGCCGAAGGTGTCCTTCACCGCGTTCAGCCTGGCGACCTGGTCGGACACCGTGGAGTTGATCTCACCCGACGCGGCGTAGCGCGAGAACTGGGCGGTCAGCTCGGAGAGCGGGCGCTCCTGCTCGCCGAGCGCGGCCAGCACGTGCAGCGCGGCCAGCATGCCGGTGTCGGCGCGCCAGAAGTCGCGGAAGTAGTAGTGCGCGGAGTGCTCGCCGCCGAAGATCGCGCCGGTGGCGGCCATCTCCTGCTTGATGAACGAGTGCCCGACCCTGGTGCGGACCGCGGTGCCGCCGTGCTCGGCCACGATCTCGGGCACCGCGTGCGAGGTGATCAGGTTGTGGATGATCGTCGCGCCCGGCTCCTTGGCCAGCTCACGGGTCGCGACGAGCGCGGTGACCGCGCTCGGCGACACCGGGTCGCCCTTCTCGTCGACGACGAAGCAGCGGTCCGCGTCGCCGTCGAAGGCGAGCCCGAGGTCGGCGCCGACCTCGCGTACCTTGGCCTGCAGGTCGACGATGTTCTTGGGGTCGAGCGGGTTCGCCTCGTGGTTGGGGAAGCTGCCGTCCAGCTCGAAGTACAGCGGCACGATCTCGAACGGGAGCGCGGCGAGATCGCCCGCGCCGCCGAGCACGGTCGGCACGGTGTGCCCGCCCATGCCGTTGCCGGCGTCGACGACGATCTTCAGCGGCCTGCTGCCGGTGAGGTCGACGAGTCCGCGCAGGTAGGCGGCGTACTCGGCGAGGACGTCCCGCTCGGTGACGGTGCCGCGCTGGCCGGAGAACGCGGGCACGCCGTTCTCCACGGTGTCCCTGATCTCGGACAGGCCGGAGTCCTGCCCGACCGGGGCGGCACCGGCGCGGCACAGCTTGATGCCGTTGTACTTCGCCGGGTTGTGGCTCGCGGTGAACATCGCGCCCGGCATGTCGAGCGAGCCGGAGGCGAAGTAGAGCTGGTCGGTGCTGGCCAGCCCGATCGACACCACGTCGAGGCCCTGCGACGTCACGCCGTCGGCGAACGCCTCGGCCAGCCCCGGCGACGAGTCGCGCATGTCGTGGCCGATCACCACCGACGGCGAGTCCGGCTTGATGAGCAGGGCGAACGCGGCGCCGAAGTCCCGCACCAGCCCGGCGTCGATCTGCTCGCCGACCACCCCGCGAATGTCGTAGGCCTTCACAATCCCCGAAAGGTCCGACACGCCCTCTCCCCGAACTACTCGACAACGCGCTCGTTGCGCGTGCCGAAGCCTACCGGCGGGCGAGGCCGTCGGGGCCTTCAGGTGCGTCCGGGCAGCACCCGCAGGTGCCCGCGGCGGCCGGACGGGCCGTCCTGCTCGGGTGGCGGCGGGGCCCCGTCGGAGCGACCGGCCTCGCGGACGGCCTCGGCGAGCGCGGTCAGCTCGTCGTCGGAGCGGTCCGGTGCGGCGAACTCGCCTTCGTGGCGGACCACTTCCCACCCCTTGGGCGCGGTCAGCCGCAGTGCGTGCTCTTCGCACAGGTCGTAGGAGTGCGGCTCGGACGCCGTCGCGAGTGGGCCGACCACCGCCGTGGAATCGCTGTAGGCGTAGGTCAGCGTGGCGACCGCGGGCTCGAGACACCCCGTCCGCGAACACTTTCGTACGCTCGACACGATCAAGGACGATAGCGCGTCGCCGCCTCTTAGGCGCGCAGGCACACCGGTGAATCCCGCCATGACCGTGCGTAAAGCCGTGCATGACCGCGCGCTGTCGGGCCGTGCGCGTACTCTTTCCGTTCGTGGCGATGGCTCGTAGTTCCCGACAGCGGCAGGGCATGCGCCGGGACCGGCACGGGCGAGGTCTGCGCGGCCCGCTGTACCCGGCGTCGCTGCCCGCCGCGGCCAGCAGGGCCGAACGGTTCGACACGCTCGTGCTCGACGCGCTCGAACCGATCGAGGCCCGCTGGCGTGACCAGCTCACCAAGCTCGACGTCGCGGTCGACGACGTGCCCGAGGTGCGCAAGGGCCAGGCCCCCGCGCAGACCGACGGCGTGCTGCACGACGGCGCGGTCCCGCTCTCGCGCCTGGTGCCCGCGGGGGTGGACCGCACGGGCATGCCGACGCGGGCGCGCATCGTGCTCTACCGCCGCCCGCTGGAGGCGCGCGCGAAGGACCCCGCCGACCTGGCCGAACTGGTGCACGAGGTGCTCGTCGAGCAGGTCGCGGGCTACCTCGGCGTGGAGCCGGACGTCATCGAGGGCGGCGACTAGCCGTCCTCGATGACGAGCGGCCGGGGATCGCGGTGAGCAGCGTGAACAGGACCGCCGCCACCTGAGCGAGCAGCAGGATGTTGCGCAGCGTCGACGGGTGCTCCACCAGCACCTCCGACTGCCTTGCCGGTACCGCGACCGCGACCTGGTGCCCCCACGCGGGCACGATCGGCACGCGCTTGCCGTTGACGCTGGCCTGCCAGCCGCCCTCCTGCTCGGCGGCGAGCACCAGCAGCCTGCCTTCGGGGCCGTCGGAAACCCGGACGCGGACGTCCGGGAGGCGGGCGTCGACCGGGGTGACGCCCGTGCTGTCACCGGGCGCCTTACCGGTGACGGCCTGCTTCGCCAGCTCCGACGGGATGAGCGCGACCTGGCCGGACGGCGGGACGAGCCGCAGCACCGGCCTGCCGGAGGTGGTCGACGCGGCGCCGGTGACGACGTTCTGCCCGAGCGAGAGGAACGCGGAGACGTCCGAACCGGGCGGCAGCACGACGAACAGCACACCGTTGGCTGCGGCCGAGGCGAGCGCGGCCTTCGCCTGCTCGGCGGTGCCGCTCCCGAGATCGCGCTGCCAGCCCGCGAGCCTCGACGGGGTCGCGGCGAGCAGCGCGTACTGGTCGTCGCCGTACTGCGGCAGCCTGCCCGCGGCCTGGCGCGGCGGCTCGGTCGCGGTGCCGAGCACGAGCGCCGAGCGGCCCGTCATGGCGAGTTCGGCGGACAGCGGCGAGGTCAGGGTGTCGCCCCGGCCGTGCCGCAGCGGGCCGTCCCCGCCGACCACTACCGCGCTCGAAGCGAGCGCGACGAGCGCGACCACGCCACCGGCCGCGCCGAGCCTCGGCAGCAGCGGGGACGGTGTCGCGGCCGGGTCCGGCACGTAGTCGCGGTGGCACACGGCGAGCACGATCCACAGCAGGCCCGCGGCGACGACGAGCATCGGGACACCGGTGAAGCCGATCGCCTTCGCGCCGCCCTGCAGCCCGGTGACCGGCACCATCCGCACCGCGAGGAGGCCGCCGACGCCGAGCACGAGCACGCACAGCCCGGCGACGGCGCGCGTGGTCGGCCGGAACACGACGGCGACGAGCGCGGCCGCGACCACCGCGACGCCGATCGGCCACGCACCCGGCCCGCCTGGCGAGAGCCCGAGCAGATCGGCGGTGGCGGGCACGGCACCCGCGCCGCCGGTGCCGTGCAGGAGCAGCTCGGGGTGGTTGAACAGCACGGTCGGCCACGGCAGTTCGAGCGCGAGCGGGAGCAGCACGACGATCCCGACCGACGCGATCCGCCTCGGCAGCCCGGTCGGCGACGGCAGCACCACGAACGCGATGACGAGGCCGAGCAGCGCCAGCGCGTGCGCGAGCGGAGAGAAGGCGCCGACGACGGCGAGGCCGAGCGCGGAGAGCACCGAAATGTGCAGCCAGCGACCGTCGGAGCGGGTGAGCACCGAGGTGATGCCCGCGATCACGGCAGGCAGCAGGATGTGCACCGCGACCACGTCGAGCCTGCCCTGCGCGACGGACGCGGTGGCCGCGGGGAGCAGCGCGTACGCGGCCGCGACGCCGGCGCGCACCCACCGGTGCACGCGCATCCCGCGGGTGGCGGCGTAGGCGACGAGCGCGGCGAGCGGCGCGTCACCGAGCAGCAGCACGGCGACGAACGCGGCCGGCCCGCCGAGCGGGGCGAACACGGCGCCCGCCACGCCGAGCACGCCGAAGGTGGCCGGCGCGGAGCTGCCGGTGCCGCCCGCGACGGCGTGCCACGGCGCCAGGTACTCGGTCCACAGCTCGCCGAGGCCGCCGACCGGCAGCAGCCTGCCGCCGGAGAGGTCGAGGCCGAGCCTGCTCCCGTTGACCACCAGCGTGAGCGCGGTGAGCAGTACGAACAGCACCACCGGCGGGGCGAACAGCGTCGCCGACAGCACCCGCCGCCGGTTGACCTCGACGAACACCAGCTCGCGGCCGTCGCCCGCGGTGGGCCCCGGTGACGGGCGCGCCTCGGCGTCCCCGTCCCCGGCGTCTTCGGTGTCCTGGCCGTCGTCCCGCTCGGTTTCGCCCACCGCGACCGCGACGACGGCGCTGGGCCTGCGCAGCCCGGCGGCGCGGATCCCGCTGGACGGCAGCGCGCCGCCGGGCAGCGCGTCGGGGCCGACCGGTTTGGGCGCCTCCGGGCGCATCGCTTCGGGCGGGATCCACGCCGATTCGTCCGCGCCGGGCTCGGGGAGCCTGCCGAGCGCGGCCTCACTGGCGACGCGGCGGCGCACGAGCGAGTGCACGCCCGCGCGGGTCGCGTTGCGGATCCTGGTGAACCTGCTGGTGAACAGCCCGCTCACGGTGCCGCCGCGCAACCCGGCCGCCTTGCGCTCGGCGCGTGCCGCCCGCAGTTCGCCCTGCCCGCTCACCACGTACCGGATCGCCTCGAACTCCGCGGTGGCCCGGTCGCCGCGGCGGGCGACGGCGAACCCGAGCCCGCGCAGCACGCACAGCAGCGACAGCCGGACGAGCCCGAGCCAGTACGAGAACGCGGAGCAGTTCACCAGGAACACCCGCATGCCGTGCGCGCGCTCGGTCTCGGCCAGCGAGCCGGACACCGCGCCCGCCGCGCGCCGCCCGGTGGTCAGCGCGCGGGCGTGCCGGAGCTTCGCCCTCGGCACGCACAGCACGAGCCGCCCGGCCGCGTTCGCGCGCCAGCCGAAGTCGATGTCCTCGCCCAGCAACGGAAAACGGCGGTCGAAACCGCCGAGCGCGTGCCAGAGTTCGCGTTCCACGAGCGATCCGGCGCTCGGTGTGGCGAGCACCTCGGTGCTCTGCTCCGGCCGTTCCTCGTCGAACGGGAGCGTCGGCTGGCGGTTCCCCGACGCGTCGAGCGAGAGCCCCGCGTCGACGATCAGGCGCGGATCCGCCCAGTCGACGGCGAGCGGGCCGAGCACGCCCGCCGACGGTGCCGCCTCGGACGCTTTCAGCAGATTGTCGAGGCAGTCCGGTTCCGGCGCGCAGTCGTCGTGCAGGAGCCACAGGTGCCTGCCGGGATCGCCCCAGCGCTCGACCGCGTACTCGACGGCACTGTCCACAGCGGACGCGAACCCGATCTCACCCGAAAGAGTGAGCACTTTATCGAGGACCGGGAACGCGTCCGGTCCGGTGACGACGTCACGCGTGTCCGCCGCTTCGGCGAGGAGCCGCGCGGTGCGGTCGGTCGAACCGGTGTCGACGGCGAGGATGTGCCGCGGCCGCACCGTGCTGCGGCGCAAGGCCGACAGCGCGAGCGGAAGCCACTGCTCTCCGTTGTGGCAGACGAGAATCGCGAGCACCGGCGCGGTTCGCTGCGTCGGTGGCGTTGGCGTGCGTGGCAACAACCGCTCCAGTGCTCCGCGGATGGGCAGGAATCGCGATCACCCTACGAGGTAAGGAAAACCCCGCCTGCCACGGCCCGCGGTACCGCCCGGCGGTCAGACCGCGCGCTTCTTCAGCTTTCGCCGCTCGCGCTCGGAAAGGCCGCCCCAGATGCCGAACCGCTCGTCGTGGCCGAGCGCGTACTCCAGGCACTCGTCCTTGACTTCGCAGCCCTGGCAGATCCGTTTGGCCTCACGGGTGGAACCGCCCTTCTCGGGGAAGAACGCCTCCGGATCCGTCTGCGCGCACAGGGCGCGGTCCTGCCATTCCTGTTCCTCGGCAGGATCGAATAGATCGGTGAGCTCGCCCAGCTCCCCAGCCGGGTCCTCTCGCCAGTCCACGACCGGTGCCAAGTTCCTTCCTTCGGCGTCCAACCGCATGTCCGCCTCCTCCGCTTCCACGCACTCCCCAGGCTGGCGGTGTGAATCCAGTCCTTCGCCGCCCCCTTGCCCGCAGCGAATGACATCAATGTGATTACACCCGTGTAGTGCGGCCAGGTCAAGCGGAGTAGCGAGTTCGGGGGATACCCGACGCGCCCGGCGCAAGCGGACACGCCGTACGACACGCGGCGGTTCCCGTCCCGGATGTGACGTATACCCCGGTTGGCCGCACCCGTTCGGACGGTCTTTGGAACACTGGCGGCGTGCAACGTTCCGCAGTGCGCCCCAGTCCCGTCTTCTTCGGCATCCTCGCCGCGACGATCGCAGGCGGGGTACTCGCCGCGGTCGGCGACCAGTCGACGCTGTTCACCGTCAACCACGACCCGCTCATCGTCGGCGGCGTGTTCCTCCTCGTGCTCGCCGGGTGGGCGCTTTCGCTCACGCTGCACGAGTTCGGTCACGCGTTCGTGGCGTTCAAGGGCGGCGACCACGAGGTGGCGATCAAGGGCTACCTCTCGATGGACGTCCGCAAGTACACCGATCCGGTGTTCTCGTTGGTGATCCCCCTGCTGCTGCTCGCGGTCGGCGGGATCCCGCTGCCCGGCGGCGCGGTGTGGATCAACAACTGGGCGCTGCGCTCGCGCGCGGTGTCTTCGTGGGTGTCGCTCGCCGGCCCGCTGACGAACCTCGGCTTCGGCATCGTGCTGACCGTCGGCGTCGCCTATATCCCCGGCATCCCGGTCGGGCTCGTGTGCGGGCTGTCCTACCTCGCGCTGCTGCAGATTCTGGCGTTCGTGCTCAACATCCTCCCGGTCCCCGGCCTCGACGGGTACGGCGCGATCGAGCCGTACCTTTCGCCGCAGGCGCGCGAACTGGGCGCGAAGGCGCGGCCGTGGGCGCCGCTCGTGCTGTTCGCGCTGCTGATCGCGGTGCCGTTCGTGAGCAACGCCTTCTTCGGCCTCGCGCGCCTGGTGTTCGACGCCATCGGCGGCGACTCGACGTTCGCGGGCTTCGGCGGCTCGCTCTTCCGCTTCTGGAACTAGCGGCACCCGGCCCTCGACCTCGGCAAACCGGCTCGGCAGGCGGTCTCCGCCCTCGATTCAGATTCCTCGGGTATCTGGACTCGGGAGTAGGTGCGGACCTATAGTCGAGCGGTCAACAACGCCTGCGCGCCGGAGGACACATGACCACGGCAGAACACGTCGACGTGCTGATCGTCGGAGCCGGGCTGTCCGGCATCGGCGCCGCCTGCCACCTCCGCACCGAGCTGCCGGGGAAGAGCATCGCGATCCTCGAGGCGCGCGAGTCGATGGGCGGCACCTGGGACCTGTTCCGGTATCCGGGAATCCGCTCCGACTCGGACATGTTCACCCTCGGCTACCGGTTCAAGCCGTGGCCGGAGCAGGAGGCGATCGCCGACGGGCCGTCGATCCTGCGCTACGTCGAGAAGACCGCGGCGGACTACGGCGTCGACGAGAAGATCAGGTACGGCCACCGCGTCGTCGGCGCCGAATGGTCCACTGTGGACTCCCAATGGACGGTCCGCGTCCGGCGCGGCGGCGAGACGGTCACCTTCACCTGCGCCTTCCTGTTCACCTGCGGCGGCTACTACGACTACGACGAGGGGTACACGCCGCAGTTCCCCGGCCGCGACAGGTTCGCCGGCACCGTGGTGCACCCCCAGCACTGGCCGGAGGACCTCGACTACGCGGGCAAGCGCGTGGTCGTGATCGGCAGCGGCGCGACCGCGGTGACGCTGGTGCCCGCGATGGCGGCGACCGCGGCGCACGTGACCATGCTGCAGCGGTCGCCGACCTACATCATGGCGCGGCCTGCCAAGGACAAGATCGCCAACAAGCTGCGCGACCTGCTGCCGGAGAAGCTCGCCTACGGGATCGCGCGCTGGAAGAACGTGCTGACGCTGATCGGCTCGTACCAGCTCAGCAGGAGCAGCCCCGCACTGGCGAAGGCGGTCATCCGGCGGGTCACCAAGCGCAGCCTGCCCGCCGGGTTCGACGTCGACACGCATTTCAAGCCGCGCTACGACCCGTGGGACCAGCGGCTGTGCATCGTGCCGGGCGGCGACCTGTTCCGCGCGATCCGGCGCGGCACCGCCTCGGTGGTCACCGACACCATCGGCACCTTCACCGAGCACGGCGTCGAGCTCAGCTCCGGTGAAGAACTCGAAGCCGACATCATCGTCACGGCGACCGGCCTCAACCTGCGCCCCTTCGGCGGCTTCGGCCTCACCGTCGACGGCGCGGAGGTCGAGCTCGCGGAAACCATGATGTACAAGGGAATGATGCTGTCCGGGGTGCCGAACTTCGCCTTCGTGATCGGGTACACGAACGCCTCGTGGACCCTGAAGGCGGATCTCGTGTGCGAATACGTGTGCCGCCTGCTCGGCCACCTCGACGCGCACGGGTACCGGGTGTGCGTGCCGGAACGCGACCCGGCGGTCGGGGAGGAGCCGTTCATGGACCTGATGTCCGGCTACATCCTGCGCTCGCAGGACGCGCTGCCGAAGCAGGGCGCGCGGGAACCCTGGCGGCTGCGGCAGAACTACCTCCGCGACATCGTCACCATCCGCCGAGGCGCCGTCGAGGACGGGGCGATGCGGTTCAGCACCGGCGCCCGGGCCGAAACGGCCGCCACCTCCGCGCGCTGACTTCTCCCGCTTTGGTCCCTGAAGGTCGCCTTCGGGGAACCTGACGCCGCAATCTCGCCCCTCACGGCGCGCGACATGGCGGCGCCCAACGCCCATGCCCTGAAGGGCACCATCGCGGCGTCAGATTCCCTCAAGGGCACCTTCAGGGCATGCGAGGCCCCGCTGAGCCAGGGGCATCGACGCGACAACCCCGCCGGTGGACGGCATCCACCGGCGCGAGCGGTTAGCGTCGAGAAGTGCTCACCACGCTGGCCGTCGAGAACTACCGCTCGCTGCGCGATCTCGTGCTGCCGTTGTCCGGGCTGACGCTGGTCACCGGTCCGAACGGCAGCGGGAAGTCGAGCCTCTACCGCGCGCTGCGGCTGCTCGCCGACGCTTCGCGCAACGGCGCCGTCGCCGCGCTGGCGCGGGAGGGCGGCCTCCAGTCGACGCTGTGGGCCGGGCCGGAAACGCACGGGCGCGCGGTGCGCGAGGGGCACGCGCCGGTGCAGGGCACCGTGCGGACGAAGCGGGTGGCGCTGCGGCTCGGGTTCACCGGCGACGAGTTCGGGTACGCGCTCGACCTGGGGCTGCCGAACATCGCCCCGACGCCGCCGAGCCCGTTCGTGCTCGATCCCGAGATCAAGCGCGAATGCGTGTGGCGCGGCGCGACGCTGCGGAAGTCGGCCCTGCTGGCCGATCGCGGCGGCTCGGCGGTGTGGACGCGGCGCGCCGACGGCTCGTGGCGCGAGGATCCCGACCGCATCCGGCTCACCGACAGCATGCTCAGCGAGTTCGCCGACCCGCGCGCCTGCCCGGAACTGCTCGTGCTGCGCGAACGGATCCGGTCGTGGCGGTTCTACGACCAGTTCCGCACCGACGCCGGCGCACCGGCGCGGCAGGCGCGGATCGGCACCAGGACCCCGGTGCTCGGGCACGACGGCGGGGACCTCGCCGCGGCGCTGGAGACGATCAACGAATCCGGTGACGCGGGCGCGCTCGCCACCGCGGTCGACAACGCCTTCCCCGGCTCGCGGCTGCTCGTCAAGAACTCCGACGGCCGGTTCGAGCTGTGCCTGCGCCAGCAGGGCCTGCTGCGCCCGCTCGGCGTCGCCGAGATGTCCGACGGCACGCTGCGCTACCTCCTGCTGGTGGCCGCGCTGTGCACGCCGAGCCCGCCGGAACTGCTGGTGCTCAACGAGCCCGAGACCAGCCTGCACCCCGACCTGCTGCCCGCGCTCGCCGCGCTGATCGCGAACGCCGCGAAGCGGACGCAGCTCGTCGTCGTCTCGCACGCCCGTCCGCTGATCCGCGCGCTGGAGCAGGTGAGCGAGCACGCGACCACGCTGGAACTGGAAAAGGAACTCGGCCAGACCGTCCTCAGTGGACAGGGACGGCTCGACCGGCCTGGCTGGCACTGGCCGAAGCGCTGAACGTGCGCCGGTAGGCCAGCGGCGAGACGCCGATCGCCCCGCGCAGGTGCTGGCGCAGCGACGTGCCGGTGGCGAACCCGACCCGCGCCGCGATCTCGTCCACCGGCAGGTCGCTGGTTTCGAGCAGCTCGCGTGCGCGCACCAGGCGCTGCTGGATGAGCCAGCGGCCGGGGCTGACGCCCGCCTCGTCCCGGAACCGGCGGGCGAAGGTGCGCAGGCTCATCCGCGCGTGCTTGGCGAGATCGGACTGGGTCAGCGGCAGGTGCAGCCGCGCGAGCGCCCACTGCCGGGTGGCCGAGGTGCTGCTCGCCGCCGCGGAAGGCACCGGCTGCTCGATGTACTGGGCCTGGCCGCCGTCGCGCCACGGCGGCACCACGCACAGGCGGGCGACCCGGTTGGCCACGCCGCTGCCGTGGTCGCGGCGCACCACGTGCAGGCACACGTCCACGCCGGAGGCGGCACCGGCCGAGGTGAGCAGGTCGCCGTCGTCGACGAACAGCACGTCCTGGTCCAGCCGGACGGCGGGATACCGGCTCCGGAACTCCTCGGTCAGTGCCCAGTGCGTGGTGGCGGGGCGGCCGTCGAGCAGGCCGGCCGCGGCGAGCACGAACGCGCCGGTGCAGATGGACACCACGCGGGTGCCCTGCCGGATCCGCGCGAGCGCGCCGGTCACTTCCCGCGGCAGCTCCCCGGTCACCAGCGACACGTCGAACGGCGGGATCACCACGGTGCCTGCCGTCTCCAGCGCTTCGGGGCCGTGCTCGACGGTGAGCGCGAAGTCGGCGTTGGTGGCGACCTGGCGGCCGTCGGCGGTGCAGGTGAGCACCTCGTAGTGCTCGGGGAGCGAGCCGAAGATCCGCTTCGGGATGCCCAGTTCGAACGGGTACACGCCCGGCAGTGCCAACACGACGATGCGATGCATGGCACGATCTTATCGAATGATGGCGATCATGCCATTTCGGTGCGCGCCCGCCGTCGGCAGCATGGGTGCATGAGCGAAAACACGATGCGCGCGATCAGCCAGGACGTCGTCGGCGGCCCGGAGGTCCTGACCGAGGTGGACCTGCCGCGACCGGAGCCGGGACTGAGCGAACTGCTCGTCCGCGTGCACGCGGCCGGGCTGAACCCGACGGACTGGAAGCACCGCGCGGGCGACATGCACGCCGAACTCCCGATGGTGCTCGGCTGGGACGTGTCCGGGGTGGTCGAGGCGGTGGGTGTCGGCGTCACGCTGTTCAAACCGGGTGACGAGGTCTTCGGCATGCTGCCCTACCCGCACGGCAGGGGCGCCTTCGCCGAATACGTCACCGGGACCGCGCGGGCGTTCGCGCACAAACCGCTTTCCCTCGACCACACCCAAGCGGCCGCGATCCCGCTCGCCGCGCTCACCGCGTGGCAGGCGCTGGTGGACACCGCGAACGTGGAAAAGGGCCAGCGCGTGTTCGTCCACGCGGCCGCGGGCGGGGTCGGGCACTTCGCGGTGCAGATCGCCAAGGCGCGCGGCGCGCACGTGCTCGGCACGGCGAGCGCGGGCAAGCACGAGTTCCTGCGCCGCATCGGCGTGGACGAGCCGATCGACTACCGCGAGGTGGATGTCGCCGAGGCGGTCCGCGATGCCGACGTCGTGCTCGACACCATCGGCGACGAGAACGCGCTCCGCTCGCTGCGGATACTGCGCCCCGGCGGCGTGCTGGTCACCATCCTGCCGCGCGGGCTCGACGAGCTGCACGCGGAAGCCGACCGGCTTGGCGTACGCGCCGAAGGGCTGCTGGTCGAAGCGGACCACGGCGGGATGACCGCGATCGCGGCACTGGCCGAATCCGGCGAGCTGCGCCCGGAGATCGCGGAAACCTTTCCGCTGGCCGAGGCCGCGAAGGCGCACGCACTCGGCGAAACCGGCCGTACCACGGGGAAACTGGTGCTCGTCGTGCGCTGAACCGTCCGAAGAGGACTGGGTCAGGCGTGCGCGGCGAACCACTTGTGCGCGCGCTTGGCGACGCGTTTGAGCCCCGACCGCTCGCCGAGGTAGTCCCCTGCCATGCCGACCACCGGCACCATTCCGATCGCCCGGTGGTAGAAGCGGCCGCGCGGGCGCTTTTCCAGCTCGTCGGTGATCGACAGCAACGACTTGCCGAGCCGCCACAGCGTGCGCGCGGTCGCCTTCGGGGTGATCTTCCCGTGCTTCTTGGACGATTCCGACAGCTCTTCGGTGAGCTGCGCGGTTTCCTCGTCCTCCGCCTTCGCGTCGTGCTCGGCGTGCTTGCCCGCGGCGAGGACGGGGTCGACGTCCCGTTCGAACAGGACCCACGCGACGAGCCGCACGCGGTCGCCGAGTTCGAAGACGCCGCGCTCGCCCGCCAGCGCGCACAGCAGGAGCCCCTGCGACGCGGCGCCCAGCGCGTCCTGCACCGGCAGCCGGTCCGCCAGCGCGCCGCCGAGGCCGGGGATGGCGGTCAGCAGCGCGGTGAAGCGGCCGACGCGGTTGACCCACCAGTTCGCCCGTGCGTCCGCGTCCATGTCCGCCCACGCCGCGGTACCGGGCACCTTCACCGAGGCCAGCCCGTCGAGCAGCTTGTCCCGCAGGGTGGAGTCGACCTCGTGCAGGTCGTCCTGCTCGCCGCGGCGGCGGTCGCGAAGTCCCATCGGGTCCGACTCGCGCAACGCGTCGAGCATCGGCCCGGTCGCCCTGACGAACGGCCGCAGCACGGCCACCACCTGGCGGTCCGAAATGGACTCACCCACGCTTGCCTCCCGTGGCGCTCTTGACCGCACCGGTACCGGCACCGGTCCCCGCACCGCCCGCGAGTGCGCCGCCGAGCACCATCGCACCCGGCAGCGTGCCGCTCGCGAGCAGCAGCAACGACCGCCAGTCTTGCAGCAGCACGGTGTCCTTGCCCGGTCCGAACAGCCCGACCACGAGCACCGCGAGGACCCACACCACCAGCGGCACGGCCGACGCCCTGCGCCCGACGAGCTTGGCGGCCGCGATCACCAGCAGCGGGGTGGTCACCCCGGCGACCACGATCGTGATCGGCGCCGGGAGGTCACCCAGCTTCGGCAGGAACACGCCGTCGAGCCGCAGCGGCAGGAAGAACAGCTCCAGCACGGCGAGCAGGATCGTGTCGAGCACCAGTACCGCGAGCATCCCGCCGCGCTCGAAGCCGCGGGGCTCGCCCGCCGCCGTGATGCCTGCCATCACAGTCCTCCGAACAGATCCGTCGAAACGCCTTCCGCGCTGCCCCCGGCGTGCACGAAGCACTCGGCTGGCGGCAGCGGCTGCGCGATGCCGTTGGACAGCGCGAAGCAGTTCGCCCCGTCCGGCACCGACACCTGCGTCGCGTGCGCGCGCAGTGCCGAAATCTTGGCACCGAGGTGGCCGGTGATGTCGATCGAGGTGGTGATCTCGGCGTCGGGCGTAGTGGGGAGTTCCCCGTCTTCGGCGATCCTGAACCCGAGGTCCGCGCGCTCCCGCAACTCGGCGAGGCCCCGCTTGGTCGCCTGCTCCGAGGCGGCGATGTGGAAGAGCCTGGCGCCGGTGCCGCCGACCGCCGCCGTGGTGATTTCGTGCGCCCTGATGTGGTCGGGGTGGCCGTAGCCGCCGAACGCGTCGTAGGTGACCACGACCTGCGGGCGGACCTCGTCGAGGATCTCCGCGAGCTGCGCGACCTGCTCGTCGAGCGCGCCCGCGGTGAACGCCCTCGGGTGATTCACGCCGGCGTCGGCCATCCCGGAGTCGCGCCAGCGCCCGATCCCGCCGAGGTAGCGCTGCCGGGTGACGCCCAGCGCGGCGCACGCGGCTGCCAGCTCCCCCACCCGGTAGCCGCCGAGCTGGTCGCTCGCCCACGAGCCGAGCCCGTCGAGCTCGGGCGGGATGATCTCGCCCTCCTCGCCGAGCGTGCAGGTCACCAGCGTCACTTCGGCGCCGCCGGCCGCGTAGCGGGCCATCACCCCGCCGGTGGTGATGCTCTCGTCGTCGGGGTGGGCGTGCACGAGCAGGAGCCTGCGCGGTTCGGCTGAGGTCACCGGGTCAGGTTAGTCGGGCGCTCACCGCCCGCGAGCCGCCCCGCACCCGCCACCTGGGAGAACGCGCTCGCGCGGCCACCCGATCCAGTTCGGGTACCGCACGGGGCAGGTGCGTGCGCGTTATCCTCACCGCGACCAGATCCCCGGCGGAAGGCCTGTCGTGCGCGGTGAACCGGTGCTGTCGGTGTCCGGCCTGCGGATCACCCTCGGCACCGAGGACGGCCCGGTCAACGCGGTGAACGGCATCACCTTCGAGGTGGCCGCGGGTGAGATCCTCGCCGTCGTCGGCGAATCCGGGTCGGGGAAAACGCTCACCTCGCTGTCGGTGCTCGGGCTGGTGCCGTCGAACGGGCAGGTCGACGGCACGCTGAAACTGGACGACCGCGAGCTGTCCGCGCTGTCCCCGAAGGAACTGCGCCGGGTCCGCGGCAACGACGTCGCGATGGTCTTCCAGGACCCGGCGAGCGCGCTGAACCCGGTCCACACCGTCGCCTGGCAGGTCAGGGAGGCGGTGCGCGCGCACCGCGACCTCACGCGGGCGGCCGCCGACGCGCGCGTGCTCGAACTGCTCGGACTCGCCGGCATCCCGGACCCGGCGCGCCGGGCGAAGCAGTACCCGCACCAGCTCTCCGGCGGCCTGCGCCAGCGGGTGGTGATCGCGATGGCGATCGCGTGCGACCCGAAGGTGATCATCGCGGACGAGCCGACCAGCGCGCTCGACGTCACGGTGCAGGCGGGGATCCTCGACCTGCTCAGGACGCTGCGCGACACGATGGACACCGCGATCGTGCTCGTCACGCACGACATGGGCGTGGTTTCGGCGCTGGCGGACCGCGTGGTGGTGATGCGGCGCGGCGAACTCGTCGAGCAGGCGCCGGTGCGGCAGCTCTTCGACGCGCCGCAACACGCCTACACGCGCGAACTGCTGGCCGCGGTTCCGAAACTGGGCAGCCGCGACGAACCGCCGCGCCCGCCGGGGGACCCGGTGCTGGAAATCCGCAACCTCGTGTTCGACTACCCCGGCAAACGCGGCGGGCGCGCGGTCGACGACGTCTCGCTGACCATCGGGGCGGGCGAAATACTCGGCATGGTCGGGGAATCCGGCTCGGGGAAGTCCACCATCGGGCGCTGCGCGATCCGGCTGCTGAAACCGGCCTCCGGCACCGTGTCGGTGCTCGGCGAGGACATCACCACCCTGTCGGCGAAGAAGCTGCGCCCGCTGCGGCGCGCGTTCTCGATCGTCTTCCAGGACCCGGTGTCCAGTTTGGACCCGCGCATGACCGTCGCCGATTCGATCGCCGAACCCCTTGTACTGCAAGGGGAATCCACTGTGGACCAACGGGTTTCCGAACTGCTCGACCAGGTTCAGTTCGGCAAGGGCTACCGCAACCGGTACCCCCACGAACTCTCCGGCGGGCAGTGCCAGCGCGTCGCGATCGCACGGGCGCTGGCGCTGTCGCCCCGGCTGCTGATCGCCGACGAGCCGACCTCGGCGCTGGACGTCTCCGTGCAGGCGACGATCCTCGACCTGCTCGCCGGGCTGCACCGGGACCTGGGGTTCGCCTGCCTGTTCATCAGCCACGACCTCGCGGTCGTCGACACGGTGGCCGACCGGGTCGCCGTGCTGCGGGCCGGGAAGGTCGTGGAGACCGGGACGCGCGAGGAAGTGCTGCGGGACCCGAAGGACCCGTACACGCGGCAGCTACTCGCGGCCGCACTCTGACACTCCCCTGGTGTCGCGTAGGGCAGTATTGCGGGACGGCACACTGGGAGGCGCCCGTCGATGGAACCGCTGCGCGCGACCGATCCGGCCAGGATCAGCGGATACCGGCTGGCGGGACGATCGCCGCGCTGCTCTGGCGCTACCTCGGCAAGCCCGCGAGCGCGGTCACCGAGACGGAGAAGAACGCGCCGAAGGGCAAGGATTCCAGCGACTACCCAGAACGGCGACCTCAACGTCGAGGGCACGATCGACGGTGCCAAGGCCGTCTCGTGCGGGAACGCCGCGCGTCATCGACGATCGGTTTGGCCGGTACCTCTGAACTTCGGGCTTTTCGGGGCGCTCAGCCGCACCACGCCGGAGTCGAGGTCGATCCGGCTCCCCGGCGGCGCGCCGTCTTCCTCGTCCTGCCGCAGCACGAGTTCGACGTCGCGGTGTTCCAGCTCGTTGCGCTTCGTCCCGAACAAGAACGCGAACAGCTCCTCCGTGCCGCGCGCGGCGGCCAAGCGCTTTCCCCGTCCCATCCCGGTCACGTGCTCGACGCCCCGCCGCCGGTCGCGCCACCGGCGGATCATGCGTTCGAGCACGATTCCGAGCAGCAGCAGGAACATCAGGCCGGGCACGGACATGACCCAGACCACCGCGACGTCCATGTCCCTCAGCCTTTCGCCGCCAGTGCGTGGATCTCGTCGATCACGGCTGGCCACAGCTCGCGCGGCAGGTCGTGCCCCATGCCGGGGTAGGTGACCAGCCGCGCGCCGGGGATCGCATCGGCGGTCGCCCGCCCGGCCCGCACGGGCTGAACCGGATCGGCCTCTCCGGCGATGACGAGCGTCGGCGCCTCGACCGCGGCCAGTTCCGCCGTCCGGTCCCCCGACGCGCGCGCCGCGCGCGCCTGGCGTTTGGCGGCGGCGAAATCGGTCCGGTGCTCGAACCCGTCGCGGGCGATCCGCCGGATCCACGCTTCGTCGTGCGGGTAGCCGGTGGATCCGAAGATCCGGAACACTTTCAGCAGTTTCTCCTCCGCGGCCTTCGGTCCGCCGGGTTTCTTCCTGGTGGCGGCGAGGAACTTGAGGATGGCGAGGGTGGTGCGCCGATCCCATCGCACGAACGGGTCCGGCGCCGAGGACATCGAAGTCAGGCTCAGCACGCGATCGACGTGCCGGGCGGCCATGACCTGGGCGATCATGCCGCCGAGCGACACGCCAGCCAGGTGCGCGCCGGACCAGCCGAGCGCGTCGAGTACGGCGATCCCGTCGGCGGCCATTTCCGTTAGCGTGTAACGCTTCCTGGCACGAGAAGACCGGCCCGCGTCCCGGTTGTCGAAGCGGGCGACGTGAAACCCGCGCGCCACCAGCGCCGCGCAGAACTCGTCGTGCCACCCGATCATCGGCGCGCTCGCGCCCTGGATCAGCAGGAGGGGAAGTCCTTTCGCGGCCCCGAAAGTCTCGTAGGCGAGGTCGATGTCACCGTTGTTCGTGGTGTTCATTTCTTCGTCCCAGGGAAGATGACCGCGAGGACGTTGCCCAGGATGGCCGCCACGTCGGTGTCCGGATCGACGCCGCGGCGCAGGGACAGGCTGCCGCCCAGCGCGCCCAGCACGACCACCAGTTGCGGCAACGGCAGCGCGGGCCGGATGCCCAGGCGGGCGCAGTGCTTCTCCAGCATGGCCACGATCTGTCCCTCGTGCTTTCGCTGGGCAGCCAGTGCCGTCGCGGCGATCTCGGGCTGGCTGATCACCGACGCCCTGAACTCAGCCGTGGTCGCACTCCAGCGCGCCGCGTCCTCGTCGTCAGTGAACCCGCTCGGAACGAACGCGGCGATCAGCTCTTCCTGGTCGGTGACTTCGTCCAGCGTTTCGGAGAGCAGTCGCAGGTGGGCCTCGGCGTGCGCGTCGAGGATGGCCAGCAGCAGCCCCTCCTTGCCGCCGAAGTGCTTGTACAGCGCGCCGCGCGTGTACCCGGCTTCGACCGCGATCTCCTCGACGGTGGCCGCCAGGAACCCCCGCCGCGTCAGCACCGATCGGCCCGCTTCGAGCAGGCGCTCGTGCGTGTGTTCCTGCTGCTCGGCGCGGGTCATGCGGGGCATCTTCGCTCACTTTCAGTGACAGTGTGTTTCTAGAAACACGACGTTACCAGAGTTTGGGGTGGGACGTCTTGAGCGTGCCGCGTCGCGGGGCCGGGTGTCGTGTTGGGTGACGGTTCACAGAAGGCTTTCGACTGAACGAGGTGAGCGGCTTGCGTTGTTCGGCCGCCGGGGTGCACCTCTCGAACCGGATGGACGATCCCGGACTTTGGGCGGAACCGGGGGCTTCATTGTCCCCGAAGGCCACCCTGAGGGAATCTAACGCCGCGATTGTTCCCCTCGCTTCGAATTTTATGGCCTTTTCCCGCCTATCATGAAGCAGATTCGTAATTTGACTGTCCAGTTTGGACTTTCTATTTTGGTTCACCTGGATGGATCAGTCGAACCTGTGTGCGATCGCGGTAGAATGGAGTCGTGTCCGAGAACTCTTCCCCCGAACCGCAGCGGGAGCTGTGGCAGCTCGCCGCGCGTGAGAAGGTCGCCCTGCTGCGGGAAGAGATGCTGGCCTGGTGGCAGCAGGAATCCCGGCTCTGCCGCGTGATCGCGCAGCTGGACAACGGCGACTCCCGCGAACTCGGCTATCCCTCGACCACGGCTTTGGTGGCCGAGGTGGCGCGGACATCGTCAGGTGCGATGCGGAAACTGGTCGCGCGGGCGATCGCGCTCAACCCCGGTATCGGTGTCGGCGGTGTGCAGATTCCCGCCGCGGCACCGCTGACCGGAGAAGCGGCCGCCGAGGGTGCGATTTCACCGCTGCACGCGGAGGGCATCATCTCGGCACTACAAGCGATCCCGGCCACCATGCCCGCAGAAGAACGGGAAAAGACCGAGAAGACCCTGGTCGACCTCGCCCGCAACGCGACCACAGCGGAAGTCGCCGCAGCGGGTCAGCGGTTGCGCGACACCCTCGACCCCGACGGCCCCGAACCCCGCGACGCCCCCGAGCCCAAACGCACCATGAACGTCCGCCAGCGCAAAGACGGCTCCGTCAGGCTCGACTGCGAACTCGATCCGGTGTCCGGCGCGAAAACCCTGGCGCTCCTGGAACCGCTGGCCAAGCCGCATAAAGAGGACAATCCGATGGTGCGGGGGAAGGCGGAGCGGTACGGGGATGCGTTCATGGAGATCGTGCACCTCGCCGCCAGCCACCCCGACGCCCCCAACCACAGCAGCGGCCGGGGCGACATCGTCGTGACCATCCCCCTCCAGTTCCTCCAACAAGGGCTCGGGCAGGCCTGCCTGGACATGGTCACGAACATCACCGCGAGCGAAGCCCGCATCCTGGCGTGCGACTGCAAGATCATTCCCGGTGTGCTCGGCACCGACGGGCAACCACTGGAACTCGGGCGCGCCAAGCGATTGGTGACCGAGGCACTCCGCATCATGCTGGCAATCCGCGATTCCGGTTGCGCTTTTCCCGGCTGCACCCGAAAGCCGCGCCACTGCGACGCCCACCACGTCCAAGAATGGTGGAACGGCGGCACAACCGACCTCGGCAACCTCGTCCTGCTCTGCGGACACCACCACCGCCTGCTCCACAACAGCGACTGGAAAGTCCGCATGGTCAACGGCCACCCCGAATTCATCCCACCAGCGTTCGTAGACCCGTGGCGAAGACCCAGAACCAACACCATCCACACCGCCCAACCCCGCGCAGCTTGAGAGTCGCGAGAGGCTCTTACGAGCGTCGAGAGCGCGTACGCATGAAGCCTGGTTTCTCGGCGCTCGTAAGGAGATTTCGTCGCGGACATAGGCTGCTTCTTTCCGGTGGTCGCACCGTGTTGTCGACGGAAACAGCCGGGCTGGCGTTCTATTTTTCAGGGTATGACCGATCAGAGGCCCACCGTCCGTGCCCGCGAACTCGGCGAGGCGCTTCGCGCCGCGTTGGAGAAGGCGGGTGTCACCGGCAAAGAGGTCGCGAGGGAGTTGCAGTGGTCGCAGAGCGAGGTGTCCCGCATGCTCAGCGGCAAGCGCGGGGTCAGAGAGTCGGACGTGGCGACCCTGCTCGGGTACTGCCGCATCGGCGGTGCCGAGCACAAGCGCCTGCTCAAACTCTGCGAAGAGGCCAACAAACCCGGCTGGTGGCAGCAGTACGGCTCACGCCTGCCCATGCAGCTCCGCACCTACCTCGACCACGAAGACAAAGCGATCGCCATCCATGAGTTTGCGCCGACAGTCGTGCCAGGGTTGCTTCAGACCAGCGACTACGCACGAGCGGTGATTGCGTGCAGTGCCAACATGCCTGGCAACGAGATAGATAACCGGGTCGCCGCTAAGATCGATCGCGCCAGCATCTTCAACCGCAGTCGCCCAGCACGCTGCATTTTCTACTTGCACGAGTTCGTACTGCGACTACCGGCGGGCGGGCCAGCAGTCATGTCCGATCAACTACATCACCTGTTGCGCATGTCGGTTCGGCAGAGCATCTCGCTGCGAGTACTACCCGCTGATGTCGGCGTGCATGCCGGGGCTGCGGGATCATTCGTCTTCATGGAATTCTCGGAGATCAAGCCGGTTGTCTACCTGGAAGCGGAGACCTCAGCCTTGTTCTTGGAAGAACCGGAGGAAATCCGGTCCTACCGCAAAGTGCTGGCGAGCCTGGCGGAGACCGCATTGCCCGAGGCACAATCGAGGGACCTGGTCAGCAGCTTGGCAACGGAGCTGTACCTAGACCGAGAGGACCCTGATGAGCAGGACTGAGCCGAGCGGTATCGCCTGGCAAACGAGCAGCCACAGCACGGCCAACGGGTCGTGCGTCGAGGTCGGCTGGCGAACCAGCAGCTACAGCGCAGCCAACGGGGCGTGCGTGGAGGTGTCCGATACCTCCGCCACCACGTTCGTGCGGGACACCAAGGACCGCCTTGGCGGGAACTTGAGCATCACCCGCGCCGCGTGGCGCACCTTCTTGAGCGATCTTCGGCGCGGTTGAACTCGTACCGCCCTCGACGTATCTCCAGGGGCACGATGGGGTCATGTTTCGGGGAGGGAACATGCCCATGCGGCTCAACAGCACCCGTGTGCTGGTCTTCGGATCGGCGCTCGCGATCGCACTGGCGGCCTGCGCGCCGGCGGGCGAGTCCGACGCGGGTACCGGCACGCCCCCGCCGTCGAGGCCGGATCCCGGGGTGCGGCCCTCCGCGCCGGAGCGGCTCAGCACCGGGGAAGTCGCTTCCGACCAGCGGGCCGAGCAGCTCGCGGACGTGCTGCACACGTTCATCTCGCGGCATTCTCCCGGGCTGCGGGTGCAGAACGTGCTGTCCTCGGTCACCCAGTCCGAGCGGTCCACGAAACGGCACGCGGCCGCGCTGGTCGCCGACGAGCGCGCCGCATACGGGTCGGTCGCGGTGGAGCTGGAGGAGCCGCCCGCCACCACGGGCGATTCGGCCTGCCTGCCCGCGTTCAACCCGTGCGAGGTGCGGGCGGTGGCCAACGGTGTGGTCCAGCTCCTCGACCACACCGAAACGACCACCGCGGACATCCAGGGCTACTTCTACACCGCGGCGCGCGGCGAGCAGCCGTTGACGGTCCGCTCCGCGACCACCGTGAGCGCCGAGGGCTCCCACTTCTGGAACGGCGGCCGGAAGCTGGCCAAACCGCCGCTCAACGCCGACGACACGGTCCTGCTGCTCGACGCGCTCAGCAGGCTAAGACGCTGACCGGCGCACGTGCCGGTCGAAGAAGGCCACCACCGCGGCGCGGACCGCCGGGACCGACACCGCCGGATCGATCGCGCCGACGAAGGCATCCCTGCCCTGCTCGGTCATCAGCCCGGCCGCCTGGAGCTGCGGCACCATGGAGGCGAAGTCGGTGAGCGCCCAGTGCGACGCGTCGCCGAGAATGCTTTTGCCGACCTGGCACGGGGACTTGGCGAGCACGGCCTGCCACGAGCGTTCGAACCTCGGGTACGCCTTCTGGTAGTCCGCGGTGCCGAACAGCAGCAGCGGCCGCCGGGTGCCCTCGGCGGCGATCGGCAGCGGATCGCCCTCGATGTAGTCGAGGAAGCCTTCGAGGTTGACCGCGGCGTCGATCGCCGGGTTCTCGTGCATCGCCTCGGACGCGGCCGCGCCACCCCCGGAATGCCCGAAGACGCCGATCCGGCGCGGGTCGAGCGCGCGGGTGAGACCGCTCGGCAGCGGCCGCCGCTCCGCATCCGGGTTCCGCCCCGCCGCGAGCGCGGTCACCTGGCCGAGCACGAACCGGACGTCGGCGAGCCGGGTTTCGATCGCCTTCCGGTACAGCTCGGGCGTCCGTCCAGGGTCGCCGGGGATTTCGAACCCGCGGACGTGCCCGTCCGGGAACTCGACCGCGAACGTCTCACCGGGATGGTCCATCGCGACCACCACGTAGCCGCGGCTCGCCAGTTCCTCCGCGAGCCCGCTGTTGACCGTGCGCGGATCCCCGAGCCCCGGGGTGTACAGCAGCACCGGGTGCCGCCCTGCCGCGACGGGCGCGCCGAGGTGGGAATGCGTCATCGTGGCGGCCCAGTCCTCGTTCGGCGGCAGTTCCGGATGCGGGATCACCGCCGTCTCCCCGAACAGTTTTCCCTCCTTCGCCGTCAACTGCGGCATGACCGGGTAGCCGCGCGCCGACCGGGCCGGGTAGAACACGGTGGCCATCAGCTCGCGCACGGTGTCCGGCCGCCACGGGTCCTTCCTCGCCGCGTCGACGAGGTGCAGCCTGGTGGCCCCGACCCGGTCCGGCCCGCTCGGCGCGGGCAGCGAAAGGGGCACCGAAACCGGTGGCCCGGCGGCACCGGCGACCCCACCGCCCGCGATCAGCAGGGCGGCGAAAAGCACACTTGTCCTGCGAAACATATTCCCTCCAGTGCGAATTACCTATCGGAAAGCGCGGCGGAAATCGCCGAACTCACATAATCCCAGAAATCGTCGTCCAGCTCGAAATCGGTTTCCCCGGTGAGCGAGTTCAGCACGCCGCCGCCCCGTTCACGGAAGAACTTGACCATCGAGTCCCAGATCCCGGCGTCGCCGCCGGTGAACGTCCGCCCCAGATCGGCGAGGCGTGCCGCGTCCGCCAGCAGCGCCGGGTCGGCTTCCGGTGTCCCGGCGCGGTAGTGCTCGACCATCCTCCGGAACAGCACGAACCACTCGGTGTCCATAGTGGACTTTGCTGCCTCGTCGAGACCTTCGACGTGCGCGTCCATCAGCGCGTGCTGCTCCGGCGTGAGGTACTCCTCGAACACCGTCAGCTTGGCCTGCAGGAGCACCGGGTCCGCCCAGTCCGAGCGGTCGAGCTGGTCGAGCAGCGCGCTGGTCTGCTGGCTCAGCGCGGTCAGCCGCCGCGCCTGCTGGTCGAGCAGTTCGACGCGCGCGGTCAGCACTTCGCGCAGTACGCCGCGATCGAGCGCGTCGCCGATTTCGGTCAGCGGCATGCCGATCTGCCGCAGCAGCCTGATCTGGTACAGCCGGTGCAGATCGGGTTCGGTGTAGCGGCGGTGCCCCGACGGCGACCGTTCGCCGGGGCACAGCAGCCCGATCTCGTCGTAGTGGTGCAGCGTGCGGACCGTCAGACCGGCGGCCTTCGCCAGTGCGCCGACGCTCCAGCGCGCCTTGCCCTCGGTCCCGGTCATGGGACCCACGGTAGATCCTCCCGTTACGTGAGGTTCAAGTCCGCGCGTCGAACGCGTCGCGCAGGCCGTCGCCGATGAAGTTCAGCGCCAGCGAGATCAGCACCAGCACGCCGAACGGCCAGAAGAACAGCCACGGGCGGCCGCTGAACTGGGTGTAGTTGTCGAAGATGATCCTGCCGAGCGAGGTGTCCGGTAGCTGCACGCCGAGGCCGACGAACGACAGGCCCGCCTCCAGCAGCACCGCCTGCGCGACGGCGAGGGTGGCGTTGACCGCGATGGTGCCGGTCATGTTGGGCAGCAGGTGCCTGGTGATGATCCGCGCCGTGCCCGCGCCCGCCGCCCGCGCCGATTCGACGAACTCGCGCTGCGCGAGGGACATCGCCTCGCCCCGCGTGATCCTGGCGGACTGGGTCCAGTAGAACGCGGAGAGGATCAGCGCGACGGTGAACCAGCTACCGTCGAACACCTTCACCAGAATCGCCGCGACGGCGATCTGCGGGACGATCAGGAACAGGTCCGTCAGCCGCGAAACCGCCGCGTCGGTGAACCCGCGCCGGTACCCCGCGAGCGAACCGAGCGCCACCCCCAGCGTCGTCGCCACGATCGACACGGTGACCGCGATCAGCAGCGAAAGCTGGGTGCCGCGCACGATCTGCGCGAGCATGTCCAGGCCGATCTTGTTGGTGCCGAGCGGAAACTCCGCGTTCGGCGGCACGAACGGGGGGAAGCTCGCGTCGCCGTAGTCGTGCGGCCACCACAGCGGCACGATCAGCACCGCCAGCACGAGCACCGCGAGCGCCACGACGCCGGCCATCGCGAGCCGGTGCCGCCGGAACCGCCGCAGCACGAGCCGCCCCCGCCGCACCTGGCTCCGCGGGGGGTCCGGGGGTCGCTGCGCGAGAAGCGCGTTCATGTCGTCAGCCAACGCGGATCCTCGGGTCCAGCACGCCGTAGCAGACGTCCGCGACGAGGTTCGCGACGACCACGGTCGCCCCGATCAGCACGATCCAGCCCATCAGCAGGTACGGGTCGTCGGCGTTCACCGCGGTGACGAGCACGGAGCCCATGCCGTTCCAGTTGAACACGCGTTCGGTGATCACGGCACCGGAGAGCACCACGCCGAAGTTGAGCGAAAACAGGGTGGCGACCGGGATGAGCGCGTTCCGGAAGGCGTGCCGGAAGATCACGCGCGCCGGTGAGATCCCCTTCGCCCGCGCGGTGCGCACGTAGTCGGTGTTCAGCGTTTCGAGCATCGAAGCGCGCTGGAAACGGCTGTAGCCCGCGAAACTGACGGCCATGACCGCCAGCGTCGGCAGCAGGTACGCGCCGATGTACTTCACGACGAGGTCGCCGAACCCGTGCGATTCCAGGCTTTCCGGGCTCGACGTCCTGATCCACGGGTTGCCGAGCAGGCCGGTGAGCCCGAGGTCGCGGACCCAGTCGTTGAGCTGGACCGCGAAGTCCTTGAGCACCAGCGCGATGCAGAACACCGGCATCGCGAACAGCAGGAACGCCAGCGCCGTGGCGACGTGGTCGGCGAGCCGGTACTGGCGCACCGCGGCCACCACGCCGACCAGCACCCCGGTCACCAGCGCCAGCACCTCGGCGCCGATCACCAGGCCGAACGTCACCCCGTAGGCGCTGGTGACCTTGTCGAACACCGGCTCGAGCGCGATCGAAGAACCCCAGTCACCGCTGAGGAATCCGCCGAGCCAGTGGAAGTACCTCGGCACCACGCCCTCGTCGAGCCGGAGTTCGTGCGCGAGCACCGCGATCGCGTCCTGGTTCGCACCAGGACGCGATCGCTGCTCGGCGAGCGGATCACCGGCGGCGGCCACCAGCAGGAAGCACACGAAGGTGGCCACCAGCAGCGTCGGCACGGAAATCGCGAGCCGGCGCAGCACATACCGCGTCAGGTTCAGCTCGTCCTCGCCCACTCGCCGACGTTCCACAGCACGCCGTTGTAGGACTGCAGGTAGACGCGGTCGATACCGCGGAACGCCCACAGCGAGGGCGCCGCGTACAGCGGGAGCGTCGCGTACTGGTCGGCGATCGCCTGGTCCGCCGCCGCGTACTGCCTGGCGGCCTCGGCGGGATCGGTCGTCGAGACCGCGGTGGTGAACGCCTGGTCGACCTTCGGGTCGGACAGGCCCTGCCAGTTCTGCGAAGGACCGTTCCCCGCCGACTTGTAGACCGGGGCCCCTTCCGCCTTGAACGGCGCCTGGCTCCAGGCGAACAGCGCGATGTCGTACCCGCCCTGCTGCGCGCGGCCCTTGGTGAACTTCGGGTCCAGCTCGTCGTGCACCAGTATCCCGGCCTGCTTGGCCTGCGTGGTGATCAACTGGACCGTGCTCGTGCGGAGCTCGCTCGCCGCGTGCGTGATGGTCACCTCGAACCGCTTGCCGTTCTTGGCGAAGATCCCGTCGGGGTCCTTCACCCATCCCGCGTCGCTGAGGATCTTCGCCGCCGCCTCCGGGCCGAGCCCCGACTTCGCGCCGTACCGGTCCTGGTAACCGGGCTCACCCTGGAAGAACTGCACGCTGCCGAGCGGTTGCGCGTCGGCGTAGACCGGCTTGATCAGCTTGTCCACGATCGCCTTGCGGTCCACCGCCGCCATGAACGCCCTGCGCAGCACGACATCGCCGAACATGCGCTTGTAGTTGAAGTCGAGGTGCTCGAAGGAAAGGAGCTGCGCGGAACCGCAGACAATGCCCTTCCCGGCGAGCCCCTGCAGTTTCTTCGTCACGCTTTCGTCCGGCTGACTGGACGAAACCACGTCGATTTCGCCGTTCTCCAGCGCCGACGCCATTTCGTTCCGGTCCTTGATGACGCGCACGGTGATCTTCTTCGGGCCACCCTTCGCGCCCGCCCACTGCGGATTCTTTTCCAGCGTCACCGATTCGGCGTTCTTGTCGACCGCGACGAGTTTGTACGGCCCCGACGCCGGCATCAGTTCGGGGTTGAATTCGAGCCAGCCCTTGTTCCAGAAATCGGCCGCCTTCTTCAGCGCCGCCGGGTCGCCGGCCGGGGTCAGCGCGGTGACGTCCGGAATTCCGGTCTTCGCTTCGAGGATGTGCGACGGCAGCACCCATCCCGTGGTGGAGAACAGGCCCTTGTAGTCGAGGTAGGGCTTTTTGAAGTGGGCCTCGAAGGTCGTTTCGTCCTTGCAGGCCGCGCTGTCGACGAGGTTGAACCCGCCGGAGTCACCAGGGGTGAACACCGGTTTTCCGTCGGCGCCCTTCGGCAGGCCGCTCTGCGCGAGCCAGCTCAGATAGAGATCGCGGCAGCTCCACGGCCGCCCGTCGGACCACTTCACGTCCGCTTTGATCTTCCACTGGACCACCTGCGGGTCCTTGGCCAGCACCGTGACCGAATCCATCACGTCCCGGTTCAGCAGCACCTTGTTCGCGCCGTCGAGTTCGAACGGCTTCGCCAGCACGGTGGTCAGCACCGCATTGGCACCGGGATGCCCGGCGCCGGGCACGTTCGCGTTGTAGGAGGTGAAGGAATCGTCGACTCCGACCTTCACCTCTTCGCTTTCCGGGGCTTCGGCGAGCTTGTAATCGTCACCACTTTCGAGTTTTCCGGTCTTCATGGCGTTGACGTCGACGTTCGCGCCCGCCTTGCCGTCCGTTCCGCCGCTGCACGCGCTCAACGCGAGCACCGCGGCAGTCAGCACGGACCCGGCGCGGACAGCTCGGGATCTTCTCATCGTGGATGTGCCCTCCTAGCACTGAACCAGTACCCGCCCCTCGCACTCCGGGTGCACGCTACGAAGACAAACACACTGAGTCACGGCTTGGGCGGCCATTGTGACCAAAGGGTAATTTCTCTTTCGAACAATTCCCGGAAAAGCTGTTACTTCGCGCCACGAGTCCAGTTGACGGCTCCCCCGAATGGCCCCATCAGCGGCGGACCGGGTGTCAGGCCGGAAATCCCGTTTCCGACCGCGAGCGTGTCGGCGAGCTGGAACAACGGGATCACGACGTGCTGGCGCCACAGCTCGGGTTCGAGCGTGGCCAGCGCCTCCGGCATCGGCGTCGCGCCGCTGAGCGCGGAATCGATCGCGGGCTGCAGGCTCTTCTGGCAGAAGGCGGCCGAGTTCGCGGGCACCGCCGGCGCCTGGTCGTCGGAGTTCTGCGGGGCGGGGCGGCAGCCGAACTGCGACGCCAGCACCGACGCGGGATCACCGCCGACGGGCTGCGGCACCACCGCGATGTCGATGCCCACTCCGCTGCTGCCGCCGGTCTCCGGGGTGGTGCTCGGCGTCGCCGACGACGACGGCTGGCTGGTCTTGACCGGCATCGCGAGCTGGCCGGAGAACAGGTCCCGCGGCTGCGGCGCGACCGTGCGCACCTCGACACCGGCCGCGACGAGCTGCGACGCCAGTTTCTTCGCGATCGTGGCGTACGGCTCCTGCTGGCCAGGCGAGCCGATCACGAGCGACAGCGGCTTGCCGTCCTTGCGCCAGGTGCCCGCTTCCTTGGTGTAGCCGGCCGCGGCGAGCTGCTCCTGCGCGCGCTGCGGGTCCGGCGTGCCCGGCGCGCCCGCGGCGGGCACCGTCGGCGCGTACCCCGGCATCGACGGCGCGAGCACCTGCGCGTCGGCGTGCAGCGTCGCCGACGGGCCGCCCGCGACGCCCTGGTCGATGAGCTGTTTGCGGTCGATGAGCGCGGAAACCCCGGCCCGCGTGCGCTCGTCGGTGAGCACGCCGCCCGCGGGCCGCAGCAGCAGCTCCGCGACGAACGGGCGCGGGATGGTGTGCAGCCGCACGGCGGTGCCGAGCTCGCTGAGCCGCTTCAGGCCGGTTTCGTCCGTGCGGTAGAGCGCGAACTGGTCGTTGCCGCTGCGCAGCGCGTCGACCATGCCGACCTGATCGGTGCGGCGCAGCACGATCTGGTCGACCGCGGCCACCTTGTCCCAGTAGCGCTCGTTGCGTTCGAGGACGATCTCGCCGCGGTCCCGGTCCATCGTCTTCACCGAGAACGGGCCCGCGACCGCGGGGAAACCGCCCTCCAGCGCGTTCTGCCAGCCGCCGGGCGCGTCCTTGAGCAGGTGCGAGGGCATCAGGTTCGAGAACAGCGTCTGCCAGCCGGGGTAGGGCTTGGTGAAGGTCACCTCGACGCGTTTGCCGCCTTCACCCGGCTGGATGTTGTTGATCTGCCGGTACCCGGCGGGCTGCACCACGCCAGGGTTGTCGCGCATCTGGTTGTAGAGGTAGATGAAGTCCTCGACCGCGATCGGCGCACCGTCGCTCCACGACGCCTCCTGCTTGATCTCGTAGGCCACCGTGAACGGCTGCTGCGAGATCACCTCCGCCGAGCGCATCAGGCTCTTGTCGAGCACCGGCTTGCCCGTTTCGTCGGAGCGGAACACCGAGGGCAGCACGAGCTGCGAGAGCGCGGAGGTCACCGTGGAGGAGTCGGCGATGTTGTGCGGGTTGAACCCGCCGCTGATGTCGTCGACGCCGAAGACGATCTGGGACGGGTTCTTCGCGGTGGTGGTCTGCGCGGCGGGCGAGGTGACCACGGGCGGCGGCGGGGTGTTCGAGCAGGCCCCGAGCACCGCGGCGAGCAGAGCCGCCAGCGGCGGGAGGATCCGACGGGTCCGCACCCGCTTCCCGGTCCCGCGCACGCCGCCTCCCGTCTCGTTCAGGTTCCAGCCGGAGCACGCAATGGTGCCATGTGTCCCCGTGGCGTGTCCGCGAGATTTCCAGATGACCGGTAAAAGCGCGGTGCGCCCGGGCCTCCCGCGAACGGGTGACCCGGGCGCACAGTACCGCGACGGTCAGTTGGCGCCGTTGTCGCGGCTCTTCGCGCGCGACCGCTCCTTCGCACGGGTGCTGAAGTCGAGGGTGACCTTGCGGATCCGGACCACGTCCGGCGCGACCTCGACGCACTCGTCGACGGAGCAGAACTCCAGCGCCTCTTCCAGGCCCATCTTGCGCGGCCTGGCCAGTGTCTCCATCACGTCGGCGGAGGACTGGCGCATGTTCGTCAGCTTCTTCTCCTTGGTGATGTTGATGTCGAGGTCCTCGGCGCGCGGGTTCTCCCCGACGACCATGCCCTCGTACACCTCGGCGCCCGGCTCGACGAAGAACGTGCCGCGGTCGGCGAGCTGGATCATCGCGTACGCGGTGATCGGCCCGGACCGGTCGGCGACCAGCGAGCCGCTGTGCCGGGTGCGGATCTCGCCCGCCCACGGGTGGTAGCCCTCGAACACGTGGTTCGCGATCCCGGTGCCGCGGGTCTCGGTGAGGAAGTCGGTGCGGAACCCGATCAGGCCGCGCGCCGGGAGCACGTAGTCCAGCTTGAGCCTGCCGGTGCCGTGCCCGCCCATGTGCTCCATGCGCCCCTTGCGCGCGGCGAGGAGCTGCGTGATGCCGCCGAGGTGCTCCTCCGGCGTGTCGATCGACAGGCGCTCGAACGGCTCGTGCAGCTTGCCGTCGATGGTCTTGGTGACCACCTGTGGCTTGCCGACGGTCAGCTCGAAGCCCTCGCGGCGCATCTGCTCGACGAGGATCGCCAGCGCCAGCTCGCCACGGCCCTGCACCTCCCAGGTGTCGGGGCGCTCGGTGGGCAGCACGCGGATGCTGACGTTACCGATCAGCTCGGAGTCCAGCCGCGCCTTCACCAGCCGCGCGGTGACCTTGTCGCCACCGCTGCGCCCGGCGAGCGGGGAGGTGTTGACGCCGATGGTCATCGAGATGGCCGGCTCGTCGACCGCGATCCGGGGCAGCGCCTCCGGGTTCTCCACGTCGGCGAGGGTGTCGCCGATCGTGATGTCCGGGATGCCCGCGATCGCGACCAGGTCGCCGGCCGCGGCCTCGGTCGCCGGGACGCGGGTCAGCGCCTCGGTGACCAGCAGCTCGGAGATGCGGACGTTCTGGACCGTGCCGTCCTCGCGCATCCAGGCCACCGTCTGGCCCTTGCGCAGCTCGCCGGAGTGGATGCGGATCAGCGCGATGCGGCCGAGGAAGTTCGACGCGTCGAGGTTCGTCACCAGCGCGCGCAGCGGGCCGTCGACGTCGGCGACCGGCGGCGGCACGTGGCGGAGCAGCGTGTCGAACAGCGAGTCGAGGTTCTCGCTGTCGGGAACGTCACCGTCGGCGGGCTGTTCGAGGCTCGCCTTGCCCGCGCGGGCGGAGGCGTAGACGACCGGCAGGTCGAGGATCGCGTCGTGGTCGGCGTCCTCGATGTCGCCCGCCAGGTCGAGCAGCAGGTCGTGCGTCTCGTCGACGACCTCGGAGATCCGGGCGTCGGGCCGGTCGGTCTTGTTGACCACGAGGATCACCGGGAGACCGGCTTCGAGGGTCTTGCGCAGCACGAACCTGGTCTGCGGCAGCGGGCCCTCGCTCGCGTCGACGAGCAGGACCACGCCGTCGACCATGGCGAGCCCGCGCTCGACCTCGCCGCCGAAGTCGGCGTGGCCGGGGGTGTCGATCACGTTGATGGTGACCTGGCCGTCCGGCGTCTGGCGATGGATGGACGTGTTCTTCGCGAGGATGGTGATGCCCTTTTCTCGCTCCAGCTCGCCGGAGTCCATCACGCGGTCGACGAGCTCGGCACGCTCGGCGAACGCGCCGGACTGGCGCAGCATGGCGTCGACCAGGGTGGTCTTACCGTGGTCGACGTGTGCCACGATGGCGACGTTGCGCAGATCGGGACGGGTACGGGTGGGCACGGACTCACCGGCGCTCTTGTCGATGACGCTGGCTGCGGGCACGCGAGACTCCAAAAGACTGAACCTGCTGGTGTGGTGACCGCGGCAGTCGGTATGCACAAGCGGCCCACAGTGGCCACACGCAGTCGCGTCCCAGGATACCCGTGACCCCTTTGTGACCAGCGCCACGCCCACCTTTCGGTTAGCCTCACCTAACGTGTGCCCATGGGCAAAAAGGGCGCGAAGGACCCTCGGGAGCGGGTCCGCAAGCTGATCAAGGCGGGCAAGGTCAAGAAGAAGTGCTGCCGGTCGAAGTCGCGTTGCAAGAAGTGCCCCGTGCTCGCGCTGAAGAAGGCGAAGGAGAAGCTCGCCGCCTGACCTCCCCCGCCTCTTCCTCGTCGGCGTGCCGTCGGAGCGGGCGGGAACCCCGTGAGCGACGGCTCAGTGCGCGACGGCTTCGTTCACCGGGCGGAGTTCGGGCGCGGTCCTCGTCGGGGAGAACTCGATCACCTCGTAGGTGGCGAGGTGCTGGAGCGCGAACGGGTCGGTGGCCAGTATCGCGTCGAGTTTCCCCCTTGCCATCGGACGGGTGACAATCACTCCCCCGATACAGGGATTGCGTTTACCGGACGCGAGGAAATGTCCGTTCTCGTACTGCTTCGTCAGCCAGTCGGCGTGATCGGGCAGCACGTAGTCGATCTCTTCGATGGGCGCTGTGTAGGTCAGCAGTACGACAAACATATTCGAAGGTTAAACCCGCGCGATCCCGATGACACCAGCCGGCGCCCGAGTCGATACGAATTCTTTTTCGAATGAAACCGTACGTACGTTCTTTTCTTTGCCCGCGCTTGACCCCGGTTTGCCTTTCGATGACCGTGCGGCTGCGCTACACTCGCCGCGTGCTGACCTTCCGTAACCAGTGGTGGCCCCCGACCGGCGGCCACTGACTCTGCGCACCTGAGGCACAGCGCACCAGACCAGGCCGCCCCGCACGGGCGGCCTTTCGCATGTCTGGGGGGCGCCTTCTCCTGGGGCGGCGGTGACCCGAAGAGGAGACGCACCACCATGACCAGGCTTTCCGGCATCACCCCGTCCGGACACGTCCAGCTCGGCAACTACCTCGGCGCGCTGCGGCGGTGGGCGGTCGAGGGCGGCGAGCAGGATCTGTACTTCATCTCCGACCTGCACGCGATGACCACCACGCACAACCCGGGAAAGCTGCGCGCGCTCGCCGGTGAACAGCTCGCGGTGCTGATCGCGACCGGGATACCCGAGGAACGGATGTTCGTGCAGTCCGATCTCGCGCGCGAACTCGGCGCGCTCACCTGGGTGCTGGAATGCACCGCGAGCTACGGCGAAGCGGCGCGAATGATCCAGTTCAAGGAAAAGGCGGAAGGGCGCAGCGGCGTCCGGCTCAGCCTGCTCACCTATCCGGTGCTGATGGCGGCGGACATCCTGTTGCAGGGCGCGTCGGAGGTGCCCGTCGGCGAGGACCAGCGCCAGCACGTGGAACTCGCGCGTGCGCTGGCGCGCCGGTTCAACGGCACCTACGGCGAGGTGTTCACGATGCCGGAGGCGGTGCTGCCGAAGGTGGGCGCACGCGTGCGCGACCTCGCCGACCCCACGCGCAAGATGTCGAAGTCCACCCAGGACAAGGCGGGTGTGGTGTTCGTGCTCGACGAGCCGGACCTGGTGCGGCGCAAGATCATGCGCGCGGTCACCGATGCGGGGCGGACCCCCGCCTACGAGCCGGGAACGCGGCCGGGGCTGGCGAACCTGCTGGACATCCTCGCCGCGTGCACGGGACGCGCCCCGGCGGACCTCGCCGAGGAGCACTCCTCCTACGGCGCGCTCAAGGAGACCGTCGCGGACGCGGTGATCGAAGTGCTGCGCCCGGTGCGGGAGGGCGCGGCGGCCCTGCTCGCCGACGCGGCCGAGCTGGACCGGGTGCGCAAGGCGGGCGCGGCGCGGGCGTCCGCACGGGGCGAGCACCGCCTGCAGAGCGCGCTCCGGCTCATCGGCGCGGGATGAAACCGATGTGAAACTGCCCCCTGCCATCTTCTTCTCGCCCCCGGTGAACACCGGGGGCGAGAAGGAACTGGGGAGCACTTTGCACAAGAAGACACTGCTCAAGAAGGCGGTACTCACCGCGGCCGCGGCCACCGCCGTGTGCGGGGCGAGCGCACCCGCGGTCGCCTCGGCCGCACCGGCCACGCCCGCGACGACCGTCGCGGATCAGGCGTCGACGCCTGCCGGGCCCGGGTGGCGCATGATGAAGCGGTACTGGTCCGACCGCGAGCTCATCGCGTGCGAGAACGAGCGGTACGCGAAATACCAGGGCGACCCGGCGGTGGTCCGCAGCGAATGCCGCTCGGTCACCCCCGGCTGGGAACTCTGGGTGCTGTTCGGCGGCTGAGCGCACGGGCCGCTGAGGTAACGCGCCCTCAGCGGCCCGTCAGCAGCGCGCGGAGATCGGGCAGCAGGATCCGGTCCGCGGGAAGCCAGTCGAGACCGTCCAGTTCGGACACGTCGAGCCAGCGCAGCGCGCGGTGTTCGACCGCGCGCGGCTCTTCCCCGTCATCGGCGAGTCCGGCGGCGTAGATGCGCAGCACCTTCCCGCCCGGCAGGTCGACGTCGGCGCCCACCCGCGCGCCGACGGTCACCGCGACGCCCAGTTCCTCGGCGCATTCACGAGCCAGTCCGTCCACATCGGACTCACCTGCCTCGACCCTGCCGCCGGGCAGCTCCCATTTGCCGTCCGCGTCGGCTGGCCAGGCCCGTTGCTGCGCGAGCAGTTTCCCGGCGCGCACGATCGCGGCGCCCACCACCACACCCGATTTCACGGCGGTGACGTTACGTCAGCCGGGTTCGCCGGTGGCCTTCCGCCACACCACCACGAACCGCGCGCCGCCCTCCGGGGACTCGCCGACCGTGACGTGCCCGCCGCGCCGCCGCACCGCTTCGGAGACCATCGCCAGGCCGAGCCCGGTGCCGCCCGAGGTCCGCGCGCGATCGTCGGCGACCCGGTAGAACCGGTCGAACACCAGGTCGCGGTGCTCCGGCGCGATACCGGGGCCGTCGTCGTCGACCACGACCCGCACGGTCGCCTTCGACGCCAGCACCGACACCACGATCTGCGCGCGGGCGTACCGGCAGGCGTTGCGCAGCAGGTTGTTCAGGATCAGCTCGACCTCGGCCGGTGCGGCGTGCGCCCACGACCTGCCCGCGACGCCGCTGACCCGCGCGGAGGGCGAGCCCGGCGGCAGCCGCGCGATCGCCGCGCGCGCCTCGGTGACCAGTTCCACCGGCTCGGCGGGCGGCACCTCGCCCGCATCCGATCTCGCCAGCGTCAGCAAGCCGTCGAGCAGGGCCGAAAGCCGTTCGGACTCGGCGAGGATGTCGGCGAGCGTCTCCTGCGCCAGCTCCGGGTCCGGGTTGGCCACGGCCACCTCGGCCTGCACGCGGATCGACGCGACCGGCGAGCGGAGTTCGTGCGCGGCGTCGCCGGTGAACCGGCGCAACCGCTCGCTCACGTCCTCCTGGCGCGAAAGCAGGCCGTTGAACTCGGCCGCGAGCGCACGCAGTTCGTCGTGCGCCTCCGGCAGGTCGAGCCGCTCACCGTGCGGCAGCCCCTGCACGGCCCGCCGCATCCGGCCGACCGGCCGCAGCGCCGACCGCACCACCAGCCAGGTCGCCGTCGCGGCGAGCAGCGCGCCGACGGAGGCGACCCACAGCAGCCAGTGCGAGCCGCCCGCCGCCGCGGAGGCGAACCCGACCAGGCCCGCCCCGGCCACCACGAGCCGCTGCGAGCCGTCCGGCGCGGTCACCACGGACCCGAGCCAGCGCCACTTCGCCCCTTCGGCGGCGCCTTCGTCGGTCTTGACCGGCGTGCCCGCCTTCAGCACGCGCACCTCGTCGTGGCGGAGCCCCGGCGGCGGCAGCCCGTCCACCGGTGCGCCCGCGGTGTCGAGCACCCTGATCGTGACCCCGGAACGCGCCTGGATCGGTTTCCCTTCGGCGACCATCGCCGACGCGGACGACAGCGCGCCCCGCAGCTCGCCGTCGACGGATCTGACCAGCAGCGGGCTCAGTCCCTTGCCCGCGAGCAGGGCGAGGGCGAGCAGGAACACCAGCGTCACCGCACCGGCCATCGCGGTGATCCGGAACCGCAACGACCGCCGCAGCCACCACCGCGGCGCCCGTGTCACGCAGGACCGGCCGGGCTCATGACCTCGTCCAGGTTCGGATCGGACGCCACGTACCCGTGCCCGCGCACGGTCCGCACCAGCGCGCCCGCACCGGCGGCGTCCAGCTTGCGCCGCACGTACCCGACGTAGACCTCGACGACGTTGCGCGTCGCGGCCTGCTCGTCGCCCCACACCGCGCGCAGCAGCTCGTCCTTCGTCACCACCGTGCCCGCGCGTCCCACCAGCACCTCGAGCAACGCGAACTCGCGCGGGCTGAACGCGACCGGCTCGCCGCGCCAGTGCACCTGCTTGACCGCGCGGTCCACCTCCAGCTCGCCGACCCGCAGCGAGCCGCGCACCCCGTCGTTCGCGGCGCGGCGCAGCACCGCGCGCACCTGCGCCACCAGCACCACGAAGGAGAACGGCTTCACCAGGTAGCCGTCCGCGCCGAGGTCGAGGCCGTCGGCCTGGTCGACCTCGCCGTCCTTCGCCGAGATCATCAGCACCGGCGTGCGGACGCCCTCGGCGCGGAGCTGCTGCAGCACCCGGTAGCCGGAGAGGCCGGGCAGCATGATGTCGAGCAGCAGCACGTCGAACGCGCCGGTCTGCCCGAGCCGCAGCGCGCTCGGCCCGTCCGAGGCCGTCACCACGTCCATGCCCTCCGCGCGAAGGCCGCGCTGCAGCGCCTTGCGGACGCCAGGCTCGTCGTCGACCACCAGTACCCGAGGATTCACGGGTTCAGCATGCCCTGTCCTGCGTGGTCACGCCCGCAGGCTTTCAGCGTTCTCTCAGCGTACGAAGCCGTCTCAGTACGATCTCAGCCTCGGGAGGGAAGCCTGAGTGTCGGGAAACGAGCACAATCGGGCTCAACGACCACAGGGAGAAACAGCATGAATCCGAAGAAGAAGGCGCTCGCCGCCGCGGCGGTGGGGACCGCGGCAGGCGTCGCCGGGCTCGCGATCATCGCGATGCCCGCCGACGCGGGTGAAGCCCCCGAGCTGCCCGCCGTCAGCGCGGAGGAGCTCGTGCAGTCGGTGATCACCACGCCGCCGCCGGCGTTGAACGGCTCGGTCAAGCTGACCAACAACCTTGGCCTGCCGGTCGGGCTGCCGGGGACCGGCGCGCTCACCGCCGACTCGGCACGCGTGTTCACCGACGGGCAGGGCCACAGCAAGATCACGACGCAGAAGGGCGCCGGCGAGCAGACCGTGGTCCACAACGGCAGCACCGTGTGGACCTACAACTCCGGCAGCAACACCGCGACGAAGACGACCCTGCCCGCCGGCGCGGACGGCAAGCACGCGCCGGAGGCCGGCGGCCAGGCCGCCGACCCGGCCGCCATCGCCTCCAAGGTGCTCGGCGCGGTGCGGGAAAGCAGCACGGTCAGCGTCGAGGGCACCGCGAACGTCGCGGGCCGCGCCGCCTACGAGCTGGTGCTCACGCCGAAGCCGACGGAACGCACGCTGCTGCGCGAGGTCCGCGTCGCGGTCGACGCCGAGAAGCGGCTGCCGCTGGAGCTTTCGGTGCTGTCCAACGGCTCGCCGGACCCGGCGCTGCAGGTCGGCTTCACCGACGTGTCGTTCACGCCGCAGGCCGCGAACCTGTTCGAGTTCACCCCGCCCGCGGGCGCCAAGGTGACCGAGCAGCAGCCGAAGATCGACCAGCGGGACAAGGACAAGGCGAAGGCCGAGATCCAGCAGAACCTGAAGACCGTCGGCACCGGCTGGGACACCGTGCTCGTCGGGCAGCTTCCCGCGGACGCGCTGTCGGACATGGGCAAGGGCAAGGCGGGCGAGCACGGCCGGAACGTCGACCCGAAGGCGATCCTGGACCGGGTGAGCAAGCCGGTGAGCGGTGCGTTCGGCACCGGCCACGTGGTGACCACCAAGGTCGGCACCGCCCTGCTGACCGACGACGGCAGGGTCGCCGCCGGTTTCGTGCCCGAGCAGGTGCTCGTCGAGGCACTGGGGACGAAGTGACCGTTTCGGTCGAGGCGGGCGTGTCCGCGCCGGAAGGCGCGGGCACGCCCGTCCCCACCCCAGCCGCGCGGACTCGGGGACTGCGCAAGGTCTACCGCGGCACGGTCGCGGTGGACCAGGTCGACCTGGACGTGCCTTCGGGGGCCGTGCTGGGCATGCTCGGGCCGAACGGCTCGGGGAAGACGACCACGATCAGGATGCTGCTCGGGCTCGTGCGCCCGACCGAGGGCGAGGTCGAGCTGCTCGGGCAGAAGATGCCGGAGGGCGCGGGAGAAGCCCTTCCCGACGTGGGCGCGCTCGTGGAGGGACCGGGGTTCCACCCGTTCCTTTCCGGGCGGGAGAACCTGTTCCGGATGGCCGCCGCGGAGCCGCGGCTGGCGTCGAACTCGGTGCCCTCCGCGGTGGAGGAGGCACTGGAGCGCGTCGGGCTGACCGGTGCCGCGCACCGGCGGTACCGGGCGTACTCGCTCGGCATGAAGCAGCGGCTCGGGCTCGCCAGCGCACTGCTCGTGCCGCGGCGGATGATCGTGCTCGACGAGCCGACGAACGGGCTGGATCCCGCGGGTACCAGGGAGATCCGCAAGATCATCGGTGAGCTGCACGCCGAGGGTGTGACCGTGCTCGTGTCCTCCCACCTGCTCGCGGAGGTCGAAGCGACCTGCACGCACGTCGCGGTGCTCAACGCGGGATCCGTGGTCGCCCAGGGCGAGCTCTCCGAGCTGCTGGAATCCGGCAGCCCCGGCCTCCTGGTGTCCACACCGGACGGTGACAGGGCGATCGAAGTACTGCGGGACAACCGGATCTCGGCCAGGCTCACGCCCGAGGGCGTGCGCGTCGACCTGGCGGCGACCACCGCGCCGGAGGCCATCGCGGCACTCGTGCGCGGCGAGGTCGCGGTACACGAGGCTTCGCGCGCGCGGACCGGGCTCGAAGACCTCTTCGCCCGGCTGACCCAGGGCGAGGAAGAGATCGAGGAGGAGCGATGACCACCGTGCCCCTCGCGCCCGTCGCGACCGAGTTGCGGCCGTCGAACCGGGTTTCGCCGGTCCGGCTGGCCCGCGCCGAGCTGCGCTGGATCTTCCGCAGGCCGCGCACGCTCGTGGTGCTCGGCCTGCTCGCGCTGATCCCGATCGTGCTCGGCGTGAGCCTGACGCTCGTCGACTCGAACGCCCCGAACGCCGAACAGGACGGCCCGGGCGGCGGGATCCTCAGCGCGGCCGCGGGCAACGCGTTCGTGCTGCCGATCGCCGCGCTCGTGGTGACACTGCAACTGCTGCTGCCGCTGTGCGCGGCGATGGCAGGCGCCGACGCGATCGCGGGCGAGGCGTCCACCGGCACCCTGCGCGGCTGGCTGCTGGCACCGGTGAGCAGGGGACGGCTGCTCGCGGTGAAGGCGTTCGGCGTCGCCACCGTCACCGTGTCCGCGGTCGCGCTGATGGCCGTGACCGGGTTCGTCACCGGCCTGATCATCAACGGCCCCAACGCGATGTTCACCCTCTCCGGCGACACACTGTCCATTTGGGACACCCTCGGCCGGGTCGGGCTGGCCGCGGCGTGGGTGGTGCTGCAGCTGTGGGCCGTCGGCGCGGTCGCGCTGGCGATCTCCACCTGCACCGAGCACCCGATGCTCGTGGTGGTCTCGGTGCTGGCGGGCACGATCGTGTTCCAGGTGCTGAGCATGCTCTCCGCGGTGTCGTGGCTGCACCCGTTCCTGCTGAACAAGTCGTGGGAGGCGATCCCCGACATCCTGCGGGACCCGATCCCCTCCGGCGGGCTCACCGAGGGCGCGGCGCGGGCGGTCTGCTACATCGCCATCGCGCTGTCGCTGGCCTACGCGCGCATCACCACCCGCGACGGCTGATCCTTCCTTCCGGCAGGGGGAGTCCCTGATGGCCACCATGACGGCGTTCCGTGCCGCCATGGTGGCCATCACGGCACTCCGGACCTGGGAAACCCTTACTCCGAATGGCATAGGGGTGGATTGACCGGCCGCGCTTTGGTCAGTAGCTTCGCGATGCCGAGCCGACGTGGACTAGACCATTTCGGATCGGCTCGTGCTGTGGCGCGCCACTACGGCACCGCCAGACCAGAGAGGGGATCCGAAGTGCCCACCAGGCATCCGAGCACCCGTTCCAGAAGAGCACTCGCACTTTCCTGTGCCGGTTTCGCCGCGCTGTCGGGGATCGCCGTCGCGAGCCCGGCCGTCGCGGCCGACGACGCGTTCTCCGCGCAGGCGTTGCGCGGGATGACGCTGGAGCAGAAGATCGGCCAGCTCTTCGTGCCGACGGTCTACGGCAAGTCCGCCGACGAGGCCCACCCCGGCAACCGCAAGCTCTACGGCGTCGACACCCCGGCGCAGGTCGTGCGGCGCTACCAGGTCGGCGGGGTCATCTACTTCAACAACCCCGGCGCCGACACCGACAACGTCGACGATCCCGCGCAGCTCGCGCACCTGTCCAACGGCCTGCAGCGCGCGGCGCTGTCCTCCGGCTCGCACCTGCCGCTGATCCTGTCCATCGACCAGGAGGGCGGCCAGACCACCCGGATCAGCGCGCCCGCCACCGAGTACCCGAGCAACATGGCGGTCGGCGCGGGCCGCAGCACCGCCGACGCCAGGAAGCTGGCCTCGGTCAACGCACGCGAGCTGCGCGCGATGGGCGTCAACCAGAACTTCGCGCCGGTGGCCGACGTCAACTCGAACCCGCTCAACCCGGTGATCGGCTCGCGGTCGTTCTCCTCGGACCCGGCGCTGGCGAGCGGCATGGTCACCGCCGAGGTGGACGGCTACCAGAACTCGGGCAAGCGGACCGAGACGGTTTCGACCGCGGCCAAGCACTTCCCCGGCCACGGCGACGCCGCCGAGGACAGCCACACCGGGCTGCCGGTGATCAACCGGACCGAGGCGCAGTGGCGGCGGATCGACCTGCCCCCGTTCAAGGCCGCGCTCGACGCCGGGGCCGACTCGATCATGACCGCGCACATCTCGGTGCCCAGCCTCGACCCGTCCGGCAGGCCCGCGACGCTGTCGAAGCCGATCATGACCGGCCTGCTGCGCAACGAACTGCACTACGACGGCCTCGTCGTCACCGACGCGCTGCGGATGGACGCGATCCGCAAGATGTACCCCGACGCGGAGGTCCCGGTGCTCGCGCTGGAAGCGGGCGTGGACCAGATGCTGCTGCCGCCGGATCTCGGCGTGGCGATCAAGGGCGTGTCGGACGCGGTGCACAGCGGCAGGCTCACCGAAGCGCGCATCGACCAGAGCGTGGCACGCATCCTCAAGGTCAAGGTCAAGCGCGGCATCGTGGCGAAGCCGCTGGTCAACGAGCGCGAAGTGCCCTGCGTCGTCGGTACCCGCGAGCACCGCGACGCCATCGCGCGCATCAGCGCGAAGACGACCACCCTGCTGCGCAACGACGCGGGCCTGCTGCCGCTGAAGAAGCCGGGCAAGGTGCTGGTCACCGGCTGGGATCTGCCCGACTTCCCCGGCTATCCCGCCGATCCGGTCACCTCGCTGGCCAAGCAGCTTTCCGGCACCGCGCTGCCCACCGGCGCCGATCCGGCCGCGGCGAAGGTCGGCGAAGCGGTGGCCGCCGCGAAGAAGGCGGACACCGTGGTCGTGCTGACCAACGGCCTGCGCACCAGCGCGGGACAGGCGGCACTGGTGAAGGGCTTGCAGGCGACCGGGAAACCCGTCGTCGCGGTGTCCATCCAGGAGCCGTACGACCCCGGTTTCGCGGACCTGCCGACCTGGGTGGCCACCTACGACTGGCGTGACGTGAGCATGGCGACGCTGGCGAAGGTGTTGCGGGGCAAGCTTTCCCCGACCGGGAAGCTCCCCGTCGACGTGCCTTCGGGCACCGACCCCGGGAAGATCCTCTACCCGTTCGGGCACGGCCTCGGCTGGTAACCGTCCCGGAGGTGGCCTTCGGGGCGTACAACTCCCCGAAGGCCACCTTCAGCCGACGATCGCGACGCCGTCCGGGTCCAGGACGAGGTGCACCGGGTCGCCCGCGCGGAGATCGGCGCTCACCGGGGCCACCGCGTCCACGGTGTCCACTGTGGACTGCAAGGCGGGCACCCGCACCACGAGGCGGAGGTGCTCCCGCCGGTGCACCCGGCTCACCACCTCGCCCGCTACCCCGTCCGGAGCCACCCGGAGCGCGGTCGGCCGCAACCCCAGCCGGACCGCGCCGTCGCGCGCTTCCGGCACGTCCACCGGGCCCAGCGCGGACCGGGCCACGCCGTCGGCGGCCTGCGCGTCGAGAAACGTTGTGACACCGAGGAAAGCCGCGACCGTGTCGTCCGCCGGGCCGCGCCACACCGAAGGCACCGCGCCGGCTTGCCGCACCTCCCCGCGCTCCAGCACCGCGACGCGATCCGCGAGCGTGAACGCCTCCTCCTGATCGTGCGTCACGACCAGCGTGGTGATCTTGGCTCCCCGCAACAACTCCGCGAGGTCGACCGCGAGCTGTTCGCGCAGGCTCGCGTCCAAACTGGACAGCGGCTCGTCCAGGAGCAGCAACCGCGGCTTCGGCGCGAGCGCTCGCGCCAGCGCGACCCGCTGCGCCTCACCACCGGACAGCTCGGTGATGCGCCGTCCCGCGTACCCGGTGAGGCCGACGAGGTCGAGCAGCGCGCCGACCCGCCGCGCCTGCTCGTCCTTCGGCACCCGGTGCATCCGCAGCCCGAACGCGATGTTGCCGCGCACGTCCCGGTGCGGGAAGAGCTGCCCGTCCTGGAAGACCAGGCCGAACTCGCGGCGGTGCACCGGCACGCGCGCGAGGTCGTCACCGTCCCAGCGGACCGACCCGCCGGTCACCGGTTCGAGCCCGGCGATCGCCCGCAGCAGCGTGGACTTCCCCGATCCCGACGGCCCGAGCAGCGCGAGCACCTCGCCGTCGGCGATGTCGAGATCGACTTCGCGCACGGCCTCGAACGAGCCGTAGCGCACGCTCACGCCCTCCACCGACAACGCCATCAGAACTCCCCTACGGTGCCGGTGCCGAGCCGGTCGATCGCCGCTACCACGGCCACGGTGACGAGCATGAGCAGCGCGCACGCCGCGTAGGCCAGCTGGTTGTTCAGCTCACCAGGCCGGGAGATGAGCGACGAGATCGCGACCGGCAGCGTGGGCGAGGTCGGGCGCGCGAGGAAGCTCGTCGCGCCGAATTCGCCCAGCGCCACCACGTACCCGAACCCGGCCGCGGCCACCACCGCCCGCACCGTCAGCGGCACGTCGATCTCCCGCCACACCCGCGCCGGGCTCGCCCCGAGCGTCGAGGCCGCCTGCCGGAGCCGCTCGTCGACCGAGCGGAGCACCGGCAGCACCATCCTGATCACCAGCGGGATGATCACCAGCGCCTGCGCGAGCGGCACCAGCAGCGGCGAGGTCCGCAGATCGCCCGGCAGCGCGTCGAGCGTCACCAGGTAGCCGAAGCCGACCGTCACCGCGGACACCCCCAGCGGCAGCATCAGCGCGGCGTCCATCACCTCCCCCGCCCCGCGCGCGAGCCGGCCCGGCGAGCGGCGCAACGACACGAGCAGCACCGAGGCCAGCACCCCGATCACCATCGCGAGCAACGTGGCGTCCGTCGCGGTGCGCAGCGACCGGATCGCCGCGTCCCAGCCCGAGACCGCCAGCGTGCCGCTCGACCCGTGCCCGGACAGCGCGCGGTAGCCGTCGAGGCTCCAGCCGTCCGGAGTGGACACCGACTTCACGAGCAGCGCGACGATCGGCGTGAGCGTCAAGGCCACCACCCCGAGCCCGGCCGCGACGACCCACCACTCGCGCCCTTCCGGCCGCCGGGCGGTTTCGGCACGCGCGCGGAGGCGGAGCGCGGTCTCCCGGCGTCGCCGCGCCACCGCGCCCGCCACCAGCGCGGCAACGACGGCGGCGAGCTGCACGAGGGACAGCGCGGCCGCCCCGGACAGGTCGAGCAGGTCCACGGTCCGCAGGTAGATCTCGGTCTCCAGGGTCCGGAACCGCGCACCGCCGAGGATCAGCACGACGCCGAAACTGGTGGCGCAGAACAGGAACACCACCGCCGCGGCCGATCCGATCGCGGGTGCGAGCGCGGGCAGCGTCACCTCGCGGAACGCACGCGACCGCGACGCGCCGAGCGCGCGGGCCGCGGCCTCCGCGCGCGAGTCGAGGTGCGTCCACAGCCCCGCGACCGTGCGCGCGACGACCGCCACGTTGAAGAACGCGTTCGCCAGCACGATCGGCACCACGCCGCCGTCGGGCCACAGCGCGCGGAACGCCAGGCCCACCACCACGGTCGGCAGCACGAACGGGATCAGCACGAGCGTGCGGACGAGCGCGACCCCCGGCAGCCGCACCCGCGCCAGCAGGAACGCCACCGGCAGGCCCGCCAGGACGGCCAGCAGCGTCGACGCGGCGGCCTGCGCCACCGTGAACGCGGCAAGGCGCCAGGTTTCCCCGCCGGCCAGCGCCGTCGCGACGCCACCGCCGGAGAAGCCGCGCCCGACGATCGCGGCCACCGGCCACGCGAAGAGCACGGCGAGGAACCCGATCGGCAGCACGGCCAGCAGGGCCAGCCCGGTGCCGCGCCTGGTCAGGACTCGATGAGCGAGCGCCATTGGCCGATCCACCGTTCACGCCCCGCCTGCACCTGGTCACCGGGCAGCGACGCGGGCTTCGACGGGAGCGGCGCCGTCTCGGCCCATCCCGCGGGCAGGTCGACGCCCTGGCGCGCCGGGTAGACGTACATGTTCGCCGCGACCGTCGCCTGGAACTGCTGGGAGAGCAGGAAGTCGACGACCTTCTGCGCCTTCTCCGGCTGCTTCGCGTTCGTGAGCACCCCGGCGTACTCGACCTGGCGATAGCAGGTGTCGAGCAGCGCCTTCGTGCGCGGCTTGCCGTCGTTGCCGACCTCGGCGGCGGGCGAGGAGGCGTAGGAGACCACGATCGGGCGCGGGCCCTTGCCGGAGGAACCGGAGAAGTCCTGCGTGTAGGCCTCTTCCCAGCCGCTGACCGGCTTCATGCCGTTGGCCTTGAGCCGCTTCCAGTAGTCCTGCCAGCCCGTCTCGCCGTACTTCGACACCGTGGAGAGCAGGAACGCGAGGCCGGGCGAGGAGGTCGCGGGGTTCTCCAGCACGAGCAGGTCCCGGTACTTCGGGTCGGCGAGATCGTCCAGCGTCGAGGGGACCGGGAGGTTCTTCGACGCGAAGTAGCCCGTGTCGACGTTCACGCACACGTCGCCGACGTCGACCGCGGAGAGCCGGTGCTCGGGGTCGATGGCGTACCGCTGGGGGCCGCGGTCCGTCTCGGGGCTCGTGTACGTCGCGAACACGCCCTCGGCGAGCGCGCGCGAAGCGAACGTCGAGTCCACCCCGTACGCGGCGTCGGCGACCGGGCTGGCCTTCGTGAGGACCAGCTTGTTCGTCAGCGCGCCCGCGTCACCCTGCTTGATCGGCTGGATCCGGATACCGGACTGCCGCTCGAAGGCGTCGAGGACGTCCTGCGGCACCGCCCACGAATCGTGCGTGGCCAGTGTGACGACGGCGGGGCCCTTCGGCGCGCCCTGCTCGTCGCCGAGCGAACACCCCGCCAGCAGCACCCCGATCGCGCCCAGCGCAGTCGCCAGCCGCTTGACTCCCATGGGGGCCTCCTCGCTTCGACCGGCAGGAGGCTGGGTACGCCTCCCTCCACCGGCATGATCCGGATCAGGTGCGAACGGTCGCGGTGCGGTGCCCGCCTCTCAGTCCGGTCGTACCGGACTCCCGTGGCAACCGTGCAGCGTACTAGCCGGCGTAGCACCATGGAGTGCTATGGCCGACCTACTGAACAACACGCAGATTTCCGAAGCACTCGCCACGCTGAGTGACTGGCAGCGGGACGGCGATTCGCTCGTGCGGACGGCGGAGCTCGACGGCTTCCCGGCGGCGATCGCGGTGGTGAACCGCGTCGCCGAACTCGCCGAAAGCGTTGACCACCACCCGGATATCGACATCCGCTGGCGCACGCTGACGTTCCGGCTCAGCACCCATTCCGACGGCGGCATCACGGCCAAGGACGTCTCGCTCGCCCAGCAGATCGACGAGGCCATCGACAATCTGTGACCTTGGTCGCCCCGGGCAACATGATCGCGGGTCTCGCGCGTCCCTGCAGGAGGAAGGAGTTGCACATGATCAAGTTCTTTACCCGGGCGATCGCGGCACTGGCTGCGCTGGCAGTCACGCTCACCGTGGCGGTGCCCGCGAGCGCGGACACCGGCAAGGCCCCGGCGGCCACGCACGGACAGGAAGCAGCGGCCGCGTCGGGCGACGTCACGCAGGCGCTCGTAGTCGGCGGGTTCGCGTTCGTGCTGATGATCGCCGCGGCGGGCGCGGTGCTCTGGTTCACCGCGCGCAAGCGGCACCACGAACCGCGTTGAGCACTGCTTATCCGATCTCGGCGTGATTTAGGGCACACCTGTTAACAAAACCCGTGATCGAAGCGTTACCACACGCGGAACTACCCGTCACGCCCCTTGGGATCGCCATGAACAGCACCACTGCCCCAGCCCTGACCTCCGCCCAGCGCGCCTGGGTGACCTTCCTGGCCACCACGATCACGCTGCTCAGCGTCATCGTGCTCGGCATCGCGGGCTGACCACCCGCAGCGAAGCGGCTTCACGCCCCCGTGCGTGAGGCCGCTTTCTCTTTGCGCTCATACTCTTCGCGCGCCGCACGCAGCTCCTCGAGATGCTCGGCCGCCCACACCCGGCAAGCCGCGAGCCGCGGCAGCAATGTCCGCCCCGGCTCCGTCAGCTCGTACTCGACCCAGGGCGGCACCTCGTCGTACTCGGTCCGCGTCACCATCTCGTCCCGCTCCATGGACACTCGGGCGCGAACATATCCGGCTGAAGAGGCTCCCTCACCCGCCCCAAGCCACGCGCTCGCTGCCGCTTTGCCCTGAGCGCGCCAGACGCCGGAGCAGGGAGGCGTACCGCGCACGCCCGTGTTCGGACAATGCACGGATTCGCTCTTCACGGATCCGCTGAACCGAGGACTCGTCACATGTCGCCATGATCACCCAACTAAGACTTCTTCAGCGACATTCACCAGGTTCACACTTGCCGAGCAAGTCATTGCCGCGATGGCGATTCTGCCTCGACGACAACTTCCCGCGCAAACGGAATTCCCAGTGCCGATTCGCGGAGGCGTTGATGAAAATGCGCGTGTTCCACCCATCCTGGTGGCAGCCAGCCGCCGCCCACCAGCGGTGGATGCTCGGGATGCCTTACCCGCGCCCAAGAAACGAACAGGAGTTCCGCCCAGTCGGACTGAAGAACCCAGGTAACCGGGCCACTGGAGCTGTCTCCGGTGAACTGCACGGTCGCGGGCACGACCGTCGTCGCACTGGCTATGGCTTTCCAATGCCAGCGCAACCGAGCGGTACCAACTGGTCACCTCGCACCGGCAGGCGTTGAAGCGGAACTCGACCACATTCCGGCGGTCATAGGTCATGAGCGCTCGGGTTGCTGCCAGAAGCCCGGACGCGCATCGATGCTCACCCAGTACGGACACCGGCTGCCGTGATTCGACGAGCCCTACGCGTGCGGCCTTGGTCAGACGGAATTCTTACACATTGAACCTGAACTCGACTACGTCGCCGTCGGCCATGAGGTAGTCCTTGCCTTCCATGCGGACCTTGCCCGCCGAGCGGGCCGCCGTCATGGAGCCCGCTTCGATCAGGTCGTCGTACGAGACGACCTCCGCCTTGATGAAGCCGCGTTCGAAGTCGGTGTGGATGACGCCTGCGGCCTGCGGGGCGGTGGCGCCCTGCGGGATGGTCCAGGCGCGCGATTCCTTCGGGCCCGCGGTCAGGTAGGTCTGCAGGCCCAGCGTGTGGAAACCGGCGCGCGCGAGCGAGTAGAGGCCCGGTTCCTCCTGCCCGACCGATTCGAGCAGTTCGCGCACCGACTCCTCGTCGTCGAGTTCCAGCAGTTCGGCTTCGACCTTGGCGTCCAGGAACACGGCGTCGGCCGGCGCGACGAGCTTCGTGAGTTCGTCGCGGCGGGCGGCGTCGGTGAGCACGCCTTCGTCGGCGTTGAACACGTACAGGAACGGCTTCGTGGTGAGCAGGCTGTGCTCGCGAAGCAGTTCGACGTCGACCTCCTTCTGCGCCGAGAAGAGGGTGCGGCCGCTGTCGAGGATCGCCTTGGCCTTCTGCGCCGCGTCGAGCGCGGGCTTGGCTTCCTTCTTCGTACGCGCTTCCTTTTCGAGCCGCCAGACCGCCTTCTCCAGCGTCTGCAGGTCGGCGAGGATGAGCTCGGTGTTGATCGTCTCGATATCGCTCATCGGGTCGATGTGCCCGTCGACGTGCACCACGTCCGGGTCGTCGAACACGCGGATGACCTGGCAGATCGCGTTGGCCTCGCGGATGTTCGCGAGGAACTTGTTGCCGAGGCCCGCGCCCTCGGACGCGCCCTTCACGATGCCCGCGATGTCGACGAACGACACCACCGCCGGGACCGTCTTCGCCGAGCTGAACACCTCGGCGAGCTTGTCCAGCCGGGCGTCGGGCAGCGGCACGACGCCGACGTTGGGCTCGATCGTGGCGAACGGGTAGTTCGCGGCGAGCACGTCGTTGCGCGTCAGCGCGTTGAACAGGGTGGACTTGCCGACGTTGGGCAGACCGACGATGCCGAGGGTGAGACTCACGGCCGCGAAGTCTACGTGGCCGCCCCGGTGCCGACGGCGGGCGGGCACCGCAGCGCCATGGCGGATTCCCGCCAGTACCGGCCGGGTTCCGGTGGCAGTATCGAGCCCATGACCGAGCTGACCATCCCCCGTGACCAGGGCGTCTGGCGTGACACCGAACGGTGCTATCGCGCCGTCACGGCTCGCGACTCGCGCTTCGACGGGCAGTTCATCATGGCCGTCCGCACCACCGGCATCTACTGCCGCCCGTCGTGCCCCGCGGTCACCCCGAAGTCCGCGAACGTGACCTTCTACCCGACCTCGGCCGCCGCGCAGGCGGGCGGCTACCGCGCGTGCCGCCGCTGCCTGCCCGACGCGGTGCCCGGCTCCCCCGAGTGGAACGTCCGCGCCGATCTCGCCGCGCGCGCGATGCGGCTGATCTCCGACGGGGCGGTCGAACGCGAAGGCGTGCCAGGGCTCGCACGGCAGCTCGGCTATTCGGAACGCCAGCTCGGCCGGGTCCTGACCAGCGAACTCGGCGCCGGGCCGCTCGCGCTGGCGCGGGCGCATCGCGCGCACTCGGCGCGCCTGCTCATCGAGATGTCCGAGCTCCCGCTGACCGACGTGGCGTTCGCCGCCGGGTTCGCCAGCGTCCGCCAGTTCAACGACACGATCCGCGAGGTGTTCGCGACGACGCCGTCGCACCTCCGCGCGGCCGCCGCGAAGGCACGGCGGCGCGCGGGCTCCGCCGAGGCGGAGGCCGGGAACACCGGCGCGAGGCTGACGCTGCGGCTGCCGTACCGGCCGCCGTTCGACTCGGACGGCCTGCTCCGGTTCTTCGCGGCGCGTGCCGTGCCCGGCGTCGAGAACATCACCACCGAAAGCGGCCGGATCACCGGCTACGGCCGCACGCTCCGGCTCCCGCACGGCGCCGGGACGGCGTGGCTTTCGCCCGCGGACGGCCATTTCCGCTGTGCTCTGCGGCTGTCCGACGTCCGCGACCTCAGCAGCGCGGTCGCCAGGATCCGCCGCCTGCTCGATCTCGACGCGGACCCCGAAGGCGTCCGCCACGTGCTGTCCGCCGACCCGGCGCTCGCGCCCGTCGTCGAAGAGGTGCCGGGCATCAGGGCACCCGGTGCCGTCGACGGGGCGGAGCTGGTGACCAGGGCGATGCTCGGCCAGCAGATCTCGGTCGCCGCCGCCCGCACCGCGGCCGGGAAGCTCACCGCCGAACTCGGCGGCACGCTGCCGTGGCCGGGCGAGTGCACGCTGACCACGCTGTTCCCCACGCCCGAAGCGATCGCGGAGCGCGGCAGGGAGGTGCTGCGCGGGCCGCGGCGCCGGATCGACGCGATCATCACCGTCGCCGACGCGCTCGCCTCCGGGAAGGCCGATGTCCACATCGGACGCGACCCCGGCGACCTGCGCGCCGAACTGCTCGCCCTGCCCGGAATCGGGCCGTGGACGGCCGACTACGCGCTCATGCGGGTGCTCGGCAGCCCCGACATCCTGCTCTCCGGCGACCTCGTGCTCCGAAACGGAGCCGCCGCGCTGGGTATCACCGATCTCACCGAACACGCCCTGGCCTGGCGGCCGTGGCGCACCTACGCCGGCATGTACCTGTGGCACGCCGCCGACCGAGGAGCCTCCGCATGAGCATCGCGCACTGGTCCACAATGGACACCAAGATCGGCCCGTTCACGGCCGTCGTCGCCACCGACGGCGCCGTGCTCGCCTCCGGCTGGACGAAGGACGTCGACGAGCTGACCCCGCTGATCTCACCCGCGGTCGCACCGGGCGAACTGCGGGAGAGGCGTGATCTCGGGCCGGTCAGCAAGGCCGTCCGCCAGTACCACGCCGGCGTGCTCGACGCGGTCGACGGCATCGAGGTCCGCCAGCGCTCCGGCGACTTCCGCCAGCACGCCTGGGAAGTCCTGCGCACGGTGCGGGCAGGCGAACCGGTGAGCTACGCCGACTACGCCGCGCTCGCGGGCCGTCCTGCCGCGGTCCGCGCGGCGGCGACGGCCTGCGCCCGCAACGCGGCGGCGCTGTTCGTGCCGTGCCATCGCGTGGTGCGCACCGGCGGCGCCATGGGCGGCTTCCGCTGGGGCGTGGACGTCAAGCGCTGGCTACTGGCCCACGAAGCGGCGTGAACGCGTCCTTCGAGTTCTCCAGCTCCGCGGCGAGCTGATCGATCTGCGCGGCCCGGTCCGTCCTGCTCCTCGCCCTGGCCAGGCGTTCGTCCTGGTCAAGGTCACCCGATTTCGCGCGCAGCTTCTTTTCGGCCCGCTGCAGCAGAATGTCGAGGTCGACGGTGTCGTTGCGCTCGTACAGCGCGATGTTCTTGTCGTGCAGGCGTTTTGCTGTCTCGAGCTGCCTGGACACGAGGATGTCGTAGGTCGTGGTGCCGCCCATGAGCTTGCCGAGCACCGGCAGGCAGTCGACCGCGATCAGCAGCAGCCTCAGCACCCAGCCCGCGATCGAAACGACCGGGCTGTCCGCGGAAATCCGTCCCAGTGCGTCGATTTCGTCGAGGATGCCACGATCGGTGAGATCAGCCTTCTTCCCGGCGACCTTGTCCGCGATCGCCTGGCTGATCTGCTGGCCGCCGACCGCGCGCGCCTGTGCCAGCCGCCCGGTCAGGTCGACGGTCTCCTTTTCCAGCCCGACCAGATCGGCGTGCTGCTTGTCGACCTGGTTGTCGGCACGGAACTGATCGGCCTTTTCCCGATTGCGCCTGCATTCGCCGCCGACGCCGGGCACCCCGCTCAAGCCGGTGCCCGCCCTGCCCGCGCATTCGTCACGTGCCAGGTTCTCCAGCTCCGCCTGCCTGCGGTCCAGCTCGCCGATCGCGCCCCTCGCCTGGTCCCGCAACCGCACCGCCGCGTCGAACTGCGCTTCGACCGACTGCGCGCTGTCCTTGACGTTCACGCGGAACCCGCCACAGTCCGAACCGGACGGTGCCGCACCGGTGACGGGGTTGCAGCTCTTCAACTTGCCTTCGTAGCCTTCGATCTCCGATTTGCGGTGCTCCGCGATCTCGTTGTGGATCGACGGGCTGAACACCCACAGCACGAGCGGTTCCGCGATCGCCACGCCCAGCAGCACCGAAATCGCGATGCGCGGCACGAACAGCTTCGCCTTGGAGACGGTCAACGCACCGTGCGTGCTGGCGATCAACCAGCTGTCGAAGGTCATGATCAGGTAGCCCCAGAGAACGCCCACCGGAAGCAGCGCCCACCACGCCCCGCCCACCACCCCGCTCAACGCGACCAGCAGCGAAAGGCCGGCCAGCACCCCGGTGTTGAGCACGATCGCGCCCAGCCTGCTGTACCGCGGCCGCTCTTCCGGGGCCCAGTCGAGGATGTCCTCCTTGATCCCGATGATCGACCGCAGCCACCTGCCACCACCGCGGTTCGGTTCAACCGGCCGGTACAGCCCGACCGGGGCGTCGTTCGGCAGCGACGACCGGACGGGCACCGGCGAGGCGGGGCCGGCGGTGTCAGTGGACATCCTCTTCCCTCATTTCCACGTCGTCGCCGCGCTCACCCCGGGCACCGTCCGCCGGCGGCGCTATCTCGGCGACGTCGGCCCGATCCGCCTCGAACTCCGTCCCGCCGGTCACCATCGCGTTGACCACGTTCTCCAGATCGACGTTCGCCGTGTCCAGGAAACCGCGCTGGGCGAGATCGCGAATGATTTCGATCTTGGCTTCGAGCTGACGGCGCCGGTCCTGCCGATCGAGCTTGGCATCCTCCCGCCGCCAGTCGAGGCCGCGCTTCCGTTCGTCACGCTCGATTTCACGCTGTGCGCGGATGTCCTCGCGTTCCCATTCCAGGCGCCTGCGCTCGTCGGTGCGCGAGGTCTCCAGTCGCTCCTGGTCCCGCCGCAGCAACTCCTCGGCGAACTCCTTGGCGTCCAGCTTGCCGATGGAATAGGCATAGGTCAGGCTGCTCAGCGGATCGCTGCCGACCGCCCCGGCGTGCTCCCGGTACTGGTAGCGGTCGTACTGGCGCTGGTTGGCGTCCAGGTCGAACTGGTGCCGCTGGGACCTGGCCGCCATGCGCTGCTCGTACTCGGTCTCGTCGCGGTGCAGGTGGTGGCGGCCCTCCTGCAGTTTGAAGTCGATCACGTGCCGCTGTTCCTGCTCCCGTAGCGACTGCTGGAACTTCGCCAGCTCCTCCGGGGTGCGGACCTCGACGCTGGTCAGTTCCGCCGACAGCCCGAGGAACTCCGGCGGCGAAATCGTGGTGAACGCCTTCACCTGCGCGTTGAGCTTCCGCCTCGCTTCGTTGATATCGCCGAGCCGGTAGTCCAGCCCCAGCTCGAAAATGCGGTGGTGCCCCTTGAGATAGGCCCGCAGTGCCGTTTCGACCTTGCTCGGCCCCTCCCGCACCACGGCGATGGGATCGGTCACGGTGCAGACGAACGTGGCCTGCATCGTGAACGAATCGGCATCGGCGGAGGGAATGTCGAGCTGGGCCAGCACTTCGCACTCGCGGGAGACGTCGACCACACTCACGTGGTCGGCGCCGAGCACCGTCGGGGAGTTCAACGGGAGAGCCGAATTGTCCAGCACGAAATCGCCGGCGACCCGGTAGACGAGCCGCTGGTTGGCACTGCTCCGCGGAATCTCGTCCACGGTCCTGGTGCGCCTCGGCCCGAGCACCCGCCTCGGCGGCACCGGCTCGAGGGGGCACTGTTCGACGACGGGGTACGCCTGGTTCATCGGAGTTCCTTCCGTGCTGGGTTGTTGGGACTCAGCGCGGTGAGGAACGCGTTGAGCAACGCTGTCACCGCGTCGGTCGCGCGGCCGGCCACGCGGAGCAGATCGACCTGGAACAGGATGCGATCGGACTGCGTCAGTTCCGCGCCGAGCGCGGTGCCGAGCCGCGCCACGCGCTCGGTGGCGTCGGCGGCGTGCTCCGCGAGATGGGTGAGCGCCGCCCGCAACGCGACCAAGGCGCGCAGGCGGGTCGGCCGGTACCGCAGCACCACCGCCCAGAGCCTGGCGACCTCGTCGACGCGTCCGGGATGGCGCCCGAGGAATATCAGGAACGCGTGGCGGCCCTCGGGCCACTCCCGTGCGGAGAGGACGGCCAGCGTCGCCGAAACCGCCACGGAGCGCAGCACCACGTTGCCGCCCGTCCCGTCGAACCGGTTCAGCTTCGCGGTGAGCGTCCTGAGCACGACTCCGGCGTCACCGGTGCCCCTGGTCAGGGTGACGAAGAGCGTGCCGAACGCGACGGTCGCGTTTCCCTTGCCGGTGGGCCCTTCCGCGCACAGCCGCCACAACCGGCTGACGGCTTCGAGGGGGTAGCGGATGGCGAGGTCACCGCTGAGGATCAAGGCCGCCGTCCACCGCCTCGCGGCACCGCCGCCGCTCCACCATCGCGCGATCCGCAACGCCGCGGGCGCCAGCTCGTCGCGGTAGACCATCGCCGACACGACGAGAACGGCGGCCCGCTGGCCCGCCCTGCCACGCGAACCGCTCGCCCACGAATCGAGCAGGTCGTGCACCTCGCCGAAGGCGAACTCCGCGAGCGTCGCCAACCCGCCGGTCATCCGCCAGCTCCCGCGCACGACTCGTTCGTCGAGCCAGGCGCGGACCGCGTCCCAGAACCCGACCTCCATGCGGTCCCACAGCGTGCGCAGGACGTGCCGGTGGCAGGCGGGGGTGGAGAACACCAGCTCGCCCCTGGTGCCGAAGGCCGAGTTGACGGTCCGCCGCACGATCAGGCCACCGGGGCCGGTCAGGCCGTGCCGCCGTTGCGGCAGGCTCACTTCCGCGGGCACGTCGTCGGTGGGGACCGGCTCCGGCAGATGCTTGCCGAGATGCCCTTCGAGCGCGGTCAGCGTCGCTTCGAAGTCGCGCTCGCCCGCCCCCGCCGCGAAAGCGAGCGTCGTGACTTCGAGAATCGCCCGCCTGCTCGGCTTTTCGTCGAACCACGCGGTCACGGTCTTCAGCACGGTGAGGTCGAAATGCCCGACGGCCCTGTCCACCGGCTCTCCCGCCTCCAACCGCCCCGCCAGCTCGACGACGTCGCGGATCGCGGGCGAACCGGCCAGCGATTCCGCCAGCGCGCTGAGCTGAACGGTCGACGGCGGGACCGACATCCGGGCCCGCAGGACGCGCGTGAGATCGGGGCGAGCCCACGGCACGCACTGGACCGCGTCGGCGGCCGCTTCCGGCTTGTTCGCCATCGTGAGAACGAGGTACGCCCCGGAATCGGCCAGCCGGTCCCGGAGCACCTGCCAGTCGAAGTCGCCGTCGTCGACCTGTTCGGGCAGGTGGTCGATCACCGCGACGCCGAGCCCGGCGTCGTATTTGCGTTCCGCGAGCTGGTGCACGCTCACGCTGGGCGCGAGGCGGAACAGCGGCCGATCGGTCACCTCGCGCAGCAACGCGATCGCCGACGCCCGCTTGCCGATGTCCGCCGGGCCGTAGAGCACCACGACGCGGTCACGCGAAAGCGCGAGCCGCGCTTCGGCGAAAGTGCCAGGGGTGATGTACGACGAAATCGCGTCGGCCACATCGGCATCGGTGATCTTGCCGGAGTCGGTCCGCACGCGATGGGCCGAGCACTCGTTCTCGACCCCGAACAACGCCTTCTGGATGTACATGGCCGACGGGAACTCGTTCTGGACCCAGTTGACCGTTTCGGCGTCGAAGGTCGTAGCGGCAGGCTTTTCCGTGGCGGGCTCCGCCTCCGCCTGCTCGACGTCCTCCGGCATCAGCGGACCTGGTTCTGGATGCCGAACACGATGTTTTCACCGGTGACCGGCGCGTGAATGGTGTTGACCACCCGCGCCGATCGATCCGGTTCCCGGTCGTCGTCCTGGGCGCTCGACGGAGACGGGATTTCCCGCCCGCCGAGGAACACGTCGGCTTCCGGGCTGAGATCGCGATCGCCGCGCGCGATGCGCACGTGGAGCTCCCGCAACGACTGCGGCACCTTGGCGCCGTTCGCCGCGAGCCGGTCCCTGTGCCCGTGGTAGGCCGCGATCGCCTCGGCGGTGCTGCCGAGCCGGTGCAGGACGTACATGAGCAGACCGACGGTCCTGGAGTCGTCGGGGCGCTCCCGCACGAGGCGCTTGAGGAGCGGAACGCGCGCCTCGCCCCGGCCACGCCTGATGTCGGACTGGCTGATGAGCACCTCCACGGTGCGGAGGTCGTCGACGAGCGTGTGCCGGTACGCCTCGATCCGGCGACCGTCCAGTCCGGTCAACGGCACGCCGCGCCGGAGCCGGAGCGCCTCTTCCAGCAGCGGGAGCCTGTCCTCGTCCGCGGACTCCAGCGCACGTGCGATCAGCGCGCGGAACCGGTTCACGTCAACACATTCCGGGAGGACGTCCAATCGGTACCAGCCGTCCTTCGCGGCCAGTTCGAGCCCGAGGGCGTCCAGGCACTTCCGGCGAAGATCACTGACCACTTCGTACAGCGCACGCGTCGGATCCGCGGGCACGTCGTCCCACACCCATTCGACCAATTCGGTTCTGGACACCCTGCGCCCGGCAGCGGACAAAAGGGCGACAAGAAGGCGACGCTCGCGCTTGGCGCCGAGGTCCACCGGGTCGCCGTCCTTGTTCGCCGCAATAGGGCCAAGTAGGTGGAATCGCACAGATTCGGGTGGTACGGCCGCAATCTCCTTGGTCATCGTGACACCTTCCGGTTCCATGGATTGGTGGTACTTCGTTTCCGGCAGCGCCGTGCCCAGTGGGTGACCCAGTTCCACCCACCTCCGCACCCACTTGATCACCGGGTGTTTCGCCAGCGGGGAGGTCAATTCTGGATCTCGTCACGACGGCAACGGGCCGTCGGGAAAAGACGGGAGAAAACAATGTTTGATACGAATGCGAACCGAAGCCCGCGCAACACCCTTCCGTTCCGGAAAAGCACCTACAGCGAAGGCGGCGACTGCGTCGAGGTGGCTGCCGCCGGCGGCTTGGTGCTGATGCGCGATTCCAAGGATCCCGACGGCCCGGTACTGAGGTTCACTCCCCGGGAGTGGGACGCGTTCGTGGGCGGGGTGCTGGCCGGCGAGTTCGATCTCGGCTAGCGACCCCGTTGGACGACCGGGTGGTGTCGCGGCCGATCGGCCGCGGCACCACCCGCGCCGGTCATCCGGCGGCGGTGATCTCGGTGGTCAGCCCGCCGAGGAACCGGCGTGCCTCGTCGCCGAAAACCGCCATCTGGCGGAGCAGCAGCCACCGTTGGCGGTAGAGTTCGATGCCCTCCGGGGCGTTGACGGTCACCTTGGCGTGAATGGTTTCGACTGACACGGTGGCGTCCTGTTCCTCGTCGTCACCGTCGTAGACGACGAAACCGTGCGACGTGAACGTGACGGCCTCGACGTCGTGCGGGATGAGCCCGATGGACACGTTCTCCAGCGTGCTCACCGAGGCGATCCGGTCGAGCTGGGCCAGCAGCAGCCGCGGCGGCCCAGGGCGCCAGCGCAGCGCCGCCTCGGTGATCAGGAATTCGAACCTCCGCTCCGGCTCGTAGAGCGCGAGTTGCCGGTGCAGCCGCGACGCCACGGCGGCCGTCAGGTCGTCCGGCGAGTAGGGCACTTGAAACAGCGAGCACACCTTCCTGGCGTACTCGGCGGTCTGCAGGAGGCCGGGCACCACGGAGGGCTGGAACACGTGCACCGCGCGCGCCGTGGACTCCTGCTCCTGGATATCGTCCTGAAGGTGGCCGCGCCGCTGCAGGGCGGCCCGCCAGGGGTGTACCTCGGTGTAGGCCGCCTCGGTCAGCGAAACCAGCTTCTCCTGAACGTCAACCGACACTCCGAGTTCCTTTCCCCAGGCGATCACTTCCGGCAGGGACGGGACCGTGCTGCCGGACTCGATCCGCGACACCTTCGACTGGCTGATGCCGATCCGGCTCGCGAGATCGCGACCGGACCTCCCTTCGAGATCGCGCAGCCGCCGGAGCTCGGCCGCGAGCGCCTGCCTGCCCGCCGACACCGGCTCCCTGTCACCCGCGGCGATATCCATAGCTCCACACGCTTTCCGTCACCCATCGGTCATGCGTGACCCGGTACGATTCAGAGTGAACCAGGGTTGTCGTCACTCGTCAAGCCTAACGGGTTACACCGCTTGGCCCTGGCATCCTCCTGCCGTGTACTCAAGGCAGCGATCTTGTCACTCTCAGCTCAGAATTTTCACTACGATCTGATTTGATTCGCTATGATTCATCGGAGGAGGGTCTCGATGCGGATCATGTGCAGCGTCTCGCTCGTCGGCAAGCTCATCGCCGCCGCCTTCGTACTCGGCCTCGTACTGGGTGCGCTGCTGGCTTACTGACCCGCGTCCGCCCGTTCAGGCCACGAGGGCGACGCTTGAGCCGCTGCGGGCCTTGTGCACGCGCAGGCGGGTCGGGATCCGCTGCCGCAGTTCTTCCACGTGCGAGACCAGGCCGACGACCCGGCCGCCGGCGCGCAGCTCGTCCAGGATGTTCATGACCTGGTCGAGCGTCTCCGCGTCGAGCGTGCCGAAGCCTTCGTCGACGAACAGGGTGTCGAGCAGCGCGCCGCCGGTTTCGGCCGCGACGACGTCGGCGAGGCCGAGCGCCAGCGCGAGCGAGGCGAGGAAGGATTCGCCGCCCGACAACGTTTTCGCGGGCCGGACAGCGCCCGAGTAGTCGTCGAGGACGTCTAGGCCGAGGCCGCCGCGCGTGCCCCGCGAGCCCGCCGCGTCCGAGTGCACGAACGAGTACCGGCCCTGGCTCATCGAGCGCAGGCGCGCGGTGGCCGCGAGCGCGACTTCTTCGAGCCTGGCGGCGAGCACGTACGAGCGCAGTGACATCCGGCGCGCGTTCTGCCCCCTGCCGTTGACGACGTCGGTGAGCGCGTCCAGCTCGGCGAACTCGGCTTCGGCGGGCGCCAGCTCGTCGAGCGTGAACTCCAGCTTCTCGGTCAGCGTCGACAGCTCCGTCGAACGCGCTGTCGCGGCTTCGAGGATCGCGAACGCCGCTCGCGCCGCCTCGCGCGCCTCGGCCGCGGCCTCGCGCGCCGCCTCGACGTCCACTTCGGTTTCCGGTGCCACGCCGGCGAGTTCGGGTTCGGCGAGCACTCCGCGCGCTCGCGCTTCCTCGGCGGCGAACTCGCTGATGCGCTTTTCGAGATCGGCGATCGCCTCCGCGGACCTCGCGGCCGCCTGGACGTCCTCGACACCGGAGAACTCCGCCTTTTCCAGCGCGGCGCGCACGACGGCGCGCTGCTCGTCGAGGCGTTCCTCGGCGGCGAGCCTGCTGGTGCGGGCTTCGGCGAGCGCGTCGAGCGCGCCCACCACGCCGGTCAGGTGCGCTCGGCGTGCGGCGACATCGCGATGCTCACCCCGTGCGGTTTCGAGGCGTTCGCGGCGCTCGGCGATCGTCGTGGCCAACGCTTCGCGTTCGGCTCGGGCCGTCGCCACCGCGCCGTCCACGGCACGGCGCCGGGCCGACAGCCGCTCGGCTTCGGCCTCGGTCGTGGTGATCAGCTCGGCCAGCCGCGTCTTGTCCTTCGCGAGCCCGGCCAGTTCCCCTGCCTCGGTCTTGGCCTTCGCGTGCGCCGCGGTCAGCTCGTCCGGCGACTGCGCGCGCAGCCGCTCGTGCAGCACGGCCACCGCGTGCTCGGCTTCGGTCTTCGCGGCCTCGGCCTTGGCACGGGCGGCTTCCGCGCGCGCTTCTGCCTGGTCGGCGAGGTTTTCCTGCCGCTCGTCGACCTGGTCGCCGGACGGGGCGGCGGGCGCGGGATGCTCGGCGGAACCGCAGACCGGGCAGTCCTGGCCGGGCTGGAGGCCGCGCGCCAGCTCGGCGGCCATGCCGTCCAGCCGCAGTTCGCGCAGCCGCAGGCGGTGCTCCCGTGCGGTCTGATGCCGATCGACGGCGGCGCGCAGCGCCTCCTGGGCGGTGGTCAGACTCGCCTGCGCGCCAGGCAGCTTCGCGGCGTCGGCGACCAAACCGGCCAGCTCGGTTTCCTTCGCCCGAACGCCTTCGAGCTTGGCTTCGGCTTCGCCTGCCGCGATCCACCGCTCGCGCAGCGCGGTCAGCTTCGCGGGCGACGCCTCAAGCTGCGCGGCCACTTCGGCGGCCTCGCCCGTGGAAGTCTTCTCGACCTGCTGGAGCCTCGCGACCTCGCGTTCGTCCTCACGCTGCCGATCGGCTTCGGCGACGAGCCCGGTGAGCGCACCCGCTTCTTCGCGAAGGCCGCCCGCCAGCTCCCGCAGCCGTTCGAGCGGGGCGCTGTGTTCCTCGAAACCCAGCTCGGTCAAAGCCTGCTCGCGCCGTTTCTCGGTCTCGAGTGCTTGCCGCGCCTGCGTTTCGAGCCGCGCCGCGCGTCCGGCCTCGTCGAGCACCGGCAGCGCCCGCGTCGCGGCCGCGACCTGCGCCGCCCAGCCGTCGCGCGCTTCGCGCCGCGCCTCCAGTTCGGTGAGCTTCGCCCGCGCCGCGCGCACCCGCTCCACCCGGCGCGCCGCATCGGTCCGGACGGCGAGCAGCTCGTCGGCCTTCTTGCTCTTGGACCTCGCCAGGCTTTCCGCCTGCTCCGCCGAGGACACCGCGTCCTTCGCCACGCTGAGCAGTTCGGCCACCCATTCGGAATCGGCGTTGTCCGGGATCTCCCGGCCCGCCGCCTGCGCGAGGCGGGCGACCCACTCCCGGACGGACTGCCGCTGGTTCTCCAGCGCGCGGCCCCGCTGGGTGCGCCGTTCCCGGAACCAGCGCTCCACCTTGGCGAAGCGCTCGGTGCCGAACAGCCGCTCGAGCAGCTGCTCGCGCTCGGTGGTCTCGGCGCGCAGGAACCGCGCGAACTCGCCCTGCGGCAGCAGCACGACCTGGAAGAACTGCTCGGCGCTCATGCCGAGCAGGTCCTGCACGGTCCGGCCGACCTCGTCGATCCGGATCAGCCCCTCCGGCGCGCTGCCGTGCGGCGGATCGTCCAGCCAGGTCAGCGAGGCCTTCGCGTGCTCGGTCGTGGTCCCGGTGCCGCGCCGCTTCGGCCGCTGGTACTCCGGCCTGCGCACCAGCCGGAACCGGTGGCCCTGCACGGTCAGCTCGAGCGCGACCTCGGTGGGCGTGTGCTCGGTGGCGAGATCGCAGCGCAGGCGCTTCACCTGGCCGCGCGCGCCGGGCACGACCCCGAACAGCGCGAACGCGATGGCATCGAGCAGGGTCGTCTTCCCCGCACCGGTGTCGCCGTGCAGCAGGAACAGGCCGTCCGCACCGAGGGCGTCGAAGTCGACGACCTCGTGACCGGGATAGGGCCCGAAGGCCGCCACCTCCAGCCGGTGCAGTCTCATTCCTCTTCTTCCCGTCCCGACGCCTCTAGCGCTTCCGTGAGCAGGTCCTGTTCACGGTGGTTGGGCACCTCCCCCCGGGTGTCGGAGAGGAAGGTCTCCGCGATCTCGGAGTCCGATCGCCCGCGTACTGCCTTCGCGTACCGGAGCGCCGTGGTGGTGCCGCCGCCCTCAGGCTGCCAGTCGAGGTGCACAACGTGTGGGAAGCGCGCCCGAAGAGAGCGCATTCCGTCCACCGGGCGGACCCGGTCGGTCAGCGTGACCGACAGGTAGCACTCCACGACCTGCTCGAAAACGGGCTCCTCGAGCAGCTCGTCGAGCTTGCCGCTGACCTTCGCCAGCCGTCTCGGCACCGGCAGCTCGCGGCGGCGCACCTCGCCGAGGCCGTCCGCGTCGATGTCGACGAGCCAGACCGCCTTGCGCTGCGCGGCTTCCTGGAACGAGTACGCGAGCGGGCTGCCCGAGTACCGCAGGTGCGGCGCCAGCACCTGCGGCCCGTGCAGGTGGCCGAGCGCGACGTAGTCGACGCCGTCGAACACCGCCCCGGGCACCTGTTCGACGCCGCCGACCGCGATCGTGCGCTCCGATTCGCTCGGCGCGCCACCGGTGACGAACGCGTGCGCGAGAACGACGGACCTCGTACCCGGCTCGCGAGCGGCCAGGTCTTCGCGGACCCGCCGCATGGCCTCGGTGAGCACGCCGGTGTGCCCGCGCGCCTCCGGCACGCCGAGCGCGTGCCGCGCCGGTTCCGGCTCCAGGTAAGGGATTCCGTAGAACGCGACGGTGCCGTGCCGGTCTTCGACGAGCACCGGCTCGTGCAGCCGCGCGATGGTGGTGCGCAGGTGGAGCCCGCCCGCGGCGGCGAAGTCCGCGAACGCGCCGAGGCGCGGCGCGGAATCGTGGTTTCCCGAGGTGAGCACCAGTCGCGCGCCTGCCGCGCGCAGCCTGCCGAGCGCGGCGGTGGCCACGCGCACCGCGTCGGCCGAGGGGACCGCGCGGTCGTAGATGTCGCCGGGCACGACGACGACGTCCACCGCCTCGTCGACCACGAGATCGGCGAGGTGGGACAGGATCGCCTCCTGGTCGGCAAGGAGTTCCGCGCCGTGGAAGGTGCGGCCGACGTGCCAGTCGGAGGTGTGCAGGACTCTCACGCCGCCCAAGCTAGAGCCCCGCACCGACAACTCCGCGCACACCCCCGGCTACAGTCACTCGAACGAGGAACCGTTGGGGCGTCTGGGTCCCTGAAGGATGCTGCCGCGGAGATCGAGTGCGCTGACGCCGCGAAGGGCACCTTCAGGACATCAGCCCTCCGCACGCCCGCGCTGTGAAGGCCGAGAACGCGGCGTCAGATTCCCCGAAGGCGTCCTTCGGGGAATGAGTGCGCTCCTCGCCCGGCGAGCGCCCGCGGACGAGACGCGCCCATCGGGTCACCATGACGGCTGGATGCCGTGAAGGCCGCCTTCGGGGGCCACGCAAGGGAATCGCCCACTTCGTGCGGCACACCGCGCGCGAACGGACGGCACCTTCGGTGCCGGACGGGCGGCGCGTCCGCCGGTTTCTGTCGGACCCCTGCGCCAGAATGCGGTGAAGGTCGACGGAGAAGGGGTGTTTCCAGTGGGTTCGGCGGTGTTCGGCACGGCGGCGGTGGTCGTCGCGCTGGCGCTGATGGTCGCGGTGTTCCTGTTGTGGCGGCTGTACAACGACAGCCTCCGCAGGGCCGACGCGGCGGCGCGCCAGGTCGATGTCGAGCGGTCGCGGGTGGACCAGCAGCAGGCCGCGCTGCGCCGCTACGAGGTCGCGTTCGCGTCCATCAGCGGCCGCGGCGAACTCGGCGAGCAGGTGCTGGTGGAGACGGCGCGCGCGCTCGGGCTGCGCGAAGGGCTGCACTTCACGCTGCAGACCGATCTCGCGGGCGGCGGTGCCGCGAAACCGGACATGGTGCTCAGGGTCGCCGACGACCGGTCGGTCCCCGTCGACGCGAAGGCGAGCATGGCGTGCTGGGCCGAGGCGGTGGAGACGAACGACGCGGACGAGCGGATGGACGCGCTGCGCGTGCACGTGCGCAACCTGCGCTCGCGCGCGGCCGAGCTGGCGGGCAAGGGGTACCAGCGGTGGGCGGACGCGATCTACGGGACGATCATGTTCGTCCCGTCCGACGCGGCGGTCGTCGCCGCGCTCGACACCGATCCCGAGCTGCTGCGCTGGATGATCGACCGGCGGGTGTTCCTGTGCGGGCCGACCGGGTTCGCCATCGTCGCCTCCGCCGCGATGTTCGCCGCGAGCGACCGCGCGGTGATCGAGGACGTCGAACGGGTCCGCGCCGGTGCCGCGTCCGCGCACCGCGCCGCGGGCGGCGCCGTGGACGCGCTCAACCTGTCCAGCACGCACCTGCAGCGCTTCGTCTCGGCGCGCCGGCGCGAACTGGAGGCCCTCGAAAACTTCCGAGCCGCGGTGGCCCCGCTCACCGAGGCCGCCGCGAGCCCGGCTCCGGTGCCCGAGATCAGGAGGGGGGACGAGCTGGCGGCCGGTTGAACGGAGAACTTCACACGCACCCGATTTGCCCGGGTCCCCGGCGCGGTCCGGCGTCCAGCCGAAAAGGTTGAGACCACCTGGCCGAGTGTTGTGTTTCGCAACTTCACGGCAGTGGTAGCCGCAACGCGTCCTGAACGGGATACGGTGTTCTCTCGTGACCGCCATTCGCGATCGCCGGAGCGATCCAGACGCCGACGGTGTCCCGGTACCTTGGGACGTCCGTCCCATCGTCGGCGCCAGAAGAGGTCTGCCCTGGTGGGGCGCGGTGCTGCTGGCGTTCGGCCTTGCCCTCGTCGGCGCCGTGATCGACCTCAAGTTCTCCGGCAGGCCCGACCCCGGGCCGCTCTTCTACGTGCTCTACGTGCTCGGGTCGGTCGGCGGTGTCGCCGCAGTGCAGCGGCGCGGCCTGTTCGGGCCGATGGTGCAACCGCCCCTGGTGCTGGCGGTGAGCGTCCCCGGCGTGATCCTGCTGGTCGTCGGCGCCCCGAACAGCGGGCAGAGCGACGGCCTGTCGAAGGTCCTCCAGGTCGGGTCGCCGCTGATCAACGGCTTCCCGATGATGGCCATCACCACGGTTATCACGCTCGGGCTCGGGATCTGGCGGATGTACCGCGAGCGCGACCCCGAGGCGGTCAAGGCGAAGGAGCGCGCGGAGGAGCGCGCCCGTGAGCGGGAACGCGCCGAGGGCGCGAAGGGCCCCCGCGGCGGAGCACCGCCCACCCGAGGGCCCCGTCCCGCCGACGGCCGCACCACCGGGCCGCAGCGCAGGCCGATGCCGCCGGAGGGCGCGCCACCTCGGCGCCGTCCTCGCCCGGAGGACGCCGACCGCAGGCGCGACCCGGACGCGCGCAAGACCCCGCCCCCGCCTGGACGCGGACAGAAACCGCGGGCTCCCCGCCCCGAGGACGCGGACCGCAGGCGCGGCGCCACCGGCGGCACTCCCCGCACCAGGAAGCCACCGCCACCGCAGCGCGGCGGCAACCCCAACCCCAACCCCAACCCCGACGCCCCCCGTCGCGGCCCCCGCCGCCCGCCGAGGACGAACCGCCCGTGGGACGACGAGGGCTGACCCCCGCACGCTGCAGTCAGCGGGCTGAACGTCGTCAGCGGCCGGGACGCCGGAGGCACCAGCGTCCCGGCTCCCGCGCGCAGTTAGCGGGCTGAACGTCGTGGGGCGCCGACCACCCGGCAGGACCGGCGTGGCCTGCGGTTAGCGGGCTGAACGTCGTCAGCGGGGTCCGTGCCGGGGAGGTCAGCTCTTGGTGCGCAGCTCACGCGGCAACGAGAAGGCGATCTTCTCGTTCGCGGTGGTGATCTCGTCGACGTCGCCGTAGCCGCGCTCGGCGAGCCAGTCGATCAGCTCCATCACGAGCACGTCCGGCACCGAAGCGCCACTGGTGACGCCGACCGTGGTGACGCCGTCGAGCCAGGCTTCGTCGACCTCGCGGGCGAAGTCGATCAGGTGCGAGTCGCGGGCGCCCGCCTGCAGGGCGACCTCGACGAGCCGCTTCGAGTTGGACGAGTTCGTCGAGCCGACGACGAGCACGAGATCGCATTCCGGCGCCATCGCCTTGACCGCGACCTGCCGGTTCGACGTGGCGTAGCAGATGTCGTCGCTCGGCGGGTCCGCCAGGTTCGGGAACCGCTCGCGTAGCTGGTCGACGCGCTCCATGGTCTCGTCGACGCTCAGCGTGGTCTGGGACAGCCAGATGACCTTGGACGGGTCGCGCACGTTCGCCTTGCCGACGTCGGCCGCGGTGTCCACGAGCTGCACGTGCTCCGGAGCCTCACCGGCGGTGCCCTCGACCTCCTCGTGGCCTTCGTGGCCGATGAGCAGGATGTCGTAGTCGTCCTTGGCGAACCGGTTGACCTCCTTGTGCACCTTGGTCACCAGCGGGCAGGTCGCGTCGATCGTGCGCAGGTTCCGCTCGGCGGCCTCGGCGTGCACCGCGGGCGAAACGCCGTGCGCGGAGAACACCACGAGCGCGCCTTCCGGCACCTCGGAGGTCTCGTCGACGAAGATGACGCCGCGCTCGCGCAGGGTGTCCACCACGTGCCGGTTGTGCACGATCTCCTTGCGCACGTACACCGGCGGGCCGTAGAGCTCGAGCGCCTTCTCGACCGCGATCACCGCCCTGTCGACGCCGGCGCAGTAGCCGCGTGGCTTCGCGAGCAGCACGCGCTTGCGGGGTTCGGGGGTGGCCGCGGGCTCGGTTCCGGGACTCGCTGCACTCATGCCCCCCAGGGTACGGCCACCGGTCGTGTGCGGCGGGTCACGCGCCCTGCGCCGAATCGCCCATTCGGTTGGGCAGGATGGCGCCGGTACGGCACGCTAGTCATCATGAAGCCTCTCCCGCTCCCCCTTCGCGTAGCCGCCGGGCTCGCCGTCACCACGGCAGAGCGGGTGCGCGAGCTCCCGAAGCAGGTCGCCGGGTTCCCGGTGACCGTCGCGAGCCAGGTGCTGCAGTTCTCGATGCGGGTCCAGCAGCACGTCACCGAGCTGGCCATCAAGGGTGACGACGCGCTGTCGTCGCTGCGCCCCGTCGAAGACACCCCGAGCTGGGCGACCTTCGACGAGGACGTCGAGCCGCCGGTGAGTTCCGTCACCGAAGAGCCGGAAGAGCCGGAAGAACCCGAGGTGCCCGCGGCGACCGCGTTCCCGGTGCGCGCGCAGACCGTGAACGGCAGCCATCCCGGCGCCGCCGACCCGTGGGCCGCCGAAGAGCAGGCGCTCGCCGAGGCGCAGGGCGACGGCCCCGCCGGGATCGCCCAGTACGACGACCTCACGCTGCCCCAGCTGCGCGCCCGCCTCCGGCGGCTGTCCGCGGAACAGCTAGAGGAGCTGCTCACCTACGAGCGCGACCACGAGAACCGCCCGTCGTTCATCGGCATGCTCGCCCGCCGGCTCGGCAACGTGCAGCGCGAGGGCACCGAAGGCACCGAAAGCACTGAAGGCACTGAAGGCGCCGGAGACTCCGAAGGCGCCGCTGCCGAAGACGAAGACCGGTGACGGCGCCGAAAGACGGTTCGAGCCCGGACAACGCGTGGCCGGTGCGCACGGTGGCGCGCAAGATCGCGGACTGGGTGCACCGGCTCGGCACGGTGTGGGTGGAGGGCCAGGTCACCCAGATCTCCGCGCGACCGGGCACGTCGACGGCGTTCCTGACACTGCGCGACCCCTCCGCCGACGTCTCGATGACGGTCACCTGCCCCACCGGCCTGCTCCGCTCGGTGGAGCCGCCGCTGCGCGACGGCGCGAGCATCGTGGTGCAGGCGAAGCCGACGTTCTTCCTCGGCCGCGGCACGATCAGCCTGCGCGCCACCGAGATCCGGTCGGTCGGCATCGGCGAGCTGCTCGCGCGGATCGAGCGGCTGCGCAAGCTGCTCGGCGCCGAGGGCCTGTTCGCGCGCGAGCGCAAGCGCAGGCTTCCGTTCCTGCCCAAGGGAATCGGGCTGATCACCGGCAGGGCCTCCGCCGCGGAACGCGACGTGCTCGTGAACGCGCACGCGCGCTGGCCCTCGGCGCGGATCCAGGTGCTCAACACCGCCGTGCAGGGCGTGCAGGCGGTGCCGCAGATACTCCGCGCTCTGTCCACTTTGGACCGGGATCCCGGTGTCGAGGTGATCGTGATCGCGCGCGGCGGCGGCAGCGTCGAGGACCTGCTGCCGTTCTCCGACGAGGCGCTGTGCCGGGCGGTCGCCGCCGCGGGCACCCCGGTGGTGAGCGCGATCGGGCACGAGCCGGACACCCCGCTGCTCGACCACGTCGCGGACCTGCGGTGCTCGACGCCGACCGACGCCGGCAAGCGCATCGTGCCCGACGTCGCGGAGGAGAGCCAGCGCGTGCGGCAGATGCGGGACCGCGGGCGGCGGGCGCTGCACGGCTGGGTGGACACCCAGCGCAGGCTGCTCGACCAGATCCGCAGCCGCCCGGTGCTGGCGGACCCGTTCGCCCCGATCGAGCGGCGCCACGACGACATCGGGCGCCACCGCGAGCACGGCAGGCGCGCGATCCTGTCCACCCTATCGAGTGAACAATCGGCGCTGGCCTCGGCGAGGGCGCGCCTCACCGCGCTCGGACCTGCCGCGACGCTCACCCGCGGCTACGCTGTCGTGCAATTTTCCGACGCCGGAGGCAACCTCAAGGTGCTCCGATCGGTCTCTGAAATCGAGGACGGGACGCCGCTGCGCGTCCGCGTCGCCGACGGCGCGGTCACCGCGACGATCACGGGTGTCGAAGAGGGTGAAGGGCGGTAGCGATGCGAGCCACCAGCACGGCCGCGTTCCTTCCGCTCACCACGCAGGCCGCCGCCGGAGCGCGCGCGAAGGAAGTGCTCGTGATGGCCCAGGAGACGGAGTCGGCGGCCGCCGACTGCTGGGCGGCGCTGCTCGCCGGGTGCGAGGGCGCGAGCCGGTGGGGCCTGGACTCGCGCCTGCGGCGGCTGTCCGAAGCGACCTCGCGGCACGTCGGGTCGCGGTGGTGGTTCGCCGAGGGCGCCAGCCACCGGCTCCGGGTCGCCCGCGCGCAGGCCGAGGTCGAGGACGCGATCTCCGAAGGCGACGGGAGCGAGTTCGCCAGGGCGTTCGTCGGGTACGACCACGCGATGGCGAGCGCGGTAGTGTGCGCTGGGTCGCCGGGCACCGAGCCCGCCGAGACCACCGCGCGTTCCCGGCCGGAGACCACTCCACCGAAGACGACCACGGGTGGACGGCACCGGCGGCGCACCTGACCCGAACGAGCGTGGAGCCGCAGAGCGTGAGCGAACCGAGTACCGAAACCGCCGAACTCGGCTACGAGCAGGCCCGCGACCAGCTCGTCGAAGTGGTCCGAGAGCTCGAGGCCGGCGGCCTGTCGCTCGAGCAGTCGCTGGCGCTGTGGGAAAAGGGCGAGCACCTGGCGAAGGTGTGCGAACGGCATCTCGAAGGGGCCCGTGAACGCATCGAAGCGGCGCTGGCGTCGGTCGAAGAGGACGCCGGGAACGACGAACAGTGACGCTCACCATGACCGCCGGTAGCGCGCCGGGCGGCGGGGATCTGAGAGGATTGTGCCCCGCCGAGCCAAGTTGACTCCAGGAGGCACCATGTCCAGTGGCAGCCCGTCCACCAGCGCGCCCCGCCGCAAGGAAGCCCCTGACCGCAACCTCGCGATGGAACTCGTCCGGGTGACCGAGGCGGCCGCGATGGCCGCGGGCCGCTGGGTCGGCAAGGGCGACAAGATCGGCGGGGACGGTGCCGCGGTCGACGCGATGCGCCAGCTGGTGTCGACGGTGTCGATGAACGGCGTGGTGGTGATCGGCGAGGGCGAGAAGGACGAAGCCCCGATGCTCTACAACGGCGAAGAGGTGGGCAACGGCGACGGCCCCGCCTGCGACGTCGCGGTGGACCCGGTCGACGGCACGACGCTGATGGCGAAGGGCATGCCGAACGCGCTGGCGGTGCTCGCGGTCGCCGAGCGCGGCGCGATGTTCGACCCGTCCGCGGTGTTCTACATGGAAAAGCTCGCGGTGGGGCCGGAGGCGGCCGGGCTGGTCGACCTGTCCGCGCCGATCGCGGAGAACATCCGCCGGGTGGCGAAGGCGAAGCAGAGCGGCGTCTCGGACGTCACGGTGTGCGTGCTGGACCGGCCGCGGCACGAGCAGATCGTCAAGGAGATCCGCGAGGCGGGCGCGCGGATCCGGTTCATCTCCGACGGTGACGTCGCGGGCGCGATCGCGGCGGCGCGGCCGACGACCGGCGTCGACATGCTGCTCGGGATCGGCGGCACCCCGGAGGGCATCATCGCGGCGTGCGCGATGAAGTGCCTCGGCGGCGAGCTGCAGGGGCGGCTGTGGCCGAAGGACGACGCCGAGCGGCAGAAGGCGATCGACGCCGGGCACGACCTCGACCAGGTGCTCACCAACGACGACCTGGTGCGCGGGGACAACGCGTTCTTCTGCGCCACCGGCGTGACCGACGGCGACCTGCTGCGCGGCGTGCACTACCGCGCGGGCGGCGCCACCACGCAGTCGATCGTGATGCGGTCCAAGTCCGGCACCGTCCGGCTCATCGACGGCTACCACCGTCTCGAAAAGCTTCGCGCGTACGCGTCGGTCGACTTCGACGGCAAGCTCGACGAGGACCTCGACGACGACGTGCTGCCCCCACTGCCCTGAGTTTTCCGAGGAGGACCGGAAAGATGCGTGCCCGGATGGTCGCGACGGCGTTCGCCGCGCTGCTCGCGGGTGCGGCTTCGCCAGCCGTGGCGGCGCCCGCGATCGTCGGCGGTGCCGCCGCCGACCAGAGCTACCCGTTCATCGTGTCCTTGCAGAACAACTCGGGCAGACCGTTCTGCGGCGGCTCGCTGATCGCGCCGGACTGGGTGGTGACCGCGGCGCACTGCGTCAAGGACAAGAGCCCGGCGGCGCTGACCCTGCGGGCGGGCAGCAACGACCACACCCAGGGCGGCGAGGTCGTGACCGCGGCGAAGATCGTGGCGAACCCCGGCTACCAGAGCAACCAGGCCGGTGGGGACATCGCGCTGGTGAAGCTCGCCGCGCCTGCCGCGGCGGCACCGGTCGCGGTGGGCACCGCGGCGGCCGTCGGCACGAAGACGCGGCTGCTCGGCTGGGGCCAGACCTGCCCGACGCAGGCGTGCGGCCAGGATCCGGTGGTGCTGCAGCAACTCGACACCTCGATCGTGGAGCCGTCGCGGTGCGTGGCGGACTTCGACGAGGCGCACGAACTGTGCACCGACAACCCCGGCGGCACCGCGGGCTCGTGCTACGGCGACTCCGGCGGGCCCGAACTGGTGCGCGCGGACGACCGCTGGCAGGTGCTCGGCGTGACCAGCCGTCCGGGCAACGACGGTGACACCTGTGCCAGCTCGCCGTCGATCTACACCTCCGCGGTCGCGTATTCGGGCTGGCTCAACGACACCGTGAAGGCGGGTTAGCTCACTCGACGTTGCTCGAATGGCCGGGGAAGAGGTGCGCCTCGGGGTTCAGGGCGACCGCGATGTTGTTCACCGCGGTGGCCGCTTCGCCGAAGCCGGTGGCGATCAGCTTGACCTTGCCCGGATAGGCGGCGACGTCCCCGGCGGCGTAGACGCGGTCGCGCGCGGTCGCCATCGTCGAGTCGACGCCGATCGCGCGGTGGTCGATCTCCAGGCCCCAGTTCTCGATCGGGCCGAGATCGGCGGTGAACCCGAGCGCGGCCACAACCGCTTGCGCCGGAAGGGTTTCCGCACCCGAGTTCTTGACGTCGACGACGACTTCGGCGAGCTTGCCGTCGCCGTCGTCGCGCATTTCGACGACCTCGGCGTCGGTGATGACCCTGGTGCCGAGCCCGGTCACCTCGCGCACGATCGACTGCGCGGCGCGGAACCTGGCCCTGCGGTGCACGATCGTCACGCTCGCCGCGACCGGGTGCAGCGCGAGCGCCCAGTCGAACGCCGAGTCCCCGCCGCCGACCACGACGACGTGCTGCCCGGCGTGCGCGTCGAGCGCCGGCACGAAGTGGACCATGCCCCGGCCGAGCCAGCCGTTGCCCGCCGGCAGCGGGCGCGGGGTGAACTCGCCGATGCCCGCGGTGATCAGCACCGCGCCCGCGTGGATCACCTCGCCGCCGTCGAGCGTGACGTCGAGGCCGTCGCCGCTGGTGGCGAGCCCTTCCGCCTTGCGGCCGAGCAGGTACTTCGGGTCCCACTGCGCCGCCTGCTCGACGAGCCCCTTGACCAGGTCCCTGCCGCGCACGGCGGCGAACCCGCCGACGTCGTAGATCATCTTCTCCGGGTACATCGCGGTGACCTGGCCGCCGGGTTCCGGCAGCGAGTCCACCACGGCCGTGGAAAGGCCGCGGAATCCCGCGTAGTAGGCGGCGAACAGGCCGGTTGGCCCGGCACCGACAACGAGTAGGTCAACCTCGGGCGAGCTCATGCTCACCGTCCTTCCGCCAGTGGTGGGTGGCGTGATCGGGAACACAGCCGATCCTAGCCCTGGCGTGGGGGACGCCACGGCGCGAACCACCGCGAGCTGGGACAGACTGGCGTCATGGCTGAACAGGAATACCGGATCGAACACGACACCATGGGCGAGGTCCGCGTCCCCGCCGGCGCGCTGTACCGCGCCCAGACGCAGCGCGCGGTCGAGAACTTCCCGATTTCCGGCCGTGGCCTGGAGCGCGCGCAGATCCGCGCGCTCGGCCTGCTGAAGGCCGCCGCGGCCAGGGTCAACGCGCGGCTCGGCGTGCTCGACGCCGAAATCGCGGGCGCGATCGCCACCGCGGCCGACGAAGTCGCCGAAGGCGCGCACGACGCGCACTTCCCGATCGACGTGTTCCAGACCGGTTCCGGCACCTCGTCGAACATGAACGCCAACGAGGTGATCGCCACCCTCGCGACGCGCGCGCTCGGCCACGACGTGCACCCGAACGACCACGTCAACGCGTCGCAGTCGTCGAACGACACCTTCCCGACCACGATCCACGTCGCCGCGACCGAGGCCGTGCTGACCGACGTGATCCCCGCACTGGACCACCTCGCCATCGCGATCGAAGCGCGCGCCGCGGACTGGGCCGACGTGGTGAAGTCGGGCCGCACGCACCTGATGGACGCGGTGCCGGTGACGCTCGGGCAGGAGGCAGGGGCGTGGGCCGCGCAGGTCCGGTTCGGCATCGAGCGCCTGCGCGCCGGGCTGCCGAGGCTCGGCGAACTGCCGATCGGCGGTACCGCGGTGGGCTCGGGGCTGAACGCGCCGGACGGGTTCGGCGCCGCGGTCTCCGGGGAACTGGCGAAGGTGACCGGCCTGCCGTTGACCGAGGCCCGCAACCACTTCGAGGCGCAGGCGACGCAGGACAGCGTCGTGGAGACGTCCGGGAACCTGCGCGCGGTCGCGGTTTCGCTCAACAAGATCGCGAACGACCTGCGCTGGCTGGGTTCCGGGCCGCGCACCGGGCTCGGCGAGCTGGCGCTGCCCGATCTCCAGCCCGGTTCGTCGATCATGCCGGGCAAGGTGAACCCGGTCATCCCCGAGGCCACGCTCCAGGTGGTGGCGCAGGTGATCGGGAACGACGCCGCGGTCGCGTTCGCCGGCGCGCAGGGCAACTTCCAGCTCAACGTGAACCTGCCGGTGATCGCCCGCAACGTGCTCGAATCGGCGCGCCTGCTCGCCGCCGTCTCGCGGCTGCTGGCGGACAAGGTGTTCGAGGGCATCACGGCCAATGTGGACCGTGCGCGGGAATACGCCGAGGGGTCGCCGTCGATCGTGACGCCGTTGAACTCCTACCTCGGCTACGAGGAAGCCGCGGCCGTCGCGAAGCAGGCGCTGAAGGAGCTGAAGACGATCCGCGAGGTGGTGCTCGAACGCGGGCACGTCGAAAACGGCAAGCTCACCGAGGCCCAGCTCGACGAGGCGCTCGACGTGCTGCGCATGGCCCGCGGCGGAAAGTAGCCCGCTGCGAACGGGCCCGCGAAAGTGCTTTCGCGGGCCCGTTTTCGCGTTCCGCGGCGCTAGCCCCGGTCGGCAGGGGTTGTGCGCAGGAACCGGCTCAAGATCAACTTCAGCATGGCCCGCTCGGCGGCGACGTCCAGGTCGGGATCCATGTTCGCCCGGCTGAGCAACGCGTCGACGAGTGCGGCCATCCAGTTCGCGGCGCTGCGCGGCGGGATCGACGGGTCGATCAGGCCCGCGTCGGCCGCGCGTTGGACGAGCACTTGGAGCCCGTCGCGCGTGGCGGCTTCGTTGCGCCGGATCAGCGCCGCGAACTCCTCATCTCGCGCGGCCTGCGCGGCGACTTCGAGCACGAGCCGGACCACGGCCGGTTCGGTGATCTCGGCCGTGAGCTGGTCGACGGCCTCGAACAGCGCGGCGAGGGGGTCCTCGGCCCGCGCCGCCTCGCCGAGGTAGCCCGCCGTCCGTTCCCCGTCCTCGGCGAAGATCGCGGCGAACACCGCGCGCTTGGTCGGGAAGTAGTGGAACAGGCTTCCCGAGGAGATCCCGGCCGCGCGGCAGATGTCCGCCGTCGTCGTCTTCTCGAAGCCCTTTTCGGCGAAGCAGCCGGCGGCCGCGTCGAGGATGGCCAGTCGTTTCGCCGCGTGCTTCGCCGGGTCGACCGTCCTCATCGTTCCGCGGGCGGTTCGTCGTGCCAGGGAAAGCCGTGCCCGCTGAAGCCCTTCGCCAGCGCGGCCTCGGACAGGTCGGTCTTCTCGCGGACCAGTTCCTTGCCATCGGCGCCGAGGAGGACCAGCTCCTTGTCGTCCTTGAACACCGCGGTCAGCCTGGCCTCGATCCGGCGCTTCTTCTTCCCCCGCTGGAGCCGGACGCTGCCCGGCGAGACGATGACGATCAGCCGCTGCTCCGCCCAGACCGCGGCGAACAGCCAGCCCGCGACGAGCCCGAGCGCGAGCAGGCCGGCCAGCCCCCACGGCTTCGGGATCTCGAGCAGCGCCTGGAACGGCTTCTGCCACGGGAACCACGTGACCGTCACCGCCCAGTTCGCGATGCCGTAGAGCCCGGCACCGAGGGCGGCGCCGATCAGCGGGCACCCGAACCACGAGCCGCGGCGCAGCCACACCGGCTCGTCGATGGTCATCTCCATACCGGCTATTATTAAACCGCCCGCTCGGTTTATCAAACCCGGGGTGCGCCGTGCGTCGGCGGGGACGGGCTGCCGCATTCCCCTTGTGCGTGGCGGACAACTAGCCGCGGCCCGCCAGCAGGAGTTCGACGCCGTCGAGGATGCGGGCGAGGCCGAACTCCAGCGCGTTGTCCCCCGTTCCTTCCTCGGCCGCTGATCCGAAGGCGGCGGTCAAGGCCGGGAAGCGCGTCTCCCGGCCGCGCAGGATCGCGCCGATCCCGGTCGCCATGGCCGCTTCCGGGCCGTCGGGGACCGCGGCGGCCTGCTGCGCGATGCCGCGGACGTGCCCGGCCAGCGTCGCCGCGACATCGAGGCGTTCCCCGCCGCCCAGCCCCGTCCCGTCGAGCGCGGCGACGGCCTGTTCCATCCAGTCCAGCTCGTGGGGGCCGAGCACGCGCGCGCCGACGGTGGCCCCGAGCGCCCACGGATGGCGGTGGAACCGGCCGAACAGGTGCAGTGCCCATTCCGTGAGGCAGGCCCGCCAGTCATCGGCCTCGTGCCGCGGCGGCGCCCCGATCCCCCGGTCGACCATCAACGCGACCAGCTCGTCCTTGCCTGGCACGTAGCGGTACAGCGCCATCTTCGTCACGCCGAGCGCGTCCGCGACCCGCTGCATGGTCACCGCGGCCAGCCCGTCCGCGTCGGCGATCCCGATACCGGCACCGGCGATCGCGTCCAGCGTCAGGGTCGGCCTCGGCCCGCGCTTCGGCGCTTCCCCCGCCCCCCAGAGCAGTGTCATCAGATCCGCCATACCCACTCCTTGTCCGCGTCACCGAACTGTGTCTATAGTAAACTGTATCCATTGGACACAATTAATGGGGTGGATCATGAGCCTGCACGGCTTTCGCGTGCTCGTTTCCGGGGCCGGGGTCGCCGGGCCCGCGGCGGCGTACTGGCTTTCGCGGTACGGCGCCGAAGTGACCGTCGTCGAAGTCGCGCCCGCACTGCGGACCAGCGGTTTCGCCGTCGACTTCCGCGGACCGACGCATCTCGGCGTGCTCGGGAAGATGGGGGTGCTGGACGATCTGCGCGCGGTGCGGACCCACGGCGGCGCCATGCGGTGCGTCGACGAGCACGACCGGAAGATCTTCGAGCTGCCCGCCTCGTTCGCGGGCGGCGACCTCGAAGTGCACCGGCGCGACCTGTCGCGGGTGCTGTACGAGCACAGCGCGCCGCGGGCCGGGTACGTGTTCGGGGACAGGATCACCGCGGTGGACGAGGGCGCCGACGGCGTGCGCGTCGATTTCGCCCGGTCCGCCTCGCGCGTGTTCGACCTGGTCGTCGGCGCGGACGGGCTGCATTCGGGCGTGCGCCGCCTGGTGTTCGGGCCGGAAGCGGGGTTCGTGCGGCACCTCGGGTACCACCTCGCGGGCTGGGACCTGCCGAACGAGCTTGGCCTCGGCGCCACGGCCAAGCACTACAACGAGCCGGGGCGCATGATCAGCGCGAGCGCCGGCCTCCGCGATCCCGGCGTGGCGGGCGTGCTCGCGGTGTTCGCCTCACCGCGGCTCGACTGCGGCTGGCAGGACCTGGACCGGCAGAAAGAGATCATCGCCGACGCGCTCGACGGGATGCGCTGGCACGCGCCGCGCCTGCTCGACGGGCTTCGGGACGTCGACGAGCTGTACTTCGACTCGGTCAGCCGCGTCGAAGTGCCGCACTGGACGACCGGCCGGTTCGCCCTGCTCGGTGACGCCGCGTGGGGCCTCACCTTCGGCGGCATGGCGGTCGGCACCGGTGTCGTCGGGGGTTACGTGCTCGCGGGAGAACTCGCCGCGGCGGGCGGCGAGCACGCTACGGCGCTGGCGGCCTACGAGCGCCGGATGCGGGGCTACGCCACCCGGTGGCGGCGCGGCGCGGGACCGGGCCGGTTCCTCGCGCCGGGGACCGCGACGGGGCTGCGCGTGCGCAACGCGCTGTTCGGGAACCGGCTGGTGCAGCGAATGCTGGTCTCGGGCACCAAATCGCTGGCCACGAACGACGCGCTCCCCGAGTACGCGGCCTGAACCGGCTCGACACGGCGACCGTCATGGTGGTGGGGGTTTCGCCGGAACGGGGGGCACGCTGAGCAGAGTCCGGTAGTAGCCGGCCGGGTGCGGTTCGCCGACGGGGTGGCCGTCGACCGCGATCCAGGCGTGGGCGGCGAACGGCTGGGTGCGCACGCCGGTGCACCAGGTCGGCCAGGTACCGCGGATCCGGCTGAGCAGGGCGGCGGCGACCGAGCGTTGCAGGCAGCCCCGCCCGGCGCAGCGGAGGCTGACCGATACCACCGCGGACCGCGCGGAGTACGCCTGAGCGGCCGTGGCGGGGCGGGCACCGCGACGAGCGAACTCCAGCACGGCACGCAGCCGTCGCGGCGGGAGGCGGCTGAGCAGGTGGGCGGCGCCGACGGCGAGCAGAGCCGGTATCCGGTGCCGGAGCGGGAGACGGTGCCGGGGTTCCAGTGCGACGGGGACGCTCACGAGCGCACCACGAGGTTCGCGGCGTGCAGCCGGTCGGCGAGTGCGGTGACGTCGCGGAGCGCCTGCTCGGTGTCCAGGTGGTTCTCGGCGGCCAGCCGGGCCGCGATCTGTTCGGTGCGCTGGCCGCTCAGCAACGCGTCGAGCACCTGGGCGCCGGTGGGGTTGAGCTGCCAGTACCGGCCGGTGCGCTCGTCGAGCAGAACGGTGCCGTCGCCGGTGTCGGTGGTGGTGATGTCAGGGCGCAGCCGTGGGCTCATTCGGTCCTCCCGTGCTCAGGTGAAGGGGCGCTGTGCTTCCGCGGAGGTGGGTTTCGCAGCCGAGCAGGTTTTCCAGCGCGAACGTCGTGGTGTTGTCGATCCGCGGTGCCAGCAGGCGGGCGCGCAGGATGTCGGGGTCGATGAGGCCGCGCCTGGCGAGCGCGGAGTCGGCGAACAGCTCCAGCAGATCGGGCATGCCGCGGCGCAACCCGGCGCGAACGTCCTCGCCGAAGTCGCCCTTGGTGATCCGCCCGGTGATGATCGAGGGCACGGTGTCCCGCACGGCCTCGGCCAGCAGGGGTTTGTACCGCCACGGGGTGCGGCGGTCGTGGAGCCGGACGGAGAGCGCGGCCTCGACGACCCGGTCGTCGAGGTAGGGCATCTCCAGCCGCACCCCTGCCCCGGCGAACAACCGCGCCAGCTGGCGGTAGGTCGATCCCATCGTCCTGAGCGCGCTCAGCGTGCTGTGCTGCCCGCGCTCGGCCGCCAGCGGATGGACGCGGTCCGCCGTGGCGTGCAGCATCTCGCGGGCGGCCTCCAGGGCGGCGGGGGTGGCCCAGTCCGGCGCCCGCAGCGGATGCCCCCAGCCCAGGTTGGGCGTGTAGCGGGCGGGCGGCGGGCCGGTGAGGTGCGTGGCTTGGTCACGCCACCAGCGGCGCAGGTCGCGGAAGTCGGCCAGTGCGGCCACGGTGGCGGCGAACGGCCAGTTGTGCAGCGCCCGGTGTCCGCGCAGATGTGCCAGGCCGGTGCCGGGGCGGTGGCGCAGCAGGTCCCGGACGTAGTGGAAGGGGCCGTGGAACAGTTCGTCACCGCCGTGCCCGGCCAGGTGCACCCCCACGCCGCGCCGGGCCAGTTCCCGCGCGGTGTGCCGGACCCGGGCGTGAGTGCGAGTGAAGAGGTAGGGCGCTTCGACATCGCCGGTGTGGCCAGGGTCCGCGAAGACCGGCGGGAGGTCTTGCTGCGGCAGAACCACGTGCTCGGCCTCTGCCAGCGCCGTGACGGCGCAGGCGGCGAAGGCCGTGTCATCGTTCGCGGCTTCGGCTTCGCCCCAGCGGATGGTGAGGAACCGGGGGATCCCCGCGCGGGCGGCCAGAAAGCAGAGGGAGGTCGAGTCCATGCCACCGGAAAGATCCGCACTCACCCGCCTCGCGGTTTCGCCGTCCTCGCCGGGTCCCCGGCCGGCCACCGCGGTCCGCAGTGCGTGGCCGACCGCCTCCGCACCGGCCGCCAACGGGGTTTCGGGGACCGGCGGCGCCCACCACCGCACGGTGCGGCCCGCGCCGCTCCGGGCGTCGACGCGCAGATAGTGGTCCGGGTCCAGCGCCCGCACGCCGTGCCACGTCGGATGTTCCCCCAGCGGCGGCGGTAGCTGTCCACCGCACACCACCCGCATGGCGAGCGCTTGTTCGTCGAGCCCTCCGCCGACCACCCCGGCCAGCACGTCGGCCCGGTCACCGGCCAGTGTCACGCCGTCCAGTACCGCGTGGAAGACGCGCCGGACCCCGGTCAGGCTGCCCTGGACCCGCAGCTCGTCGCCGACCGCCGCCACCACGTGATGGCTGCCCGGCAACGCTCTCACCACCGCGTCGAGGTCGCTCGTCCGCCGGACCCCGGCGACCAGCTCGCGCAGCCGGGCGGTGGTGACCGGGCAGTTCCCGATCACCACCACCCGTACTGGCCCCACCGCGGCCATCGTGAGGTCGCCGGCGGCCCACTGGCCGAGCAGCCATGGGCGGCCGGAAGGGTAGGGCACCACGCCGGGCGCTCCCGGTGCCGCCGCTTCCGCCAGGGACTGGGCCTGCGGGAGGTCGGGCAGCACCAGCCAGCGCTCGATCAAGGACACACTCAGAACTCCCCTTGGAAACCGAGCGAGTCGTGGCTCCAGTAGCCATTCCCCAGGGTGTCCTTGGTGAACGCGCCCAGTTCCACCAGTGCGGGCGGCTCGTAGGGCACTTCGAGGGTTCGCGGTTCGTGCTGTTCGTCCATTGCTGCCTCCTTCGGTAACGGGTACGACGTGATGTGTACGCCGCCTGCCCGGGACCGGTCCCCGGCGCGGGTGCCAGTACCGATCGGGGAGCGGGCGCCGGAGGCGCGTTACCGTGGCGGTCATGACTACCTCGTTCGATTCCCCGGCGCCGGACCACAGCACTCGCGCGCGGGAACTGGTCGGCGGATCCCGCGCGGTGGTGTTCGACCTGGACGACACGCTGCTGGCCACGCGCGAGGTGAAGTGGGCGCACCACAAGGCGGTCGCGGCCCAGTTCTACGACATCGAACTGACCGACGACGAGCTGCGCCTGCACTGGGGAAAGCCGTTCGACGAGATGATCACGCTGCTCTACCGGGACTCGGCACCGCTCGCCGAGATGCGGGCGGCGAACCACGCGCTGGACGCCGACTACCGCAAGGTCGCGCTGCCCGGCGCGCTCGCCACGGTGGCCGCGCTGCTGGAGCGGGGTTACCGGGTCGGCGTCGTCACCTCCGCCAACACCGGGCCCGCGGTGTCCGAACTGGAAGCGAACGGTTTCCCGGTGCGGCGGCTGCTGTTCGTGCACGGCGCGGATTCGACCATGGCGCACAAACCGGATCCCGCCGTGTTCGAGCAGGGCCTGGAACTGCTGGCCCCGCTGGACATCGACGCGCGGACCACGACCTACGTCGGGGACGCGCTGATGGACCTGCGGGCGGCGCGCGGAGCGGGCATGGGCTTCGTCGGGGTCACCACCGGCCTGGTGACGGGCGCCGAGTTCGACGGCGAGAACGCCTGCTGGGTACCGAACCTGACCGCGCTGACCAGCTGACCTGTACGAGAATGCCCCTTCGTGCGGCGGCGAAGGGGACCCCTTGATTCAACACTACCGCCGGCCACCGACAATTCCGGCCGCCGCAGCCCTCGGCCAGGGGGAACAGAGCGAAAAAGCGTACGAAGGTACCCCTTCGTACGCCCAGGGGAGCCCCTGATTTCAACGCTACCGCACATCACCGGCACTTCCGGGCGGGCACGGGGTCGCGCCGGTCCACATCGGACGGTCAGGCCGCGTCGAGCAGGTCCTTCGCGATCGACTTCGCGGCGCGCACGGCGTCGGGGACCACGTCGAGCGAACCGGTGACCGTGGCGCCCTCCAGCAGGATCAGCAGTGCGCGCGCCAGTTTCGCGGGGTTCCGCAGACCCGCCTCGGCGACGAGCGCCCGCAGGTAGGCCAGCAGCCAGCGCTTCTGGTCGGCGATCACCTCCCGTCCCGGATGACCGGCGTCGGGCAGTTCGGCGTGTGCGTTGACGAACGCGCACCCGCGCGGGTTCATCGTGGCCGTCCAGGTTTCCAGCGCGTCGAACACGAGCAGCGGGCGCCGGGCGGGCGCCGCGCGTGACCGCTCGACCGTCGCCAGCACGTGTTCGCGCCAGCGCTCGTCCCGCCGTCGCAGGTAGCGCGCGACGAGCGCGTCCTTCGAGCCGAACCGGTCGTAGAGCGTCTTCTTCGTCACCCCGGACTCGGCGGCGATCGCGTCGACGCCGACGGCGTGGATTCCGTTGGCGTAGAACAGCTCCCCGGCGACTTCGAGCACTTTTTCGGCCGCCGGGGTCAGCACTGGTTCAGCACTCATCCCTTGACTGTATACCGATCTGTTTAGTAGAGCTAGTAAACAGATCGGTATACCTACGACGGGAAGGGGTGGGCGCGGTGGTCCCCGCGGGATTCGTGCTCATGTGGAGCTCCGGCTTCGTCGGCGCGGCGCTCGGCGCCCGCTCCGGAGGCGTGCTCACGCTGCTGATGTGGCGGTTCCTGGTCGCCGCGCTCCTGGTGCTCGCCTGGTTCGTGCTGAAGAAGCGCAGGCTCGGCGCGAAGGACGTCGCCGTGCACGCGGGCATCGGCCTGCTCTCCCAGTGCGTGTACCTCCTCGGCGTCACACTGGCGATCGAGTCCGGTGTGCCGACGGGCACCGCCGCGCTGATCGCCGCGCTGCAGCCGGTCGTCGCCGCCGCGCTCGGCGGGATCGTGCTCGGCGAACGCACCACCCGCGCGCAGTGGCTCGGGCTCGCCATCGGGCTCGGCGGCGTCGCACTCGTGGTCAGCGGCGACCTCACCGGCGGCGACGCGCCCGCCGTCGCGTTCGCGCTGCCCGTGCTGGGCATGCTCGGGCTCGTCGCGGCCACGTTCGTCGAACGACGGGTGAAAACCGCGGTCCCGCTCGGCGACGCGCTCGTGGTGCAGTGCGTGACGAGCGCGGTCCTGTTCAGCGGGATCGCCTTCGCCACCGGGACGGCGGCACCACCGCCCGACGGCTCGTTCTGGTTCGCCGTCGCCTGGGTGGTCGTGCTGTCCACCTTCGGCGGCTACGGGTTCTACTGGCTCAGCATCGCGCGCGGCTCGGTGACGAAGACGTCGAGCCTGCTCTACCTGACCCCACCGACCACGATGATCGCGGGCTACCTGCTCTTCGGCGAGCGGCCGACGACGCTGAGCCTGCTCGGGCTCGCGGTCTGCGCGATCGCGGTCGCGCTGGTCCACACGAGAAAACGCGAGGTCGTCCCGGCACGCTCGGCAGGATTTTGTCGGTGCCCGGGGTCATGATGGGTCCATGTTGTTCGCCGACGTCGTCACCGCCTCCGCCGAGCTGGCCGCCACGCGGTCGCGCAAGGCGAAGGTCGCCACCCTGTCCGCCGTGCTGCGGGCCGCCGATGGGGCCGAACTCGGGCCCACCGTGGCGTTCCTCAGTGGACAGACCACGCAGGCGCGGCTGAACGCGGGGTGGCGCACGCTCGCCGATCTCGGGGTCGATCCCGCGGCCGGATCGTCGCTGACGGTGACCGAGGTGGACACCAGCCTCGACGAGCTGGCGAGCGCGGCGGGCAGCGGCTCGGCGAAGCAGCGCGCCGCCACGCTCACCGCGCTGTTCGGCAGGGCCACCGAACGCGAGCAGCACTTCCTGTTCCGGCTCATCACCGGCGAGCTACGGCAGGGCGCGCTGGAAGGGGTGATGCTCGACGGCATCGCCGCGGCCGCCGAGGTGCCGTCCGAGGCCGTGCGGCGGGCGTTCATGCTCTCCGGCAGGCTGGCCGTGACCGCGAGCGCCGCGCTGACCGGTGGCGAGCCCGCGCTGCGGGATTTCCGCCTCGAACTGGGCCGCCCGGTACGGCCGATGCTCGCCACGCCTGCCGAATCGCTCGAAGAGGCGTTGGCGGAAAACACTTCCCGGATAGTCGAGTACAAAATGGACGGTGCACGGATCCAGGTGCACCGCGACGGGGACGAGGTGCACATCTACACCAGGACGCTGCGCGAGATCACCGGGCACGTCGCGGAGCTGGTCGAGCTGGTGCGCGCGCTGCCCTGCCGGTCGGTGGTGCTCGACGGGGAGACGCTCGCGCTCACCGACGACGGACGGCCCCGGCCGTTCCAGGAGACGATGAGCCGTTTCGGCAGCACGCGCGAGGAGCAGGTGCGCGCGCTGCTGCTGCGGCCGTACTTCTTCGACTGCCTGCACCTCGACGGCGAGGACCTGCTGGACGCGCCGCTACGCGAGCGGAACGCCGCGCTGCGCGAGGTGGCGGGCGAGCACGTGATCCCCGGCGAGATCGAACCGGCCGACCCCGCGGCGATACTGGCGAAGGCGATGGCGTCCGGGCACGAGGGCGTGATGGTGAAGGGCCTGGACGCGCCGTACGCGGCGGGCAGGCGCGGGCGCGCGTGGCTGAAGGTGAAACCGGTGCACACGCTCGACCTCGTGGTGCTCGCCGCGGAATGGGGCCACGGCAGGCGCACCGGGTTCCTGTCCAACCTGCACCTCGGCGCGCGCGACCCGGACGGCGGACCGCCGATCATGGTCGGCAAGACGTTCAAGGGCATGACCGACGAGCTGCTCGCCTGGCAGACCGAACGCCTGCGGGAACTGGAAACCCGCCGCGACTCCTACACCGTCCACGTCCGCCCCGAACTGGTCGTGGAGATCGAACTCGACGGCGCGCAGACCAGCACCCGGTACCCCGGCGGCCTCGCGCTGCGCTTCGCCCGCGTCGTGCGGTACCGGCCGGACAAGGAAGCGGGCGACGCGGACACCATCGACGCCGTACGCGCCACCGTCCGCTCCTGACGCTTCCTTCGGCGCACGTGAACGCACCATCGATCGATGTCCTGATGGCCGCCCGAAGTCCCCGAAGATGACCTAATGGGAATCCAGCGCCACTTTCTCTCCCCCCTCGCGGGTGTGCGGCCGGGCCGCTCATGCCCTGGCGGCGACCTTCGCGGCAGCTAGGTTCCCGAAGGTCACCGTGATGATGTGCGCGTGTCGATCCGGGTGAGTCGGGTGGCGGAGCCGCCCGAGGAGCCGCCGGGGCTGGATCCCCGAAGGACGCCTTCGGGGAATCTGACGCCGCGATCTCACCCCTCGCAGCAAGCGGCACCGCGCCCCTCATGCCCCGAAGGACACCTTCGCGGCATCAAATTCCCTCAAAGGCACCTTCAGGACATCCACCCCGGAGCAAAGCGGGCCTACACGATCACATCCGCGGCATTCACCCCGCGAAGACCCCCCCTTTCGGGGCACGTGCGGGGAAAAGGCCTGAGCTCGGGAAGTCCGGCGCATTCCCCGAAGGACGCCTTCGGGGAATCTGACGCCGCGATCTCACCCCTCGCAGCAAGCGGCACGGCGCCCCTCATGCCCCAAAGGACACCTTCGCGGCATCAGATTCCCTCAAGGGCCCCTTCAGGGCATACGCTCCGGAGCAAAGCGGGCCTACAAGATCACATCCGCGGCATTCACCCCCGCGAAGACCCCCCCTTTCGGGGCACGTGCGGGGAAAAGGCCTGAGCTCGGGAAGTCCGGCGCATTCCCCGAAGGACGCCTTCGGGGAATCTGACGCCGCGATCTCACCCCTCGCAGCAAGCGGCACGGCGCCCCTCATGCCCCAAAGGACACCTTCGCGGCATCAAATTCCCTCAAGGGCCCCTTCAGGGCATACGCTCCGGAACCGAGCAAGCCCCGCGAAGGCGATGATCAGGTCTCCACGAAACCCGGGGCGGTCCACACATCCGCGACATCCACGCCTATGAAGGCCCGCCCCATTCGGGGCACCAGCGCGGACACGAGAAAGAGACGCGAGCGGCGAAATCCCAGCACATGCCCCGAAGGACACCTTCGCGGCATCAGATTCCCTCAAGGGCCCCTTCAGGGCATTGCGCGGCGGACCTCACCTTGACCTCTACAGGAGCATCCTCCGGGGCACCGGCACGGATCACCAACGTCGGACCCAAGCACGAGGGCCGAATTCGTGGCGGACCACGGAAAAGACCGGGAGCCGCGGCACACCCCACCGCGGCTCCCGGCCCACCCCCATCACTTGAAGATCTTCACGCAGGCGTGCTCCGGGCGCACCTTCCCGTTCACCCGCACGAGCGCGCCGCACAGCTTCGCGTCGTTCTTGAACTCCCGCTTCGGCGCGAAGTCCACCCACACCCGGCCGAGGCCGCACTTCGCCTGGCCGCGGTCGCGCCAGGTCTTCCCGTCCGGCAGCTCGCCCCAGGTCTCGAAGACCCCGTTGCACGTGTGGTCCTTGATGTCCGCCGAAATCGACACCTTGTCGACGTACACGCCGTGACTGTTCCCGTACACCGCCGTGCACAGCAGCGCGGCGCCGCCGTCGATCTCGCTCTGCGTGCAGCCCTGCGAGTTCGCACTCGCCGCCGGGGCCGCGACCACGGTCGCGCCGACGAACGCCGCCGTCACCGAGGCCGTCGCGAATCCCCGCGTCAGCCACTTCCGCCGAGTCCTGCCACCCATTGCCGTCACCCCTTGGCCGGTCGAATCGCCACACCGGGTGGATACCCGGCCAATCGACCGTAAGGAGCGTTCTTCCCAGCCGGAAGGCGAAGCACGCCCTCTCGGCCATTGATCACCGGTCTTCGCAGGTCAGCGAATTGGCCCGCGGGAACAACGGCCAAAAAGGACTCACGAACGGGTTACCCGCGCACCCGCCGGAACGCGTTGAACGGATCGTTCAGCCCGGCGTGCACGAGTGACCGCAGCGCGCCGCGGCGCCGGTCGACCGGCTTCCCCCCGGCCACCCGGTGGAGCTGCTGGGTGTGCCATTGGATTTCGAGCAGGCTGTCGGCGAGCCGGATGCCGGTCTTCGGGCACAGCCGCTCCGCGCGCACGTCCTCGCCCGCGAGCAGCCTGCCCGCCAGGTCCGGCGCCACCGTCATGGGCCGCCCGAGCCCCACGACGTCGAGCGCGCCCGACTTCAGCGCCTCCGTCATGCCGCTCGCGGTGGCGAACCCGCCGGTCACCATGAGCGCGAACTCGCTCACCTTGCGCGCTTTCGCGGCGTAGTCGAGGAAGTAGGCCTCGCGCCGCACGGTGCTCTCCTTCGCCGCGCCCATCATCACGGCCTTTTCGTACGTGCCGCCCGAGATCTCCAGCAGGTCGAGGCCCGCCGCGTCGAGTTCCCGCACCACCTCCAGCGACTCGTCCTCGCCGAAGCCGCCGCGCTGGAAGTCCGCGCTGTTCAGCTTCACCGACAACGGCACGCGATCGCCGATCGCGGCGCGGGTCCGGCGGACGATTTCGAGCAGGAACCGGCGGCGCTTGACCGCGTCACCGCCCCATTCGTCGGTGCGCAGGTTCGTCAACGGGGACAGGAACTGCGAGATCAGGTAGCCGTGCGCGCCGTGCAGCTGGATCCCCGCGAACCCGGCGTCGACGAAGGTCTTCGCGGCCAGCACGAACCGCTCGATGATGGCCTCGACCTCGTCCGGGGTCAGCGCGCGCGGCGTGGCGAACGCGGACCGGACGCCGCGATCGGCGAACGGCACCGCGCTCGGTGCGACGGGCCGACGCGACAGGAACCTCGGGCTCTGGCGGCCGGGGTGGTTGAGCTGCACCCACAGCTGCGCCTCGGTGCCCCGGACCGATTCGGCCCAGGCGCGGTAGCCGGCCGCGGACGGCGTCGCGGGCAGCGCCACATTGCGCGGCTCGCCGAGCGCCTTCGGGTCGACCATCACGTTGCCGGTGACCAGCACGCCAGCCCCGCCGCTCGCCCACGTGCGGTAGAGCGCGGCCAGCTCGCGCGTCGGGCCGTTGCGCCGGTCGCCGAGCTGTTCGCTCATCGCCGACTTGGCGATCCGGTGCGGGATGGTCGCACCGCAGCGCAGGGTCAGCGGCTCGGACAGGGGTTCGTGCGACATCGCGACCTCCAGAACCTACCAAGAGTAAGTCTACTCAAAGGTAGGATACCTTCGGTACGCGAACTGTCCACTAGGGTCGCGACCATGACGGCGAACGTAGTGAATCTGGTGACCTCGGGTGTCTTCGAACTCGACGGCGGCAGCTGGGACGTCGACAACAACGTCTGGCTAGTCGGCGACGAGCGCGAGGTCATCGTCATCGACGCGGCACACGACGCGGACGCGATCGAAAAAGCCGTCGGCGAGCGCGCGCTGCGCGCCATCGTGAGCACCCACGGGCACAACGACCACGTGAACGCCGCGCCCGAGCTGGCACGGCGGACCGGTGCGCCGATCCTGCTGCACCCGGACGACCGCGTGGTGTGGGACCTCACCCACCCCGAACGCGCACCCGACGGCGAGCTTCGCGACGAACAGGTCCTGTCGATCGCGGGTACCGAGCTGACCGTGCTGCACACCCCGGGGCACGCGCCCGGCGCGGTCTGCCTGCACGCGCCTTCGCTCGGCGTCGTGTTCACCGGCGACACCCTGTTCAACGGCGGGCCCGGCGCGACCGGACGGTCCTATTCGGACTATCCGACCATCGTGCGGTCCATCCAGGACAGGCTGTTCGCGCTGCCGGACGAGACCACCGTCCACACTGGACACGGCGAGGGCACCACGATCGGGGCCGAACGAGCGGCCTCCTCCGGCTGGGAAAAGCCCTGACCCCGAACGAAATCCCGCCACGCCCCGAAGGATGCTCCTATAGAGGCCGAGATGAGGTCCGCTGCGCATGCCCTGAAGGTGCCCTTCGGGGAATCTGACGCCGCGAAGGTCACCTTCAGGGCATGCGCTGGGATTTCGCCGCCCGCGCCTCTTCCCCGTCCGCGCTGAAGGCCCCTGCAGGGGCCTTCAGGGATGTGCATGCCGCGGATGCGGCCTTCACCGGGGCTGCTCCCGCTCCAGGGCGCATGCCCTGAAGGTGCCCTTGAGGGAATCTGACGCCGCGAAGGTCACCTTCAGGGCATCAGCACCACCACGCCGCACGCCGTGAGGGGCGAGATCGCGGCGTCAGATTCCCCGAAGGCGACCTTCACGGACCAAGGCCCCGACGGCTCCACGCATCCGCCACCCACCTCACCGGAACCGACGCGCACACATCATGATTGCGACCCTCGGGGCGTGTAGGTCCCCAAGGTCACCGTCAGGACGTCGGCGGGCGCCCGGGGTCGACCGCGGTCAACCGCGGCGCGCGCCCCGTGACGAGCGTTGCCCGCCGCCCTGGCGGGCGGCGCCGTTGGCGCCACGACGGGGAGAGCTGTTCGCGGAGTGGCGAGCGGCGCCGCTGGCAGCTCCGCCCTCGCGAGCGGAACCGTTCGCGCCACGGCGAGTGGATCCGTTCGCGGCCGCTCCCTGGCGAGCGGAGCCGTTCGCCCCGCGGCGACCGCCGCCGTTTCCGCCCTGGCGACCGGCACCGTTCGCGGCCGCGCCATCACGAGCGGACCCGTTCGCACCGCCGCGACCGCCACCCTGCCGGGCGGCACCACTGGCGGACTGGCGAGCGGATCCGTTCGCGCCTTGGCGACCGGAGCCGTTCGCGGCCGCACCGTCCCGAGCGGATCCGTTCGCGCCCTGGCGAGCGGCACCGGCCGACCGGCGGCCGGACCCGTTCGCCGAACCGGAGCGCCCGGCACCCGAGCGCCCCGACCCGGACCGGGCAGGCCCCGGACGCCCCGAGCCACCGCGCGCCGGACGCCGCGAACCGGCGTCCGTGCTTTGCGGTGCCGCGGCGGGCGGTGGCACGAACGTCCGCTCACCGGGCGCCAGCTGCGACAGCAGCGCGTGCCCCGGCCCCACCCTGGTGGTGTTCGGCTTGATCCCGGCCTTCTTGGTCAGGTCGCGGACGTCGGCGATCTGCGCGTCCGTCATGAGCGTGATGACCGTGCCCTCGGCGCCGGCGCGCGCGGTGCGCCCCGACCGGTGCAGGTAGGCCTTGTGCTCGACCGGCGGGTCGGCGTGGATGACCCTGGCCACGTCGTCGACGTGGATGCCGCGGGCCGCGATGTCGGTGGCGACGAGCGTGGTCGCCGAGCCGTCCGAGAACGCGCCGAGGTTGCGGGTCCTGGCGTTCTGGCCGAGGTTGCCGTGCAGCTCCACCGCGGGCACCCCGGACTTCACGAGCTGCTTCGCGAGCGACTTCGCCCGGTGCTTCGTCCTGGTGAACACCACCGACCGGCCAGGCGCGGACGCGAGCTGCGCGAGCACCTCGAGCCGCTCCCCTTCGACGACGTGCAGCACGTGGTGCTTCATCGTCGAGACCGGGGACCGCGCCGAGTCCACGCTGTGCGTGACCGGGTCGGTGAGGTACCGCTTGACCAGCACGTCCACCCCGGCGTCGAGCGTCGCGGAGAACAGCATGCGCTGGGAGTCGCGCGGGGTGCGGTCGAGCAGCCTGCGCACCACCGGCAGGAAGCCGAGATCGGCCATGTGGTCGGCCTCGTCGAGCACGGTGATCTCGATGTCGTCGAGCCGCACGTCACCCGAGGAGGTCAGGTCCTCCAGCCGCCCAGGGCAGGCGACCACGATGTCGACGCCGCCGCGCACCGCGCTGATCTGCGGGTTCGCGCTGACGCCACCGAAGATCGTGGTGCTGCGCAAGGACAACGCCTTCGCCAGCGGGGTGATCGCGGCGTCGATCTGGCTGGCCAGTTCCCTGGTCGGCGCCAGGATCAGCGCGCGCGGCCTGGACGCGCGCCGCTTCACGGGGCGCTCGGCGAGCCGCGCGAGCAGCGGCAGCACGAACGCGTAGGTCTTGCCGGATCCGGTCCGGCCGCGGCCGAGCACGTCACGCCCGGCGAGCGAGTGCGGCAAGGTGGCCGCCTGGATGGGGAACGGCGCGTCGACGCCGTGCTCAGCGAGCACGGTGACGAGTTCGGCGGGTACGCCGAGCGCGGCGAAAGAGGTATTAGGGCGGGAGTCCGCCATGCAGTGCTCCGTAATTGGTAGGTCGTCCTGCCCGGCGCAGACCCGTGGTCGCGGCGCGTGGTGGTCGACGAGACGCGGCCGGAGGCAGAACTGTGCCGACCGCGTCGATCAGTCTACTTGACCGGTCAGGAACGGCGAATGGGTTTTCGATCACGTACGGCGGCGCAGGCGCGGCACCTCGAAAGCCGGGTCGTCCGCGAGCGCGTTCGCCCAGGTCACGAGCCCGCTGATGTCCAGGCCGTGCGGGTGCTCCGGCTCGAACGGCGCGATGTTCGACGCGCCGCGCCGGAGCAGCGACCCCGCGCCGGAGGAGTTCCCGCGCGCCGCGTGCGTGAGGCCGACGGCGAGCTGAGCGAGCCCTCGCCACAGCTCGCGCTCGCTGTCCGGGCCGGATTTCCACGCGTCCTCGAAGACCTCGTGCGCGTGGAACGGCTTGCCGTCTTCGAGCAGCCGCTGCGCTTCGGTGACCGTCTCTTCCGGACTGCGCACGATGCCTTCCGGCTGGCGCTCGACCCCTTCGGCGCCGTAGGGCAGCGGCCTCCCGAGACCGTCGCGCGGCCTGGCGTTGCGCGCTTTGCCGCTTTCGTCCCGGTCCCGGTCGCCCACGTCCCGATTGTGCCACGGCATGTAGTCTGAGTTCTCGTGCGCTTTCTGGATGGCCACCGGCCCGCCAACGACCTGACCTACGACGACGTGTTCCTGCTGCCGAACCGGTCGGACGTGGAGTCCCGCTTCGACGTCGACCTGTCCACAGTGGACGGCACTGGCACGACGATCCCGATCGTGGTGGCCAACATGACCGCGGTGGCCGGCCGCCGGATGGCCGAGACCGTCGCCAGGCGGGGCGGCCTCGTGGTGCTGCCGCAGGACGTGGACCCGGCCGCGGTCGCCGGGATCACCGAGTGGGTCAAGGGCAGGCACCCGGTGTGGGACACCCCGCTCGTGCTCACCGGCGGTGACGCGGTCGCCGACGCGCTCAACCTGGTCGGCAAGCGCGCCCACGGCGCGGTCGTCGTGGTCGACGGCGAGGGCCGCCCCGCCGGGATCGTCGACGAAGCCGCCTGCGCCGGCGTGGACCGGTTCACCCGCCTCGCCGACATCGCCGAGCCGGTGCTGGTCACCTGCTCGCTCGAAACGCCCGCGCGCGAAGTCTTCGACATGCTGCACGCGCGCGGCGCGAAGCTGGCCGTCGGCGTGGACGGCGACGGCAGGCTCGCCGGGGTGCTGACCGCGATCGGCGCGCTGCGCGCCGACATCTACACGCCCGCGCTCGACGACCAGGGCGCCCTGCGCATCGCGGCGGCGGTCGGCGTGAACGGCGACGTGGCCGCGAAGGCCGAAGCCGTGCTCGAAGCCGGGGTGGACGTGCTCGTCGTGGACACCGCGCACGGCCACCAGGACAAGATGTTCACCGCGCTCAAGGCGGTGCGGTCGGTGTCGCCGTCGGTGCCGGTGGTCGCGGGCAACGTGGTCACCGCCGAGGGCACGCGCGACCTGATCGACGCGGGCGCCGACGTGGTGAAGGTCGGCGTCGGGCCGGGCGCGATGTGCACGACGCGGATGATGACCGGCGTCGGCAGGCCGCAGTTCTCGGCCGTCGCCGACTGCGCGGCCGCGGCGCGCGCGCTGGGCAAGCACGTGTGGGCCGACGGCGGGATCCGCCACCCGCGCGACGTCGCGCTCGCCCTCGCCGCCGGCGCTTCGGCGGCGATGGTCGGCTCGTGGTTCGCCGGCACCCACGAATCCCCCGGCGACCTGCGCTACGACGAAAACGGCCGCCCGTACAAGGAGTCCTTCGGCATGGCGTCGAAGCGCGCGGTCGGCGCCCGCACCCGCAGCGACGACGCGTTCGACCGCGCGCGCAAGGCGTTGTTCGAGGAAGGCATCTCGTCGTCGAAGATGCACCTCGACCCGGCGCGGCCCGGCGTCGAGGACCTGCTCGACTCGATCGGCTCCGGCGTCCGGTCCTCGTTCACCTACGCGGGCGCGCGGAACATCGAGGAGTTCCACGAGCGCGCGGTGCTCGGCGTGCAGTCGGCCGCCGGGTTCGCCGAAGGCCGCCCGCTCCCGTCGGGCTGGTGAGAAGTCCCTGAAGGTGACCTTCGGGGCGGCTGCGTCCCGAAGGCCACCCTTCGGGGTCAGTGCTCTTCGAGCATCTCCGTGACGAGCGCGGCGATCGGGGACCGCTCCGAGCGCGTCAGGGTCACGTGCGCGAACAGCGGGTGCCCCTTCAGCTTCTCGATCACCGCGGACACCCCGTCGTGCCGCCCGACGCGCAGGTTGTCGCGCTGCGCGACGTCGTGCGTCAGCACCACCCGTGACGCCGTGCCGAGCCGCGAGAGCACGGTCAGCAGCACATTGCGCTCCAGCGACTGCGCCTCGTCCACGATCACGAACGCGTCGTGCAGCGAGCGGCCGCGGATGTGCGTCAGCGGCAGCACTTCGAGCATGCCGCGGTCGAAGACCTCATCGAGGACGTTCTCGCTGACCAGCGCGCCGAGGGTGTCGAAGACCGCCTGCGCCCACGGCTGCATCTTCTCCGACTCCGAGCCGGGCAGGTAGCCGAGCTCCTGCCCGCCGACCGCGTACACCGGCCGGAACACGACCACCTTGCGGTGCTCGCGGCGCTCCATCACCGACTCGAGCCCGGCGCACAGCGCGAGCGCCGACTTGCCGGTGCCCGCGCGCCCGCCGAGCGAGACGATGCCGACCTCGGGGTCGAGCAGCAGGTCGAGCGCGATGCGCTGCTCCGCGGACCGCCCGTGCAGGCCGAACGCCTCCCGGTCGCCGCGCACCAGCCGCACCTGCTTGTCGGCGGTGACCCTGCCGAGCGCGCTGGAGCTGTCGCCGAGCAGCCGCAGCCCGGTGTGGCACGGCAGCTCGTCGACCCCGTCGAGCCCGAAGTCCAGCAGTTCGATCTTCCCGTCGTGGAACAGCGCGTCGATCGCCTCGCGGGGCACGTCGATGTCGGCCATCCCGGTCCACCCGGACGGCGTGACGTCCTGCGCCCGGTACTCGTCCGCGTCCAGCCCGACCGCGCCCGCCTTGACCCTGAGCGGGATGTCCTTGGTCACCAGCGTGACGGAGTCCAGCTCGGTCGCCAGGTTCAGCGCGCAGGCCAGTATCCGGTGGTCGTTGGCGTCGGTGCGGAACCCGGCGGGCAGCACCGTGGGGTCGGAGTGGTTCAGCTCGACGTGCAGGGTGCCGCCGTGGTCGCCGATGGGCAGCGGCGCGTCGAGTCTCCCGTGCGCGCGGCGGAGGTCGTCGAGCAACCGGAGCGCTTCGCGGGCGAACCAGCCCAGTTCGGGGTGGTTCCGCTTGCCTTCCAGCTCGCTGATCACCACCAGCGGCAGTACCACGGAGTGTTCGGCGAACCTGGTCACCGCCCACGGGTCGGACAGCAGCACCGACGTGTCGAGCACATAGGTCTGCCGCGCGGAATTCGGAACGATCGAGGCTTTCTCAGTGCCGACGGCACTGGTCGAAGAGCGGCCGGAGGCCTTTCGGGGCAAACGCTGCGCAGTCACGACGGCATCTCCCTCGTGGGCGTGGCACCACGCCCGCACTCGCTGGGCCGGGCACTGCCCTGGTTGGTCCGCTCCCCTGACGCCGGTGCGTCAGGCGCGGCCACGAGGGCCGGGTGCCGGCCCCCTCGTGCGTTTCGCGAACGGTTTCACCGTTCCCTCAACCACAGCCACGACCAGGGCCTCCCGTGACGGCCCACCTTGGTCGTGGTCCGTCACCTCGGAAGCTACCTCCGTATCGGCGATCGTGCAGGCAGCCACACAGGTGATTCGCCAATTCGTCATCTCACGGTTAGTCGCGGGATACCAACGCAGTGTGCTATCCCCGTCGATGATCACTCAGTGTCATCTTTCACCCCGTCGAGCGCGATGCGGCCGAATAGGCTAACCCGAAAGGGACTCAGGCGTTCACCCGAAGGATTTTCATTGCCCTGTACCACGGTTCGAACATGTGCGCAGCCAGTGGATTAATGAACTTAACCAGGCCGAGTGACAAGCCGCCGCATTACTCACACAATCGGGTAACCGGACGATCACGACTCGGCCAAGTGGAGTAATTTGTAATCTGCCGGACATACCGCGAGCAACATCGGCGGCCGGCAGTTTCTCCCATTCTCGACCTAGGAGTGTGCGCAGTGCTGAAGAAGGCCGGATTCGTGACAGCGGCGGTTGCAGGCATGATGATGATCGGCGGAACCGCGTTCGCTGCTCCGGCGGAGTCCCCCTCCGTTCCCGCGTCCCACGGTGACGACATCACCTTCGCCGACGCCTACTACCAGTTCATCGAGGGTGGCGGCGCACTCGGCTACGGTGCCGCCTCGCTGGTCGCCGGTGCCTACGCGGGCATCGCCACCACCCCGTCGCTGATCGCCCACTCGCTGAGCCACCACTGAGCACGGTGCGCTAGCGGGTAACCGCCGCGGGCCCGGAATCCACTGGATTCCGGGCCCGCGCGCTGTCCGCCGCTCAGCGGCCGAGGCGGCGGTGCCTGGTCGCGTAGTCGCGCAGCGCGCGGAGGAAGTCCACCCTGCGGAATGCGGGCCAATAAGCCTCGTTGAACCAGAACTCCGAATGCGCGGACTGCCATAGCAGAAAACCGGACAACCGCTGCTCACCCGAGGTCCTGATAATCAAATCGGGATCCGGCTGGCCAGAGGTGTACATGTGTTCCGAAATATGGTCGACGTCGAGGATCTTCGCCAGCTCGAGAATCGAAGTCCCCTCGTCGGCGTGCTGCCGCAGGAGCTTCTTGACCGCGTCGGCGATCTCCTGCCGCCCGCCGTAGCCGACCGCGATGTTGACCTCCATCCCGGTGCGCCCGTCGGTCCTGGCCGCGGCCTCGGCGAGCCGCTTCGCGGGTTCCGAGGGCAGCAGGTCCAGCGCGCCGACGATGCGCAGGCGCCACGGGGTGTCCGGTCCGGACAGTTCGTCCACTACGTCCGGAATGATCTTCAGCAGCGCAGTGACCTCTTCGGACGCCCGGCCGAGGTTGTCGGTGGAGAGCAGCCACAGTGTGACCACTTCGACATCGGCCTCGCGGCACCAGCTCAGGAAGTCGGCGATCTTCTTCGCACCGATCAGGTGCCCGTCGGCGACGTCGGTGAACCCGGCTTCACGCGCCCACCTGCGGTTTCCGTCCAGGATGACGGCGACGTGCCGGGGGTGCTTGCCCCTGGCCTGCTGGATCAGCCTGCGGCTGTAGATGCTGTAGACGACGTCTGAAAGAAAGGACCGAACGCTCACGGGAAGGGAGCCTACGCACCTCCGCGGCGCCGTGTGCCGCACCACGGGGGGTGGCAGATGACCTACGGTCCCGTAGCCTGAAGCATGTGAGCGTAGCGACCGAGCCCCCATCGTCCTCGCCCGTCGTCGACACTCGTCCCCGGCTGCGCGGGCACATCCACTTCTGGTCCTTCTTCGGCTCGGTGGCTGCGGCCGCCGCGCTGATCTCACTGGCCGCGTCGACCGTCTCGGGCACCGCCGCGCTGGCGACCTCGGTCTACGGCCTGACCGTGCTCGGCCTGTTCGGCGTGAGCGCGCTCTACCACCGTCGCCTGTGGAGCCCGAAGGCGTACAAGTGGATGAAGCGCGCCGACCACTCGATGATCTTCCTGTTCATCGCGGGCACCTACACCCCGTTCACGCTGCTGGCGATGTCGCAGCCGACCGGGTACATCGTGCTCAGCGTGGTCTGGGGCGGCGCCATCGCGGGCGTCGCGCTGAAGCTCCTGTGGCCGCACGCGCCGCGCTGGCTCGGCGTGCCGATCTACATCGCACTGGGCTGGGTCGCCGTCTTCGTGCTGCCCGAACTGCTCACCCACGCCGGCGTCGCCGCACTGGTACTGCTGCTGGTCGGCGGCCTGTTCTACACCGCGGGCTCGATCTTCTACGCCACCCGCTGGCCGAACCACTTCCCGGAAACCTTCGGCTACCACGAGTACTTCCACGCCTGCACCGTGCTGGCCGCGACCTGCCACTACATCGCGATCTGGCTCGCGATGTACCCCGGCTGAGGTTCGCTCGCCCGCTATCACCACCACAGCCTTTCCGGGGGAAACTTGCCCGAGACAGGGCGCCGGACTCGTGGTGGGAAGTCCGTGATCAACCGGCCGAGCGCGAGCAGCACCACGTCCTTGCGATGCACCCCCAACGCATCCGCCAACCGCACCAGCGACACCAGATCCGTCGGTGGCGCGGCCACGCATTCCAGCACTGTCACGCTGTTCGCGGAATAGCCGGAACGCTCGGACACCTCAGCCACGCTCAGGTCGCTGCTCTCCCGGATCGACCGCAGCCGATCCCCGAACCGCACCCGGGGCTCTTGCTCGAATTCGAACAGCTCCTGGCAGCCGTGGCAGTCCTTCGACAGCACCAGCGATCCCAGCGAGTACGGATCAGGACGTATGACCGTCACGATTCACCCTCCAGTTCCTGTTTTTGCGCCTGAACGTGCTGGTAGTCCTCCAGCGCCAACAGGACGAGGTGGCGAGCCGACACCTCCAGCGCGGCCGCGAGAGCGACCAGTGTCGAGATCTTCAATTGCTGCCTGTCGCTCAGCTCCAGCACGCTGATGTAGTCCCGCGACAAGCCCGCCCGCTCGGCAACTTCCCACTGCCGCAGTTTCAGCTTCTTCCGCATCCGCCGCAGCCGGCCCCCGAACGACACCGTGACCTTGTCGTAGGTGATGAACTTGTACATCTCCCCACAGGCCAGGCAATGCCCCGGATTCCCCACCGCCAACATCACCGCGTCACCTCTCTTGCGCCGGGCTCAGTCGTCGCGTTCGGCGAACATTGCTTTGGTGTCGAAGAAATCGATCATCTCCTCAGCGCCGTCGCGGAGCTGGCGAAGGAACCGCACGAACTCCGGCCACTCCGCCGAACCACGAGGCGCCACGATCACCAGGCTCTCCGAACCCAGCGTCATCACCAGCGCCGCCTGGTTCACGTGACGGCCAAGGTTGCGCACCCCCGCCACCGCCCCCGGACCAGGGATCCACGTCCCTTCGAACGCCATGCCTTTCTCCTTCCTCGCTCGCGGCGTACCAGCTCCAGCGCTGCGCCTGTTCCTCGAACGCCTCTTTCGCCGCCGTCACCGCCGCCAATACCCACCACGGAATACGGCCCTGTGCGGCCAAATTCCGCCAAGCACCCGCGACTCCCCAGGACAGGACGGCCATTTCCGCCGCGCTGATGTCGGGTCGGTCGTATGCGGCGCTGTAGTCCCGGTACGCCTGTTCCCAGGCGTTGATCCGCTCGTGCGACGTCATCCGCCTTGCTCCTAGTTCTGGGCTGAGTCGGCGCGACGGTTCTCGACCCGCGCACGCCGTTCGAATTCCTCAGCGGCAACGGATGCCGCGTGACGAGACCAAAGTGGTGCCGCCAGATCGGCTGCCAGGGCACGCCAGGACTCCGCCACCGAGTGATACGCCAGCGCCAGACGCCGCACCGCTGCTACGTCGCCCACCTCGGAGCGCATCGCGGCGAACAGCGCGGCTGTCTGCTCGGCGTACGCGGCATTCCACCGAGCGACCGCCTCACGCGACGGCCGCTTGACCATCACGCAGCCGTCTTCTGCTCGTTCGGGCCGCTGGTCTTCGCCGTCGAGGACTTCGGCGGGGTTGCCGCCTTGGGCTCCCGCATCCCGGAGGCGCGCAGGACCCAGCCCTGGTACTTGAACTTCTCGCCCATGACGCGGGCCTCCACGGTCAGGCCCTCGAACACGACCGGCCGGAAGTCGAAACCCGCTATCGCCGCCGCGGGCGGAACCGGCTGAACCCGGTCGAGCAGGGTGCCCGTCGTGGACTTGTCGCGGTCCTTCTCCGCCGACGGGTCGGTCACGGTGACCTTCCACTGTGGAAGCCCGGTCTGCTCGTCGATCTTCTGCTTGGGCTGCTTGCCCCTGGCCTTGTCCTCGTTGGAGACGTATTCCATGTCCGGAGACACCGGGCCGACGATCGTCGCCCCTTCGGGAAACACCTGGTCGTGGTCGATTTCGAAACGCGTTCCGCGTGCTACTGCCATCTGGCTTTGCTCCTAGTCCGAGCACCCTTGTTCGGTGCTGTCCAACGTGTCTGACTCGGCCAGGCTACCTAGCCTGGCTAGACAAGTCAATCAACACGCGAGCGGTCTAGCTCGCTAGCTGGCCTAGACAGGAGCGATAGCCTGGTGGAGGCATGTATGGGCGTGTAATACACGTGTATTAGCGCCTGCACACCACGTCGACACAGGGAGAAGGACAGCCCTCATGGCACTCGACCCGGATGACCCGCGTCCGCCATACGTGCAGGTCGCCAACGCCCTGCGAGCGGCCATCCTCACCCGCAAGTTCACCGCCGGGGACAAGCTGCCATCTCGGAACGAGTTGGCGAAGGCGTACAACGTCGCCCCGATGACCGTCCAGAACGCCCTACGCGAACTGCGAGAAGAAGGGCTGATCGTCTCCCGACAGGGCAGCGGCGTCTTCGTCCGAGAGCGCACCGAGCGCCCAGTCGGCCTGCGCCCGCACATCGAACGCGCCTTCGAGGCCCAGCACGTCACCATCGACTTCGCCGGATTCTCCGGCGAGACCCTGCACGGCGTCATCGCCGAACCGCTGGACAAGATCCGCATCGGTCGACTGCGCCCGGAGTCCATCACCGTGCGACTCCTTGTGCCCGATCCGCGCCAGCCGTGGAGCCTCCCGGTCACCGTCGAGGACCAGGCCGACAGCCCCGCCTTCCGCCAGCGCGCCGAAGAAATCATGCGCCGCCACACCCTGGCCATCGTCGACTCCGTCACCGAGCTGGCCGAACTCGGCCTGGTCAACGAAGCCACCGCGGAAATCCGAGTCCACCCCACAGCGCCGCTGTTCAAGCTCTACCTGATCAACGAGGAAGAGGCGTTCTTCGGCTTCTACCCCGTCCGGGAGCACGTCATCACCTTCGGCGGCAAGACCCAAGCCATGTACGACCTGATGGGCAAAGACGCCATCCTGTTCCACCACTCCGCCAACGACGATGACACCTCCACCGGCAGCCAATACGTCGACCAGGCCAAAGCCTGGTTCACCAGCATGTGGACCACCGTCGCCAAGGAGTACACCCGGTGACCACCGGCGACGAGGCCAAAGCCCGCGAACTCCTGGCCAACGCCAAAGCCCTACTCCTGGACTTCGACGGCCCCATCTGCTCCGTCTTCGCCGGACTCCCGGCATCCGCGGTCGCCGAACAACTCCGCGTAGTCCTGGCTGACGGGGGACACACCGAGCTGCCCGAATCCGTCGCCAACGCCGACGACCCTTTCGATGTCTTCCGCTACGCCGCCACACTCGGCGACGACGAAGCCCGCTACGTCGAAGCCGCCTTCACCGCACTCGAAGTCGAAGCCATCGCCACTGCTGAACCCACCCCAGGCGCCCACGCCCTCATCCACGCTTGGCACAACACTGGCCGCCCACTCGCCATAGTCAGCAACAACAGCATCGCAGCCATTGGGGTATACGTAGATCTCTACAACCTTAATGGGACCATCGACGCATTCTCTGGCCGCAGTAACTCGATAGCCTCACTCCTAAAGCCTGCACCACACCTGATTTTTCAGGCAGCCGAAAATCTGAACGTGGCCACAACCGACTGCATACTGGTAGGCGACTCAACCTCAGACACCCAGGCGGCTCGATCCGCAGGATGTCGAACAATCGGGTATGCCAACAAGTCCGGCAAGCGATCTCGTCTTGTTTCCGCTCAGACCGACACCATCACAGGAGATATGGTCAATCTTGCAAACTTTAGTATGGGATAGTATTCAGTGCACGCTTTAACTAGCCTGCCGCGCTTTTCAATCTGATATCCAGCCCAACTCCCGCCCATAATTTCTCAGTTTAGTGAGACAATACTGAGCAATCGACGAGCGATTAGCTGGAGTCATTGCTCAACTTAAGTGTATTGGCCGCTACATCATGCCAAGTCTCACGAATTGGACCTTGCACCTCAATCGGGATGCCAACCGGCGCAGATCCCGCGATATCTTCATACGACCTAGCCGTGTTCATCGATATCTCACGGGAAGTGTCCGGCCACAGAATAATCGACCTGGAACCCACACCCGGAGTTCGAAGAAATCTTTTCAGCTCAGCTAGCTCCACACCAGAAGGAGGGCTTCCTTCTCGATGATCAATGTTGATCGGCACAATTCGAGCGTCGTCTGCTGCCAGCGCTTCTATGGCTCGACCTGTTGACGCACGAAGTTCCCCAGCCGTCACACCTCCGTCATGCATTACTGTGGGCGAGAAGACTTTTGGGAGAAAGTAAGATAAGTTGTTCGCTAAGGTCGTCTTACCGGTTCCAGAAGCGGCATATAAGGGAAGCAGCGTGCCTTCACCTCGGCTAAATACCGCATACGCGGCATCTTCCAAAGTGTTTTGAGTTTTCTCCTCTGGCGTGACCAGGAGGCTCACCACCTCAGGACCGAGACGGTCTACTAGAGCTTCATAGCGTGCAGGGAACACCAGTTGCTGTAGAACATGCTGGTTCGGGTCGATGTCAGCCACGTATGAACTTCCTATCATTTGATAGACGCCTATTTACCATCAAGTTGCTGCCGAATTTGGCTCTATGGGATCAAGGGCGCGCCGCCGGGCGGCGCGCCTGGCACGTAGGGAGCCCCTCGCCTGGGCGGCCGCATCCGCGTCCGACACGGCGGGCTGCCGCTCCGCTCCGCCCACCGGCCGGGCGGTGCGGCCGCGAGCGGGTCACCCCGCACAGCGCCGCCCGGCGGCGAGTCAGGTCTTCCCTTGGCCAACGTCGGCCTCCTTGGCGAGCATCGTGATCACCAGGTCGCCAGCCCGCCGAAGGCTGTTACGCACCGTGTCCGGAACCCGATCACCCCGACGCCATATCGTGACAACGGCCGGTCGCACCACCGGCCGCGTTCTGGGCGTCGTGTCGGGATGAAGGCGGAAGGGTGGGCAGGGGGTCGCCAGGCCGTCAGGCGTCGGGCAAGGGCGAAAATCCGCGAGAACCGGTGACAAGACATGCGCAGGTCAGGGGCACTATTCGGCGATCTTGGCCAGGTCGTCGAACCCGGGGATCAGTTCATCGCGATCTGGCTCGCCAGGTACCCGGCTGAAGTCCACCCTTCGCGCGTTCACCCGGCCTGGGAATCCTGTCCACCAGGGACTCCCAGGCCGGTTTTCGTCGTACGGAGACGATCTTGTGGTTTTTCGCGCGGGACTCAACATTCCGCTCGCTCCACCGCGTTTGAAGTAGGTAACGATCACCGGAGGAGCTTGGGAAGGAGTGCTGGTGCACGAAGGTTTCGACCTGTTCGTCGCCGAACGGCTCGATCGGCTGTTGCGGTACGCCACCGCGTTGACCTGCGATCCGCATCTCGCGCAGGACATCGTGCAGGAGGTGCTGCTGCGCGCGCAGCCGCGGTGGGCGCGGATCGGGTCGATGAGATCGCCGGAGCTGTACGTGCGGCGGATGGTCACCAACGAGTACCTGTCGTGGCGTCGGCGACGGGCGGCGAAGGAGATTTCGTCCGAGCACCACACCCTCAACGCGATCGCCGCCCCGACCGGTGACGTGGCCGCCGAACACGCCGAGCGGGCCGCGATGCGGGCCAGGATCGCGATGCTGCCGCGCAAGCAGCGGGCCGCGATCCTGCTGCGCTACTACGAGGACCGCACCGACGCCGAGATCGCCGAGGTGCTCGGCTGCGGCACCGGCACTGTGCGCAGCCATCTTTCCCGCGCGTTGAGCACGCTTCGCGCCACCGGGTACGCCGAATCGACGGCCAAGGAGGCCTGGGCATGAATCTCGACCGAACCGAAGCCCTCATCCGCGACGCGCTGACCGAAGAGGCCGGCCGCGCCGTCGACCCCGGCGCCGTGCGCGCCCGGTTGCACGAAGGCAGTCGCCCGGCCCGGCGCTACCGCGCTCCGATCATGGCGGCCGCGGCCGTCGTGGTGGTGGCCGCGGCCGGAATCGTCGTGCCCCAGCTACTGGACCGCCACGGCGCGGCTCCCGCGGCCCCCGCGGCATTGGCAGCGAAGGACCTGAACGTCCTGGTCATGGGCCTGGATTCCGGCCCTGGCTCGCCGCGCGCCGACTCGATCGTGCTGGCCCATCTCGGCCAGGACGGCACCGGGAGCGCCGTGTCGATCCCCCGTGATTCCTGGGTGGACGTGCCCGGTCACGGCAAGCAGCGGCTGAACGGCACCTACACGCAGGTCCGAGACGACGAACTCGCCAAGGGGAAGAGCCCGGCCGACGCCGATGAGGCGGCCGCTCGCGCGATGTCCACCACCGTGCAAACGCTCACCGGGGTCACGGTCGACCACTACGCCACCATCGACATGGCGGGTTTCGCCGAGATCAGCACCGCCGCGGGCGGCGTGCCGGTCTGCCTGAAACACGCCATCGACGACCCGCTGACCGGGGTGTCGTTCCCCGCCGGGCAGCAAACCGTGTCCGGGGACAAGGCGCTGCAGTTCGTGCGCCAGCGGCACGGCCTGCCCAAGGGTGACCTCGACCGGATCGTCCGGTTGCAGGCGTTCCTGCGCTCACTGGCGAACAAGGTGCTCACCGCGCCCGAGGCGACTCGCGAACACGCCCTCACCACCCTGCTGACCACCGTGCGCGACAAGGTCCACACCGACCCCGGGTGGAACCTGCTCGACCTCACCGGCCAGTTGCTCAAGCTCCGCGGCGACACCCTCCGCCTCGGGACGGTGCCCGTCAGCGACACACCACCGCCCGCCGCGGCAGGACCGGCGCTCGGAGTCGACCCGGCGAAGGTGCGTTCCTTCGTCCAAGACCAGTTCGCGCCCGGCGCCGCACCCGCTCCCGGTTCTGGCGACGCACCCTGCGTCAACTGACCCGGAACAGGAGCATCGAGCCGTCTTCCCAATAGAGACTCACCGGTTTCGGACTCCACTGTGGACGGTCATTCTCCTGGCTCGTCCACAGTGGAGTCTTCGGTGCGGCGACCGCGGCGATGGCCAGCCGCGTCCGTCCCCGGACGATCGCGATATCGCCGGGATGTCGCTTGAGCACTTCCGCCACCCGGTAAGCCGCACCGGACGCCGGGCCGCTGGGGATCGCCGCGTGCTTCCTGGGCGCTGAATGTTTGACCCGCCTCGCCACGTCCGCGAGCGCGATGAACGGCCAGGCGAGGTTCGCGAATACCTCGGCGATGACCTCCCCGGCACACCCCAGCGGCCCGCCTTCCCGCTCACGCCGCTGATCTCGCCGGGTGCCCACCGTCACCCGCTTCAGGCCGGTCACCTGCACAGGCTCCTGCCACGCCGCTTCGAAATGGCGCCGCAGCCCCGAAATCACCTGTTCGTCTATCATTCCCAGCTCCCTCTACGGCGTCGACAACGATATACTGGCCGACACTTGCCGGTGGCAATCTCTGCGAAATCTGCTCGGAGTCTTCAAGGAGACACGTGGCTCGTACCGATCACTACCAGGATCCCGACGCGCCTCGGGCAAACAGCATCGTCGTGGCAACGACCGCGTTCATCACCGACGAACACGACCATCTGCTGATGATCCGGCGAACCGACAACGACCTGTACGCCATGCCAGGTGGCGTACAGGAGATCGGTGAGACGATCTCGGAGGCGGTGGTGCGCGAAGTCGAAGAGGAGACCGGTGTCCACGTCGAGGTCATCGGTCTCATCGGCATCTACAGCGACCCGGAGCACATCATCGCGTTCACCGATGGTGAGGTTCGCCAGGAGTTTTCGATCTGCTTTCGCGCCCGGCCGCTCGGCGGCGAACTTCGAACCAGCGATGAGAGCAAGGAAGTGCTGTGGGTCGATCGCGACCAGCTGGCTGACCTGGCCATCCACCAGTCCACTCGGCTTCGCCTCCGACACGGGTTCGAGAAGCGCGCCGAACCGTTCTACGCGTAGTCGATTCCGGCGGACCGCAGCGGTCGCTGGGTTCGGTTCACCGCACCGACGAGTTCGGGCCGGGCCTGCCGGATGAATGCGGTGACGAGATCCGTCGGCCCGTAGCGCTCCCGGATCTCCGTGATTCGCTGATCGACTGTGGAGGCGAATCGGAGTGTGTTCATCGGCGATAGTGGTAGCCGAGACGCTGATCTGAATATCAGGCCAGTGCGGCGGGTGGGGTGTCGGCCCGGCGGCCGGAGCGGACCGCCGCGACGGCTTCCGCGATGCCGATGATCCCGGTCTTCATGGCATCGGCGTCCAGGGAGTAGGGCAGGCGCAGGAAGCGTTCGAAGGCGCCGCCGATGCCGAAGCGCGGGCCCGCGGCCAGGAGCACGCCGAACTGGGGCGCGACGGCGGCGAGTGCCGAGCTGATGGGGTCCGGGAACCCGGCCCATACCGACAGGCCGCCGTGGGACTCGCCGATGGTCCAGTCCGGCAGGTGCTCGGCGACCAGATTCACCAAAAGGGCGCGGGAGCGGCGGAGGTCGGCGAGCCTGGCGGGCAGGATTTCCCCTATTTCGCCCAGTAGTTCCGCGCAGGCGAGTTGCTCCACCACCGGGGTGCCCAGATCGACTTCGACCCGCGCCTGGTTCAGCCGTTGGACCAGGTCGGGGTCCGCACGAATCCAGCCGACCCGCAGGCCGCCCCAGAACGTCTTCGCCATCGAACCGACCGTGATGACGCCGCGGTGGTGCACGGCGAGCGGCGTCGGCGGGGCGACGTCGAGACCGAGTTCGGCCATCGTTTCGTCCACTACGACCGGACACTCCGGACGGAACGAAACTCGGTCCACTTCGGACATGCAGCGGCCGGTCGGGTTGTGGAAGTCCGGCAGGAGGTAGGCCAGCGCGGCGCCCCGCGTGGCCGCCGACAGGGTTTCGACGTCCCAGCCGTCGTCCGTGACCGCGACGGGGGCGATCCGGCACCCCGCCGCGCGAAACACCCCCAGCGCGTGCGGGTAGCTGGGGTGGTCGACCACCACGCGGTCACGCGGGCGCAGCAGCGTGCGGGCGAGCAGGCCGATCGCGTGCTGCGCGCCGTTCGTGACCAGGATCTGGCCGGGGGTCGTTTCCAGCCCGCGTTCGGCGTACCGCCTGGCGATCGCGGCACGGAATTCGGGCAGCCCCGTCGGCGAATACCCGTGGCGCGGCAGGTGCCGGGGAAGCTGGTTCAGCGCGTTCGAATACGCGCGGTGCAGCGCTTCACCTGGTGCGAGCGGGGCCGCGTGCGAGAGGTTGATCAGGTCGCGGTCACCGGCCACGACCTCGGGCCGCCGAGTGCCGTGCGGCACCCTGGTCCGGCTGCGCGCGCGGTCGCGCGCGCTGAGGTAGCCCTGTTCGCGCAGGGTCGCGTAGGCCGTCGACACCGTGGTCCGGCTGATCCCGAGCACCGCGGCCAGGTCCCGCTCACCCGGCATGGCGGTGGCCAGCGGGAGCCTGCCGTCGAGGATGAGCAGCCGGATCAGGTCGGCGAGCCTGCGGTGCGCCGGTCCGGGGCCCGACCAGTCGCCCAGCAGGCGGGCGATCGCGTGACTACTGGTCTGCACGAGGGCCAGTGTCTGTCATCTGGACCTTTCTTTCAAGGCCAGATCCCGGGCACGCTGACCGGGTGAAAACCCATTCCGTGTCCCGGCGGATGACCGCGGTCGAGCAGCTACGCGCCGAGAAGAAGGTGCGCAGGCTCCTCCAGCTCCTGGTGGGGCTGGTGGGGTACGGCACCTCGCTCACCTTCCTCGTCGAGTCCTCGCTCGGCGCCTCGAGCTGGAACGTCCTGACCGAGGGCATCTCGCTCCACACCGGACTGACCTTCGGCTGGACGACGAACCTGATCGCGGTGGCCGTGCTGGTCTTCTGGATCCCGCTCCGCGAGCTGCCGGGGCTCGGCACCCTGCTCAACGTCGTGCTCGTCGGGCTGTCCGCCGATCTGGCCGCGGAATTCCTCCCGTTGCCGAATTCCCTTGCGCAGCAAGCGATCTACTACGGTATCGGCCTGCTCATGTTGACCTTCTTCGACGCGGTCTACCTCGGCGCGCGCTTCGGCTCGGGGCCACGAGACGGGCTCATGACGGGCGCGGTCCGGGTGTCCGGCAAGCCCATCTGGCTGGTGCGCGCCGCGATCGAAATCGTCGTGCTGGCCGTCGGCTGGCTGCTCGGCGGCACGGTCGGTTTCGGCACGGTGCTGATCGCGTTCGCGATGGGCCCGCTGGTCCAGCTCTTCCTGCGCTGCACCACCGTCCGCCTCGACGGCGACCGGCGGGAGTCAGCGGAATGCGTCGCGAAGGGTGTCGCGTAGCCAGCGTTGCGCCGGATCGGCGTCGAGCCGCCGGTGCCAGCGCAGTCCCACTTTCACTTCGGGCAGTGGCGCGGGAATGTCGAACCAGCGCAGGCCCAGGGTTTCGCTGTACTGCTCGGCGAGGCGCTGGGGTACGAGCCCGACGTAGTGGCTGGCCCCGACCAGCAGCGCGGCGACGGCCGAGGTCGGGACGACGGCGGCGACGCGGCGCTGCAGGCCCTCGGCGTCGAGCACGTCGTCGAGCGGCCCGCGGCTGCGTCCGCGGCGGGACGCCGAAACGTGCGGGTGCTGGCAAAGCTGCGCCAGGGTCGGGCGGCGGTGGCGCCCGAGCGGGCTGTCGGCGCGGACGATGCCGACCACCCGCTCGCTGTAGAGCAGCGCGGTCCGGATGTCGGAGCCGATGTCGTCGCCACTGGCACCGATGTCCAGATCGATCGAGCCGTCGCGCAGCGCTTCGGTGCTTTCGCTGCCCTCGGCGACGAACCGCAGAACCACACCGGGGGCGGTCGCGGCCGTGGCTTCGACCGCCGCGACGGCCAGCGTCGCGGCGACGCCGTCGTTGATGCGGATGGTGAAGGTGCGCTTGAGCTCGGCGGGGGTGACCTCGCGATCGGCGCTGATCAGCGCGGACGCTTCGTCGAGCAGTGATCGCACCCGCGGCGCGGTACGCAGCGCAAACGGCGTCGGCACCATCGAGCGGCCCGCGCGCACCAGGATCGGGTCGTCCATCGCCCGCCGCAACCGGCCAAGCGCCCGGCTGGTCGCGGGGATGGACAGGTGCAGGCGTTCGGAAGCGGCCGTGACGCTCCCGTCCTGGAGCAGCGCGTCGAACACGCGCAAGAGGTTCAGATCCAGTTGCTCGGGCATAGTTGCATCATACGCAAGAGCCCTTTGCCAAAGTTGCGTGGCACGGAGGCCGTGCTGGTCAATACCGTCGTGGACATGCCTTCCACCATTCCGGCTCGTGTTCACGCGCCCCGGTCACCAGACCGGTCCCCCCGTCCGGCTTCGCACCGCGGCCTGCTCACGATCATGTGCGCCTGCGTCGCACTCGTCGTCGGGATGGTCGCCGCGATCAACCTCGCCGTCCCGATGCTCGCCGCGAGCGAGCTGCACCCGTCCGCATCCGGGCTGCTCTGGGTCGTCGACACCTACGTGATCTTCTTCGCCTGCCTGGTGATTCCGGGCGGCGCCGCCGGCGACCGCTTCGGGCGCAAGGGGGTCCTGATCACCGGGCTGATCCTGTTCGCGGCGGGCGCGCTGGTGTCCGCGGTCACGCAGAACGTGGCCCTGCTGCTCGTCAGCCGCGCGACCACCGGGGCCGGTGCCGCCGCGGTGCTGCCCAACACCCTCGCCGTCCTGCTGCACGCCGTCCCCGCCGAGCGCAAGAACGCGACGATCGCGGTCTGGGCGTCGATGACCGGGATCGGCGGGGTACTCGGCAACGTCGGCGGCGGCGCCGTCCTCTCCGGCGGGTCGTGGCGCTGGCTGTTCGCCGCCGCGGTGCCGATCTCCCTGCTCCTCGCCGCGCTGGTGGGATTCCTCGCCCCGGTGTCGCCGCGCCACGACCGCCGCCTCGAACCGCTCGGCACGGCCCTGTTCGTCGGTGCGTCGGTCGCGCTGCTGCTCGGCATCATCCAAGGCCCCGAAACGGGCTGGGGCAGCGCCACCGTCATCATCGAGTTCGCCAGCGCCGCAGTGCTCTTCACCGCATGGACGCTCGTCGAACTCCGCGCCGAACACCCGCTGCTCGACCCGAGGCTGTTCCGGCTACCCGCCCTGCGCAGCGCCTGCCTCGGCATGACCACCGTCTTCTTCGGCATGTTCGCGCTGTTCTACGTCAACGCGTCGTTCCTCCAGTACGGCAAGGGGTTCAGCGTCCTGCAGACCGGCCTCGGCATCATCCCGCTGACCGTCCCGGTCATCCTCGCCGCGCGCCACGTCGGCCGCCTGACGCACCGCATCGGCCTCGGCGGCACCACCGCGCTCGCCTTCGCCTTCGTCGGCGGTGGTCTGCTCGGGCTGTCTACAAGCGACACGAACACGTCCTACTTCGTCTACGCCGCATGGCTTGTCGTGACCGGGATCGGTGTGACGCTCGCGCTGCCCGCCCTCTCCGGCGCCATCGCGGGCGCGCTTCCCCCGGCGCAGGCCGGAGTCGGCGCCGGGCTGCAAGCCACCACCCGCGAGTTCGGCAGCGCGCTCGGCGTCGCCGTCATCGGCACCATCCTCACCGCGCGGTTCACCAGCGCGCTGCCCGCGGACGTCCGCGACGCGCACACGGTGGCCCAGGCGCTCACCACCGCACCCGGCCGCGCGCACGACATCACCACCGCCTTCGTTTCCGGTACCAGCACCGGATTGCGCGTGATCGGCATCGCCGTCCTCGTTCTCGGCGCCCTCGTCGTCCTGCAGTCCCCGCTGTCCCGGCGAGGACGCGCCTGATCCGCGGCAACCCGCCGCGGCACCACCAGAAAAGGAAGAATCACATGAACGTGTTCGTCACCGGCGGCACCGGATGGATCGGCTCGGCCGTCGTCGACCACCTCGTCGAGACCGGGCACCAGGTCACCGGCCTCGCCCGCTCCGACGCCTCCGCCACCGCACTCGAACAGAAAGGCGCCCGCGTACTACGCGGCGATCTCGACGACCTCGAAGGCATTCGCGCCGGGGCCTCCGACGCCGACGCCGTCATCCACCTCGCCAACAAGCACGACTGGGGAAACCCCGCCGCGAGCAACAAGGCCGAGCGGGACGCGGTCGAGACCATCGCGGACACGCTCGTCGGCACCAACCGGCCGTTCATGCTCGCAGCAGGGCTTTCGGGACTGGTCGAGGGCAGGCCCACGCTCGAATCCGACACGTCGCCCGCGGTCGGTCCCGACTCCCACCGCGGCGGCGCCGAAAATCTCGCGCTCGAGTACGTCCAAAAGGGAGTCCGCGTGGTCAGCGCGCGCTTCGCGCCGTCGGTGCACGGCGTCGGCGATCACGGCTTCGTCGCACAGCTCGTGTCGGCAGCCCGCCGGCACGGCGTGTCCGCCTACATCGGCGACGGCGCCAAGGCGTGGGCCGCGGTGCACCGCCTCGACGCCGCCAAGGTCGTCCGGCTCGGGCTCGAAGGCGCGCCTTCCGGTTCCCGGCTGCACATCGTCGCCGAGGAAGCCGTTACGACGCGCGAAATCGCGGAGGCCATCGGGCAGCACCTCGGTCTCCCGGTGGTGTCGATCGAACCCGGGGACGCGGGTGAGCACTTCGGCTTCGTCGCGCGGTTCTTCGGCATGGACATGTCCGCGTCGAGCGCGCGCACGCGCGAACTCCTCACCTGGACGCCTTCCGGGACGACCTTGGTCGAGGACATCCTGGCCGGCGCCTACGCCTGAACCGCACCACGAGAAAGGAAATCACTGTGCCAGAGGAACCTTTTGAAGCGACCGTCACGGCGTTCATGCTGGTGAAGACCACACCCGAGTGGCTGGGCCTTTCGGTCGAGCAGCGGGTGGAAGCGTTCAAGACGAAGGTGCTCCCCGAGATCACCAAGAGGACGAACGGGGTCCGGTCGCGCTTCTACGACACGGAGTTCTATTCGGCTCGCGTGACCGACGTGTGGGTGTGGGAAGCGCGCGATCACCAGGCGTACCAGCTCCTCGTCGACGCGCTGCGGGAAACGCCCTTCTGGGACCGGTACTTCGACGTCGTCGAGCTGCTGGTCGGCGTCGAGAACGGGTACGCGAAGAACTACGACTTGGACACCTTCGCCACCGTCACCACCTGAGGCGGGTACCGGTGAGGACCAGCACGGCACTGGTCCTCACCGGAAGGCGGCAGCAGGGAAATCGCCATACCCTGAGGGTGACCTTCGGGACTCCAACGTCGCGAATGCCACCGACGCGCCCCGCGCGGCGGGGAGCGTCCAAGTCGCGTGCAGGGCCCCCTGGGCCCTCCAAATTTGCGATGGCGGGGGCGCCCGCAACTCAACAGCCACTCACCTCAAGAGCCGCGCTCCCGGCAGCGCAAATTTCGGCACGCGATAAAAAATTCAGGCACGCGACAAAAATGCGGCGTCGAGGAACTGTTCGGGGATGGCGAAGGCGTCGACCAGAGTTCGCGCGTGCGGGCGTAGCTGTGTGCACAGGTCGTTCACCGCGGCAACGACGGCCTTGGAGCGGGCCGCGGTGAGGCGGCCGTGTTCGAGGAACCACGCCCGGTCCGCCTCCACTGTGGACAGCACGTACAGGTCGCACAGGTGGTCCAGCAGCGCCTTCGCGTCGGGGTCGGGGCAGCGGTCGATACCGGCGACGAAGGCTTCCAGCACGATCCGTTCCACGTGGACGCGGCCGGCGCGCAGCACGTGGTCCTGTGCGTCGTTGAACACCTCGAACGGGTCCTCGGACGCGGCGCGGCGCAGGCGGCGGGCGACTCCGTCGAGCACGTGCTCTTCCCTGTCCTCGAACAGTTTCACGTGCCAGCCGCGGTCGAACAGGACGTCCTCGTCGTCGTGGCTCGCGTCCACCAGGCGTTCGATCACCTGGCGCGCCGCCGTCCGTTCGATGACCGCGCCGACGAACTGCTCGGCGACGAACCGCGCGGTGGCCAGCGTGCTCAGGTCTTCGAAGTGGTCCTTGTAACTGGTCAGCAGGCCCTTCGCGACGAGCTGCAGCAGCACCGTGTTGTCGCCTTCGAACGTGGTGAAGACATCGGTGTCCGCTTTCAAGGCGGGCAACAGGTTCTCGGCGAGGTAGCCCGCGCCACCGCAGGCTTCGCGCGCCATCTGGATGGCGCGGGTGGCGTGCCAGGTGGACACCGCCTTGATCCCCGCGGCCCGCGATTCGAGTTCCCGCTGGCGCTGCTCGTCGACGTCGTCGGCGCCCTGGATGTCGTGCAGCGCGCCGACCAGTTCTTCCTGCGCGAAGTGCAGCGCGTAGGTCGCCGCCAGCGCGGGCATGAGCTTGCGCTGGTGCGCGCGGTAGTCCAGCAGCACCACCTCTTCCTCGTTGCCGGGGCGGAAGAACTGGCGCCGCTGCTCCCCGTACCGGACCGCGATCGCCAGCGCGCGCTTGGTGGCGTTGCCCGCGCTCCCGGCGACGCTGACGCGGCCGCGGATCAACGTGCCCAGCATGGTGAAGAAGCGGCGGCCGTCGCTTTCGATCGGGCTGGTGTAGGTGCCGTCCTCGGTCACGTCGCCGTAGCGGTTCAGCAGCGCTTCGCGCGGCACTCGCACGCCCGCGAAGCCCAGCCGTCCATTGTCGACCCCGTTCAGCCCCGCCTTCCTTCCGCAGTCCTCAATGGACACACCGGGCACCGGGCCGTCGTCGTCGGCGCGGATCGGGACCAGGAACGCGTGCACGCCACGGCTTTCGCCGCCGGTGACGAGCTGGGCGAACACCACGGCCAGCTTGCCGTCGCGCGCGGCGTTGCCGATGTACTCCTTGTGCGCGTCCTTGTCCGGGCTGTCGATCACGAACTCGCGGGTGGCCGGGTCGTAGGTGGCCGTGGTGCGCAGGTGCTGCACGTCCGAACCGTGCCCGTGCTCGGTCATCGCGAAGCAGCCGGGCAGGTCGAGGTCCATGATCGGGCGCAGGTAGCGCTCGTGGTGGCGCGCGGTGCCGAGTAGCTGGACGGCGCCGCCGAACAGTCCCCATTGGACACCGGCCTTGACCATCAGCGACAGGTCGCCGAAACCGAGCATCTCGAACGACGTCACCGAGCCGCCGATGTCGCCACCGCCGCCGTATTCGCGCTCGAACCCGAGCCGGGGGCGGTCCGTCTTCGCCAGTTCCCGGAGCTGCTCCAGTACCTGGATCCGGTGCGCCTCGGTGTCGAGATCGTGCGCCTCGCGGAACGTGCTGTCGGTCATCTGCGCGCGCACGCTCTTGCGGAGCTCGCCCCACCGGCCGTCCAGCACCTCGGTCAGCGCGCCGACATCGACCTTCGAGGGAATGACTGGCTGGTCCACGGTTCCTCCGTCGGGCACGGAACAGGCTGGCTACTGAGTAGTAACCAGCCTGCCCCAGTCCTAAACGGACCGCAGCCCGAGCCCGGCCGGTTGACCGGTACGAGGGACCCGCGCGCTCAGCCGAGATCGGGGCCCTTGGTGCGCAGGTCGTCGACCTTGCTCATCGCTTCGCGCAGCTCGCCGAGCCAGTTGTCGGCGTGCTGGCCGACGAGCCGGACCGCCCACGCGAGCGCGTCGGACCGCGACCGCGCCACACCCGCGTCGACGAGGGTGTCGAGCACCAGCCGCTCGGGCTGCCGGAGCCGGGTCATCACCGGCGCGGCGAGCGTCGTGAACAGCTCCTCGGTCCCGCCGAGGCGCGCGCCCCAGGCGACCTTGCGCTGGTAGCGGTGCTCCGCCTGCCGCGCGATCTCGATGCGCTCGTCCCTGGTCTCCTCGCGGAACCGGCTGATCCGGCCCGCTTCGGCGGCGGCGCGCGCCGCGTCGTCGGCCTGTTCGCCGGTCAGCGGCGGGAGTTCGCCGACGATCAGGATTTCCTCGCGGTCCACGGTGACCTCGGGGGCGCCGGTGAACCAGCCGTCGGGCAGCCTGCCCTCGAACCAGCCCGCCGCGTCGTCCGCCGGGGGCACCTCCGTCTGCTGCCAGCCCCGGCCGCGTCCGTGCCAACCACGTCCCATCGGACCTCACCACCTTTGATTACTTGATTACAACACTACTGAGACTACGCGCGTATCAAGCAGAAAAGCGGCTTGTTCTCCCGGAGCGGACAGGGGCCTACAGGGCGCTCGCCAGCTCCTCCGACGTGGTCACGGGCCGGTCGCACACGTAACCACGGCAGACGTACGCGGCCGCACCGCCGTCGACGAGCGGGCGATCAGCCAGCAGCGGCACGCCATCGGGGGCGCCTGCCAGCACGATGCCGCCGCCGTGGACCTCGCGCGCCGCGACCGAGAGCAGCTCGGCGCGAGCCTGTTCGGTGGCGCCGACGATCGCGACCTGCACCGGACCGGCCAGCAGCGCCTCCGCGACGGCGAGCCAGTTGCCCGCGAACCTCGGCACCCTGGCCGCGAGCTGCCCGGCGCGGGCCACCGCGCGTTCGGCGGCTTCGCGGTAGTGCGACGCCTGGCTCGGCCCGGCGAGCGCCGAGGCGGCGACCAGCGCGGCGGCCAGCGCCGACGCCCCGGACGGGCTCGCGTTGTCACCGGGGTCGCCGGGGCGGTGCACCAGGAGTTCCGCGTCGTCGGCGGTGTCGTGGTAGGCGCCGGGCACGTCGTCGTTGGCGAACCGGACGAGCGCGACGTCCAGCAGTGCCGTCGCCTCGTCCAGCCAGTGCGCCGCACCGGTGGCCTGGTGCAGTGCCAGCAGGCCCTCGGCGAAGCACGCGTAGTCCTCCAGCACACCCGCGGCCTCGCCCACCACGCCGTCCCGCGAACTGCGGCGAAGCCTGCCGTCGACGAGATGGGTGCGCAGCAGGAAGTTCGCCGCGTCGGCCGCGGCGGAGACCCAGCCCTGTTCCCCGAGCGCGATCCCGGCTTCCGCGAGCGCGGTGATCGCGAGGCCGTTCCACGCCGCGATGACCTTGTCGTCACGACTCGGCTGAGGGCGGAGTTCCCGCACGGCGAGCAGGCTTTCCCGCACGCGTTCGAGCCGCTCGGCGTCTTCCGGGTCTCGCAGCAGGCGCAGGGTCGACGTGCCGTCCTCGAAGTTTCCCCGCTCGGTCACGGAAAAGACCTCCGCCGCCCACTTCGCGTCGTCCTCGCCGAGCACCTCGCGGAACTGCTCCGGCGTCCAGACGTAGGTCAGCCCTTCGACACCGTCGGTGTCCGCGTCGAGCGAGGAGATGAAGCCGCCGGCCGGTGCGGAAAGGCCGGTGCTCAGGAACGCCGCCGTGCTCCGCGCGGTGCGGAGCGCGAGCGCCGAGCCCGTCCGCCGCGCGAGGTGTGCGTAACACCGAAGCAGCAAAGCGTTGTCGTACAACATCTTCTCGAAGTGCGGCACCTGCCAGTCGCCGTCGACCGAGTACCGCGCGAACCCGCCGCCGAGCTGGTCGTGGATCCCGCCGCGCGCCATCGCTTCGGCCGTGCGCTCCACAATGGACAGCGCATCGGCGGAACCGGTGCGCTCGTGCGCGCGGAGCAGGAACTCCAGCACCATCGACGGCGGGAACTTCGGCGCGTCGCCGAAACCGCCGCGTTCGGAGTCGGCTTCCGAAACCAGGCCGCGCACCGCTTCGTCGAGCACGCCCGCGTCCACAACGGACTCTTCGAGCGGCTTGGTCTGCGTGACGAGCAGTTCGGTGATCCTGCCGGCGCCCTCCCGCAGCTCGTCCGGGCGCTCCTGCCACGCCTGCGCGACGGCCACCAGCAGGTGCGGGAACGACGGCATTCCCGGCCGCGGCGACGGCGGGTAGTAGGTGCCGCAGTGGAACGGCTCGCCGTCCGGGGTGAGGAAGCAGGTCATCGGCCAGCCACCCTGCCCGGTCATCGCCTGCGTCGCGATCATGTAGACGGCGTCGATGTCCGGCCGCTCTTCGCGGTCCACTTTGATGTTGACGAAGTTCTCGTTCATCAGTGCCGCGGTTTCGGCGTCCTCGAACGACTCGTGCGCCATCACGTGGCACCAGTGGCACGCCGCGTAGCCGACGGAAAGCAGGATCGGCACGTTCCGGCGCTTCGCCTCGGCCAGCGCTTCGGCACCCCATTCGCGCCAGTCGACCGGGTTTCCCGCGTGCTGCAGGAGGTACGGGCTGGTCGCGGACGCGAGTCGGTTCGGCATGCCTTCAGGGTCCCATTCCAAAACCACCTGTGCGCGGCGGGCCGCTTTGACACACTGAGCCGGTGTTCCTGATGATCAGCACCACCCACCGGCCCGCGACCGATCTCGGTTTCCTGCTGCACAAGCACCCCGGCCGGGCGCAGTCGTTCCCGATCTCGGCGGGCACCGCGCACGTGTTCTACCCGCGTGCCACCGAGCAGGAGTGCGCGGTGGCGCTGATGGTCGAACTCGACCCGATCGCGATGGTGCGCGACCGGCGCGGCGGGCTCACCCAGTACGTCAACGACCGCCCGTACGCGGCGGGCTCCCAGCTCGCCGTCGCGTTGCGCGCGGTGTTCACCACCGCGATGACCGGCCGCTGCGACGCGCGTCCCGAACTGGCCGGGCAGGCGATCCCGTTGACCGTCCGCGTGCCGTCGCTGTCCGCGCGAGGTGGCCTCGAACTCGTCGAGCGCCTGTTCGCGCCGCTGGGCTGGACCGTGTCCGGCACCGTCGCACCGCTCGACCCGGAGTTCCCCGAGTGGGGTGAATCCCGGTACGTCGACGTGACGCTCACCGGCACGATCCGCGTCGCCGACGCACTGCGCCACCTGTACGTCCTGCTGCCCGCGCTCGACGGCGCCAAGCACTACTGGGTGAGCCAGGACGAGGCCGACAAGCTGCTGCGCATGGGCGAGGGCTGGCTCGGCGAGCACCCGGAACGCGACCTGATCACCAAGCGGTACCTCGTGCACCGCCGCGCCTACGTCGACTACGCGCTCGAACGCCTCGCCGAATCCGAGCCCGATGCCGAGCCGGAGGAGCCGCTCGTCACCGAGGCACCGGACCAGCCGCAGCCCTTGGCTGTGCAGCGCCAGGGCACGGTGCTGGCGACGTTGCGCGGGGCGGGGGCGCGGCGCGTGCTCGACCTCGGCTGCGGCGGCGGCGCGCTGCTGAAGGTGCTGATGTCGGAACCGTCGTTCACCGAGATCGTCGGGCTCGACGTGTCGGCTCGCGCGCTCGACGTCGCCGAGCGCAAGCTGAAGCTCGACCGCGTGCCCGAGCACGCGCGCGGCCGCGTCGCGCTGCGGCAGTCGGCGCTGACCTACGCGGATCCGTCGCTGGCCGGGTACGACGCCGCCGTGCTGATGGAGGTCATCGAGCACCTCGAGGAAGACCGCCTGCCCGCGATGGAGCACGCGGTGTTCTCCGTCGCGCGTCCGGGCACCGTCGTGGTGACCACCCCGAACTCGGAGTACAACGTGCGCTTCGAAACCCTGCCGGCCGGGACGTTCCGGCACGGCGACCACCGTTTCGAGTGGACGCGCGCGCAGTTCCGGTCGTGGGCGTCCTCGGTGGCCGCGCGCAACTCCTACGACGTCAGGTACCTGCCCGTCGGCGTCGAAGACCCGGAGGTCGGCCCGCCGACCCAGCTCGCCGTTTTCACCGCGAAGGAGGGTGCGGCATGAAGCTCACCATTCCCGACATGTCGCTCGTCGCGCTCGTCGGCGCGTCCGGCTCCGGCAAGTCGACGTTCGCGCGCACCCATTTCGCACCGTCGCAGGTGCTCTCCAGCGACACCTTCCGCGGCATGGTCGCCGACGACGAAAACGACCAGTCGGCGTCGAAGGACGCTTTCGAAGCACTGCACTTCGTGGCGGGCAAGCGGCTCGCGGCCGGCAGGCTGACCGTGGTCGACGCGACCAACGTGCAGCAGCACGACCGCGCCGACCTGATCCGGCTCGCGAAGGAGCACGACGTGCTGCCCACCGCGATCGTGCTCGACCTGCCGGAGCGGCTCTGCGTGGCGCGCAACGCGTCGCGGCCGGACCGCGACTTCGGCGCGCACGTGATCAAGCGGCACCGGCAGAACCTGCGCCGATCGCTGAAGTCCTTGCAGCGCGAGGGTTTCCGGCGGGTGCACGTGCTGCGGAGCGAGGAAGAGGTCGCCGGGGCCGAGATCGTCATCGAACCGCTGCTCAACGACCGGCGCGAGCTGACCGGGCCGTTCGACGTGATCGGCGACGTCCACGGCTGCCGCGAGGAACTGGAGGAACTGCTCTCCGCGCTCGGGTACGCGCCCGGCACCGGGCATCCCGGCGGCCGGACCGCGGTGTTCGTCGGCGATCTCGTCGACCGCGGCCCGGACACCCCCGGCGTGCTGCGGATCGTGATGGACATGGTCGAGCGCGGGCACGCGCTGGTGGTGTGCGGCAACCACGAGCAGAAGCTGGTGCGGGCGCTGCACGGGCGGCGCGTCCAGGTCTCGCACGGGCTCGCGGAGTCGCTGGAACAGCTCGCCGCCACCGACGACGAATTCCGCGCGAAGGTCGACGCGTTCTGCGACGGCCTCATCGCGCACTACGTGCTGGACGGCGGAAAGCTCGTCGTCGCGCACGCCGGGCTGCCCGAACGGTTCCACGGGCGCGCTTCCGGGCGGGTCCGCAGCACCGCGCTGTACGGCGACACCACCGGCGAGACCGACGAGTACGGCCTGCCGGTGCGCCTGCCGTGGGCACGGGACTACCGAGGCGAGGCGATGGTCCTCTACGGACACACGCCGACCCCGGACGCCGAATGGGTCAACGGCACGATGTGCCTCGACACCGGCTGCGTGTTCGGCGGCAAGCTGACCGCGCTGCGCTATCCGGAGCGCGAGGTCGTCTCGGTCAAGGCGAAGAAGGTCTGGTACGAGCCGGTCAAGCCGCTGCTGCCCGCCGAGGACCTGCCGCCGTCGGCGACCCGTCAGCGCGAACCGGCGGTGCTGGAGCTGGCGGACGTCACCGGGAAGCGGATCCTGCAGACGCAAGCTCACGGGCGCGTCGGCGTGTCCGCGGAGCAGTCCGCGGCGGCACTGGAGGTGATGAGCCGGTTCGCGACCGACCCGCGCTGGCTGCTGTACCTGCCGCCGACCATGGCGCCCAGTTCCACGTCCACTGTGGAGGGTCATCTCGAACACCCGGAGCAGGCGTTCGCCGAGTTCCGCTCGGCAGGCGTCCAGTCCGTGGTGTGCGAGGAAAAGCACATGGGCTCGCGCGCGGTCGTGGTCATCTGTCGCGATGAGACGGTCGCGCCGCGGCGGTTCGGCGTCGACGGGACCGGTGTCGTCTACACGCGAACCGGGCGCCCGTTCTTCCGGGGCGGCGAGTCCGCAGCGTTGCTCACGAGGGTGCGCGACGCGGTGACGGTGGCGGGCCTGTGGTCCGAACTGGACACCGGCTGGCTCCTGCTGGACGCCGAGCTGATGCCGTGGAGCCTCAAGGCGGGCAAGCTGATCGCCGACCAGTACGCGTCGGTGGGTGCCGCCGCGCAGGCCGCGCTGCCGGTCGCCACCGAGGCGCTCGCCGAGGCGGCGTCACGCGGCGTGGACCTGGGCGAGCTGCTGGACCGCACGCGCGCCAGGAAGTCCACTGTGGACGCCTACCGCACCGCGTACCGGCGCTACTGCTGGCCGACCGAGGGCCTCGACGGCGTCCGGCTGGCGCCGTTCCAGGTGCTGGCCTCCGAGGGCGCGTCCCACCACGAGCGCCCCCACGCGTGGCACCTCGCGCTCGCGGAACGGCTGAGGACGGCGGATCCCGCGCTGTTCACGGCGACCAGGACCCTTTCCGTGGACACCACGGACGAGGACTCCGTCGCCGCGGGCACCGCGTGGTGGCAGGAGCTGACCGCGGCGGGCGGCGAGGGCATGGTCGTCAAACCGGCGGCGAACCTCACACGCGGCACGCGGGGTCTCGTGCAGCCGGGCGTCAAGGTGCGCGGGCGGGAGTACCTGCGGATCATCTACGGCCCCGACTACACCGTCGAGGAGAACCTTTCGCGGCTGCGGACCCGGAGCCTCGACCGCAAGCGCGCGCTCGCGTTGCGGGAGTACGCGCTGGGCCTGGAAGCACTGCAGCGGGTCGCGCGCGCCGAGCCGCTGTGGCGGGTGCACGAATGCGTGTTCGCCGTGCTGGCCCTGGAATCCGACCCGGTCGACCCGCGACTGTGATCCGCCCCAAGGCCACCTTCGACCCCGAAGGTGGCCTTGGGGGAATCTGACGCCCCAATCTCACCCTTCACGACACGCGACACGGCGACGCCGATGCCCTGAAGGGCGCCTTCGCGGCGTCACATTCCCCCAAGGACGCCTTCAGGACACCCACGCGCTCGATCTCTGGTGAGATGGCTGGCGGAAACGCGAAGCCACCCGGAAAGCCGCCCGAGGGCTTGATCCCTGAAGGGCACCTTCAGGGAATCTGACGCCCCAATCTCACCCCTCACGACACGAGGCACGGCGACGCCGATGCCCTGAAGGGCGCCTTCGCGGCGTCACATTCCCCCAAGGACGCCTTCGGGACATGCAGGAGTGCGAGCCCAGGTCAGGCGTGGTCGGCCTTTTCGGGCTTCGACGACGAAGGGGCCTCGTCCGGATCATCCGCCTTCGCGGGCTTCTCCGGCTCCGGGTCAGCCGCGACCTCGGCGACCTCGGCGGAATCGCCTTCGGCTCGAGCCGCGGTCTCCGCGTCCTCTTCCTTGTCGAAGCTCGCGGGCACGCGCTTGAGGTGCTTGGTCATGGACCGGACCAGGAACGCGACCGCGACCAGGAACAGGATCAGGATGAGCAGGCCGGTCGGGGAGGACTTGCCGAAGTCCTCCCCCTGGCCGCCCTTGTCGCCGCCGGGGTTGTTCGGCTGCTGTGCCAGCGCGGTCGCGGCGGCCGTGACGGGCACCGCGACCGCAGCGGGCAACGAAAACGTCATGTGGCCACCTTCTCACGAACCCCCGCGAACAGGTCGTCCTCCGGGAGCGTGCTGTCGACCAGCGACCGGACCAGCTCGTACTCCTCGGTCGACCACGCCTCGCGCTGCATCTCCAGCGGGACCGCGAACCACCTGCTGTCCGGGTCGATCTGGGTGGCGTGCGCCTTCAGCGCCTCGTCCCTCGCCTCGAAGTAGTCGGCGCATTCGACCCTGGTGGTGACCCGCTCCATCACGTCGGGGCGGTCGGCGTCCCACTTGTCGAGCCACTCCTGGTACGGCGATTCGAGCCCGGCCTCGGTGAGCACCCGGTGGAACGACTCCATCCTCGCCCGCGAGAAGCCGTGCATGTAGTACAGCTTCAGCGCCTGCCACGGCTCGCCCGCCTCGGGGAACTTGTCGGGCTCGGCCGCGGCGTCGAAGGCGGCCATCGACACCTCGTGGGTGCGGATGTGATCGGGGTGCGGGTAGCCGCCGTTCTCGTCGTAGGTGAGGATCACGTGCGGCCGGAACTCGCGGATCACGCGCACCAGCGCCTCGGTGGGCTCCTCCAGCGGGACCACGGCGAACGAGCCCTCCGGCAGCGGGGGCAGCGGGTCGCCCTCCGGGAGCCCGGAGTCGACGAAGCCGAGCCAGCGGTGCCGCACGCCGAGGATCTTCGCCGCGCGCGCCATTTCCTCGCGCCGGATCTCGGTCATGTTCTCCAGCACGTCCGGGCGGTCCATCGCCGGGTTCAGAACACTGCCTGCCTCGCCGCCGGTGCAGGTCACGACCATCACGTCGGCCCCTTCGGCGACGTACTTGGCCATCGTGGCCGCGCCCTTGCTCGACTCGTCGTCGGGATGGGCGTGCACAGCCATCAAACGCAGGCGGGGTCGCCCCGCCGCTCCCAGATCGTCAGCAGTCACCATGGCCGCAACGGTCCCTTCCCGGTTCGTATTCCTCGCCCCCGCGCTTCTCGCCCCCGCGCCGGCGGGGATACTGGAGACAATCGGGCGGGGCGCTCACCCCGCCGTCCGGCTCCATTGTCCTCGCCACCACGACAAGACCGATGGGAGGCCCGCCGTTGGCCACCGACCAGGCCACCCGCGCCGCCACTGGCACGGAACTGGGCGACCGCTACGGCCGTGCACGCACCCGCACGTCGAAGAAGTGGCGGAAGTGGCTGTACGGCGCGATCGCGCTGGTGGTCAGCGGGATCGTCACCTGGGTGGCGTACCTGAACCTCGGCGCGGCGCCCATCGACGCCGAACGCGCGGGCTTCGAGGAGCTTCCCGGTGACGCCATGTCGATGACGCTCCAGGTGACCAGGGACGAGCCGGGCAAACCAGGCGTCTGCGTGGTACGGGTGCGTGACAAGGCGGGCGCGGAGAGTGGCCGCCGGGAGGTGTTCGTCCCACCCGGCACCGATACCGTCACCACCGTGCGGACGACGATCAAGAGCATCGGCAAACCGGTCACGTCCGACGTGTTCGGGTGCTCGTACGAAGTACCCGCGTACTTGTCAAGCGAGTAGCGGCCAACGGGGTGAACGAAGCGCCCGGCGTCCGAAATGCGGACAACTGAGCGGCGTTGACCTGCTCAACCGTGTTATCCTGATCTACCGGCACGGCCCAAGACGGGCCGTGTTTTTCCTTTATCCAGCCGCGTGGGCTCGTTCCGCGCGGCCGCCGGCTTGCATACCCAAGCCTGGCAGGCACAACGAGGAGATGGTGGCCGTGAGCGACACCAAGGTGACCTGGCTGACTCAGGATGCCTACGACAGGCTCAAGCACGAGCTCGACGAAGCGATCGAGAATCGTCCGGTCATCGCTGCGCGCATCAACGACAGCCGCGAAGAAGGTGACCTGAAGGAGAACGGGGGCTACCACGCCGCCCGTGAAGAGCAGGGTCAGGCCGAGGCCAGGATCCGCCACCTTCAGGAACTGCTTCGCAACGCGAAGGTCGGCGAGGCGCCGGCCAACGACGGCACCGCGGGCCCCGGCAAGGTGCTGACCGTGCGCTACGACGGCGACGACGCGGACGAGCAGTTCCTGCTCGCAACTCGTGAAGAGGGCGCCGAAGGCGGGCTCGACGTGTACTCGCCCGACTCCCCGCTCGGGAAGGCGCTGCTCGGCGCCAAGGAGGGCGAAGCCCGCGAGTACGAGCTGCCCAACGGCAGCAAGCAGAAGGTCACCCTGGTCAAGGCCGTCCCCTACACGGGCTGACGAAGGCGGGATGCGCGCCCGGTTCATGGCCGGGCGTGCATATTTCCCGCTGGTTTCGCTCACGGGGACACCGCGCCCTCGTGCCGCACGGACGTTGTCCCGAACCGGGGAACGAGGGAAGGGACAACGTCCATGAGCGCCGAACCGATCTGCGTCACCTGCGGCATGCAGTACACCGCGGCGCGCGAGGACTGCCCGATCTGCGAGGACGAGCGGCAGTACGTGCCCGCCGCGGGGCAGCGGTGGACCAGTCTCGACGAGATGCGGGCGAGTGGCGAGTACGCCGCCCGGATCGGGGAAGAGGGCCCCGGGCTCCTCGGCATCGGCACCCAGCCGCGGTTCGCGATCGGCGAACGCGCGTTGCTCGTGCGCGCCGCGTCCGGCAACTTCCTGTGGGACTGCGTCGCCTACCTCGACGACGAGATCGTCCGGCGGGTCACCGAACTGGGCGGGATCACCGGCATCGCGATCTCCCATCCGCACTACTACACGACGATGGTCGAGTGGGCGCGCGCCTTCGACGTGCCGATCCACCTGCACGAGTCCGATCGCGAATGGGTCGGGCGGCCGGACCCGTCGATCGAGTTCTGGGGTGGGCGCACGAACCGGCTCGCCGACGACCTGACACTGGTCAACCTCGGCGTGCACTTCGCGGGTGGCACCGTGCTGCACTGGCACGAGGGCAAGGGCGCGCTGCTGTCCGGCGACATCGTGCAGGTCATCCCGGACCGCGAGTTCGTCGCGTTCATGTACAGCTACCCGAACCTGATCCCCGAGCGCCCCGAAATCGTGCGGCGGGCCGGTGAGCTGCTGGAACCGTACGAGTTCGACGCCATTTACGGCGCGTGGTGGGACTCGGCCATCCCCGCCGGCGGGCACGACATCGTGCGGCGGTCCGTCAAGCGCTACCTCGACCACGTTCGCTGAGGCGCACCCGATAGCGCAGGTGCAGCACCCGGTTGCCCTGGATCAGCACGTCGGGATCCTCCAGCAGGTGCTGCGCGTCGACCGACCCGAAGTAGCGCTTGCCGGACCCGAACACCACGGGTACGACGTCCATGCGCACCTCGTCGATCAGGCCCGCGGCAAGCGCCTGGCCACCGACGTCGCCGGCGGCGACCTCGACCGTGCGGTCACCCGCGAGCTCCTGCGCCTTGGCCATCGCTGCCTCGACGCCGTCGACGAAGTGAAACGGCGCCCCGGGGTCCCAGCCCTCGGGCGCCGGCCGGTGCGTCACGACGACCACGTGGTCGATCCCGCCCGGAGGCTTCCCGTCCCAGCCCTCCGTCATGTCGAAGACGTGGCGGCCGGCGATTGTCACCCCGATCTGGTCCCAGTACGCCCGTGTGTAGTCGTAGGACGTCCGCGACACCTTCAGCCCGCCGCTTTCGTCCAACGGGACGTCACCGCTGGACAACCAGTCGAACAGCGGTCCTGGCTGGTCGTGCTCGTCCGCGATGAAGCCGTCCACCGACACCGAGCTGTACATGACCACCTTGCCCACGAGGCCCTCCTTTGCTTGGGGTGCCCCAAATTAGCGCGTCGCGAGCTGCGGCTCTTGTAAGAATTCAATCGGCAGGCAGCGGCCAGCCGTCCAGCGTGTGGCCGGGATGTTCGCGCAGGAACCGCCGCCGGACTTCGACGTACCGGGTCGGCGTGAGCCCGGTGAACGCCCGGAACTCGTGGCCGAAGTGGGCCTGGTCGAAGTAGCCCGCGCCACCGGCGAGCTCGCCCCAGTCGACCGGTCCGGCGGGGTCGATCGCGAACACGGTGGCGGCGAAGCGGCAGGTGCGGGCCAACCGCTTCGGCGTGACGCCGACGAGTTCCTTGAACCGCTGTGCCAGATGAGTGGTGCTGACACCGGCTGCCGCGCTCAGTTCGCCGATCGCCACCGCCCCGCCGGCCGCCGCGATGACACCGCTCGTGTGGCGGACCAGCCCCAGTCCCGCGGTCTCGCACAGCCGTCGCATCAGCTCCTCCTCGAGCAGCGTCAGCATCTCGTGCGGGCCGCCCGCGGTGGCCAGCCGGTCGCGCAGCTCAGCGACGGCGGGCCGGCCCCAAACCTGCTCCACCGTCACCGGCCGGTCGCACAGTTCGGCCGCGGGCATCGGCAGGAACGGCGCCGGCCCCCACGGTTTGAAGTGCACGCCGACGGACCGGGTCCGGGGTGGGTAGCCGAACTCCCACGCGCGGGTGGGCATGGTGACCACGCAGCCGTCGGCGTACTCGGCCGTCTCGGTGCCGGTGCCGGCGCGGATGCGGAACGGCGCCCCGAGGTTGACGATGAGCAACGCCGACGGCGCCGCCGGCAGCGTCAGCCGGGCGTACGGCGCCGCACCTTCCAGGTAGTAGAGGTCGTCGATCAGCCCGTCCAGCGGCGGTCGCGGCACTCTGGACACGTACTCCACGCGTACAGCATCGCCGACGCCCCGCCGGCCTCGCGCGCGGGGAAGCGGCAGGCGAAGGGTTCAATCGCGGGCGGTGCGCTCCAGCAGCGGGCGCACGCGCGGGCGGACGGGGGTGGACAGCGCGATCGACGTCGAGGTGCGCAGCACGTCCGGGACACCGACCACGTCGTCGATCACGCGCTGCAGGTCGTCGTTGTCGCGCGCCACCATCCGCACGAACAGGTCGCCCTGGCCGGTGGTGGCGTGCACCTCGCACACCTCGTCGATCGCGGTGAGCGCCTCGGTCACCTCGGCGCGCCTGCCCTGCCGGATCTCGAGCACCGCGAACGCGGTCAGCCCGTACCCCATCGCGGCCAGGTCCAGCTCGGGCGGGAATCCGCCGAGCACGCCCTTTTCGGTCAGCCTGTCGAGCCGCGCCTGCACGGTGCCCCGCGCGACGCCGAGCCGCCGCGCGCATTCGAGCACCCCGAGGCGGGGCGAGTCGGTCAGCAGGAGCAGCAGGCGCGCGTCCAGTGCGTCGAGTGCCATGAAATCCTCCTACACACATTGCCCACCCTGACCGGTAATCCCGGTGCGTAACTAGCCATACTGCCCAGCAATTATTGCATCTATTGCTCATCTTGCCCGCCCCGTGGATTCTGCGAAGTACCGCACACACCACCACAGGGAGGCCGCCATGACGCAGACCCTCGGATCGGGAGCTTCGGGTTCCGGGCTCGACGACGTCAGCTACGACCAGCTCCGTCAGCTCGTCGGACTCGTCGACCACGACGCCTCCGCCGACCCGTTCCCGGTCAAGGCCATGGACGCGGTCGTGTTCATCGCGGGCAACGCCACCCAGACCGCCTGGTTCTACCAGGTCGCGTTCGGGATGCGGCTCGTCGCGTACTCCGGCCCGGAGACCGGGAACTTCGAGCGCAAGGCGTACGTGCTGAAGTCCGGCTCGGCGCGGTTCGTGATCACCGGCGGCGTCCAGCCCGACTCGCCGCTGCTCGACCACCACCGCCGCCACGGCGACGGCGTCACCGACCTCGCCCTCGAAGTGTCCGATGTGGACAAGTGCATCGCGCACGCGCGGGCGCAGGGCGCCACCGTGCTGGAGGAGCCGCACGACGTCTCCGACGACCACGGCACGGTGCGCATGGCGGCCATCGCGACCTACGGCGAAACCCGCCACTCGCTCATCGACCGCTCGCGCTACAACGGTGTCTACCTGCCCGGCTTCGAGCCGAAGGAAAGCACCGTGAAGCGGCCGGAAGGCGCGCCGAAGCGCCTGTTCCAGGCCGTCGACCACTGCGTCGGCAACGTCGAGCTCGGCAAGATGGACTACTGGGTGGACTGGTACCACCGCGTGATGGGCTTCGTGAACATGGCGGAGTTCGTCGGCGACGACATCGCCACCGACTACTCGGCGCTGATGAGCAAGGTGGTGTCCAACGGCAACCACCGCGTGAAGTTCCCGCTCAACGAGCCCGCGATCGCGAAGAAGAAGTCGCAGATCGACGAGTACCTCGAGTTCTACGGCGGCGCGGGCTGCCAGCACATCGCGCTCGCCACGAACGACATCATCGCCACCGTGACGGCCATGCGCGCCGCGGGCGTCGAGTTCCTGGAGACCCCGGACTCCTACTACGACGACCCCGAACTGCGGGCGAGGATCGGCGAGGTGCGGGTGCCGATCGAGGTGCTGAAGGAGCACCGGATCCTGGTCGACCGCGACGAGGACGGCTACCTGCTGCAGATCTTCACCAAGCCGATCGGCGACCGCCCGACCGTGTTCTACGAGATGATCGAGCGCCACGGTTCGCTCGGCTTCGGCAAGGGGAACTTCAAGGCGCTGTTCGAGGCGATCGAGCGCGAGCAGGAGCGCCGCGGCAACCTCTGACCCCCTCTTGTTCGATGCCCCGAAGGCGGCCTTCGGGGACCTGAGCGCCCCGAAGGCCACCTTCGGGGCGCTCGGCGCGTTTCAGGGCTGCACCGTGAAACCCGCGTTCTGGAGTTCCTTCCCCAGTTCGCGGCAGTGTTCGGGGCCGCGCGTTTCCAGCGCGAGCGACACGTCCACCTCGCCGAGTTCGAGCGCGCCGGAGATCCGGGAATGCTCGACGTCGAGCACGTTGGCACCGAGTTCGCTCACCCGCTGCAGCACCGCGGCCAGCGAGCCCGGCCGGTCCGGCACCCGCAGGTGCAGCTTCAGGTACCGCCCGCCCGCGGTCATGCCGTGCTGGATGATCTGCAGCAGCAGGAGCGGGTCGACGTTGCCGCCGGACAGGATCGCCACGATCGGCGGCTCGAACGCGCCGGGATGCTCCAGCAGCGCCGCCACCGCGGCCGCGCCCGCGGGCTCCACCACCAGCTTCCGGCGTTCCAGGCACAGCAGCACCGCGCGCGACAGCGATTCCTCGGTCACCGTGACGACCTCGTCCACCATCGCCTCGACGTGCGCGTAGCTGACCTCGCCCGGCATGCCGACCGCGATCCCGTCCGCCATGGTGTGCAGGTGCGGCAGCCGCACCGGCTTCCCCGCGGCGAGCGAAGCCGGGAAGGCCGCCGCGCTTTCGGCCTGCACGCCGACCACCCTGACCCTCGGGTTGCTCGCCTTCACCGCGGACGCGACCCCGCCGACGAGCCCGCCGCCACCGGTCGCGACCAGTACCGTGCCCACCTCGGGCACCTGCTCCAGCACTTCGAGCCCCACCGTGCCCTGGCCCGCGATGACGTCGGCGTGGTCGAACGGGTGGATGAACACCGCGCCGGTCCGCTCGCCGAACGCGATCGCCTCGGCGAGGGTCTCCTCCAGCATCGCGCCGTGCAGGTGCACGTCGGCGCCGTATCCCCTGGTCGCCGCCAGCTTCGGCAACGGCGCCCGTTCCGGCATGAACACGGTCGCCTTCGTGCCGAGCAGCGACGCGGCCAGCGCCACGCCCTGCGCGTGGTTCCCCGCGCTCGCGGCGACGACGCCGCGCGCGCGTTCGGCGTCACTGAGGCCGTGGATGCGGGTGTAGGCGCCCCTGATCTTGAAGGAACCGGTGCGCTGCAGGTTCTCGCACTTCAGGTACACCGCGCCGGTGTGCATCTGCCGCAGGTCGCGGGCGTGCTCCATCGGGGTCTGACGGATCACACCCTCGAGCAGCGTCCGGGCCCTGTGGATCCGGTCCAAGCTGACGAGTCGCATGACACGGGATGATGCCACCTGGCCCGTGCCGCCCCGTCGGGGTTCCACGGTACGAGTACCCTTGGCGAACCGGCACCGAGGAGAACGGGAGAAAGCATGCGACTGGGGAGCGAACCGGACGCGACGCGAAGAGCGCGCGGGCCCCGTTCCACCGGTGCGGTCTCCATGCTGGTCGGCATCGTCTCCGCCGCCGCGCTCACCGGCGTCGCCTTCTACACCGTCGAGCAGGCGTCCTGCGCCGATCCCGGCCAGTACATCCGGCACGACAACCACGTCGAGCTGGTCGGCGGGTGTGTGAACACGGCGGAACTCACCCCCGCCCGCCCCGGTGTCCCGGCCGCCGTCGAAGGCAGCGGCCCGAACACCGGCGCGAAGTTCCAGCCCTAGCCGAGCGCCTTCCGCAGGTCGGAGACCAGGTCGGTGCCGTCCTCGATGCCGACGGAGAGCCGCAGCAGGTCCGCGGGCACCTGCAGGGTCGACCCCACCACGCTCGCGTGCGTCATCCGGCCGGGGTGCTCGATCAGCGACTCGATCCCGCCGAGGGACTCCGCCAGGATGAACAGCTCCGTGTTCGCGGCGACGTCGAGCGCGGCCCGCTCACCGTCGGCGTGGCTGAACGAGACCATCCCGCCGAACCGGCGCATCTGCTTCGCGGCGGTCTCGTGTCCGGGGTGGTCCCCAAGGCCGGGATAGAAGACCTTCGCGACCTTGGGATGCGCGGAAAGGGCCTCGACGACCAGCTCGGCGTTGTCGCAGTGCCGTTCCATCCGGACCGCGAGGGTCTTGATGCCGCGCAGCGTCAGCCACGCGTCGAACGCACCGGGCACGGCACCCGCGGAGTTGCGGATGAAGAACAGCTTCTCCCGCAGTTCGTCCTCATCGGTCAGGATCGCGCCGCCGACGACGTCGGAATGCCCGCCGAGGTACTTCGTCGTGGAGTGCACCACGACGTCGGCGCCCAGTTCGAGCGGCGTCTGCAGGTACGGCGTGGCGAAAGTGTTGTCCACCACCAGTTTCGCGCCGCCTTCGTGCGCGATACCGGCGAGCGCGGCAAGATCGGCGATGCCGAGCAACGGGTTCGACGGCGACTCGCACCAGACGAGCTTGGTCTCCGGCCGCACCGCGGCGCGCACTTCGTCCACACGGGACAAATCGGCCACGGTGTACTCGACGCCCCACTGGGTGAGCACCTTGTCGATGAGGCGGAACGTGCCGCCGTACGCGTCGTTGCCGAGCACGAGGTGATCGCCCGGCCGCAGCACGCTGCGCAGCAGGGCGTCCGTCGCGGCCATCCCGGAGGCGAACGCCAGCCCGTGGCGCGCGCCCTCCAGCGACGCGAGCGCCTCCTCCAGCGCGGTGCGCGTGGGGTTCGCGGTGCGCGAGTACTCGTAGTCGCCTTCGCGCGTGCCGCCGACTCCGTCCTGCGCGTAGGTCGAGGTCTGGTAGATCGGCACGATCACCGCCCCGGTGCGGGGGTCCGGCTTCTGGCCGGCGTGGATGGCACGTGTCTCGAATCCGAACCTTGCGGCGTCGTCACCCATGCGGACCAGCGTACGACCACGGTCCCTGATTCCCAACGGGTGGGAGGGGTCCGGCCACGGTGCGCGGGGTCACCAGCCCTGGTTCGGCGGATACCCGTGCTGCTGCGGCCCTTGCTGGGGCGGGTAGCCCGGTTGCTGCTGCGGGTAACCCGGTGACTGCTGTTGCCCCGGGTACCCCGGTGGCTGCTGCTGCGGCGGGTAGCCGCCGCCTTGCGAGGGGTCGAGGCCCGGCGCGGGCGCGCGGTAGCGCAGGTAGCGGAACGTCGGCGGGAGCGCCGCGAAGACGAGCGTCAGCGGCGCGAACACGAGCACCGCGACCATGCCGAACGACACCGCGTTGTCGAAATCGAAGATCATGCTCATGAAGACGCTGAACTTGATCCTCGTCAGCGCGGGGTAGAGGAAGAACGCGGCGATGCCCACCACCGCGCCGAGCAGCAGCAGGATCGCGCCCGCTGCCGAGCGGAAGAACGCGATCACCGCACCGAGCAGGGCGAACAACGCGGCGGCGAGAAGCAGCCCCAGCGCGGTCAGCGCGTTGCCGGGAAGATCGCCGATACCCCGCCCCAGGTCGTTGACCTGGATGAGCAACGTGATCACGATGAGACCGCCGCCGACCGCGACGAGCAGGCCGAAGACCGCGGCGAGGATCGCGGTCACGCCGCTCGGCCGCTGCCGCGGCGCCGGATAGCCCCCATGGCCACCCTGGCCGTAACCCCCGTATCCGGGGCCTTGCTGAGCCGGGTAGCCGTACGGATTGGTCACTTCTCCCCCACATCGACCGTGGCTGTCAGTGCGGCCACCCTAGCCCCGGCGCACACCGGGCAACACGCTTTTCGCGACAACGATTGCGCGAACGCCGATGCCCCGCCCGGAATCCGGACGGGGCATCGGCGTTGGTACCGCTCAGTTCACCACTGCGGGGGCTGCTGGCCCGGCTGACCAGGCTGACCGGGCTGACCGAACCCACCGGACGGCGGACCCTGCGGGCCACCGGGATACGGGAAACCACCAGGCTGCTGGCCCGGCTGGCCGAAGCCGCCGGGAGGGCCCTGCTGCGGGAAGCCACCGGACGGCGGACCCTGCGGACCGCCGGGGGGCGGGAAGCCACCGGACGGCGGGCCGGGCTGACCGAAACCGCCGGGAGGCGGCGGCGGGCCGGGCTGGCCGAAGCCACCGGGAGGCGGCGGCGGGCCGGGCTGGCCGAACCCGCCGGGGCCACCGAAGCCGCCAGGGCCGCCGGGACCGCCGAAGCCGCCGGGTGCGCCACCGCCGAGGTTCAGGAAACCCTTGGTGTTCGGCAGGAATCCGAGCACGCCGACACCGAGGATGATGACGCCGATGATCAGGTCGATCACGATGCGGCCGACGAAGTTGTACTTCGCGCCGGTGATGATCGAGAAGAGCAGGAGCAGGAAACCGCCGCCGACGAGGACGAAGTGGCTGAACTTCTGCTTCAGGAAGATCAGCACGCCACCGGCGAGCCCGGCCAGCGAGCCGATCAGGCTCGCGATCAGGAAGAAGATGAGCGGCCCCACGGACGGGGCCTTCTCCGCCTGCGCGTTGACCATCGAGCGGCACTGCTCCGCGCGGCTGCCGAGGCTGTCGCATCGCTTCAGCGCCTGGTCGACCGCGTCGCTCACCGACGGCACGTCGGCCACTTCTGCCCACAGGGTGATCACCAGGATGGCCGAGATCAAGCTCAGCAGGCCGACCACACCGGCGATGATCATGGCGATCATCTGGTTGTTGCCGCCCGGACCGCCGGGCGGCGGGCCGAACTGGCCGGGGGGCGGTCCGAAGCCACCGGGGCCGGGCTGTCCCGGCGGGGGCCCGAACTGGCCGGGCGGCGGGCCGAACCCACCGGGACCCTGCTGGCCCTGCGACGGGTCGAACCCGCCCGGCTGGCCGAAGCCGCCCGGCTGCCCCGGCTGGCCGAAACCACCGGGCTGGCCGGGCTGCCCGAAGGCGCCCTGCGGGCCCGGCTGGCCGAAGCCGCCGCCCTGCGGGTTCATCGCGGCGGGGTTGTCCGCCGCGCTCGGCGGCGGGGCGTACGGGATCGCCGCGGGCGGCTGCGAGCCGGGCGGCACGAGCTGCGTGGACTCCGCGCCGGGGCCCTCACCGGCCGGGCTCACCATCTGGGTGGCGTTCGGGTCGCTCTGGCTGGGGTTGTTGACGATCTGCGTCGCGCCCGACTCATCGGGCTTGGCAGGCTGCACGACCTGCGTCGGCTCGGGGGTGTCGCCGAACTGACCACCGCTCTGCGGCTGCGCCGGCTGCACCACCTGGGTGGGCTCCGGTGTGCCGAACGGGCTGTCTTGCTGGGGCTGGGGACCACTCGGTGGGCCCTGCGGTGGCTGCCCGCCACCCCACGGCTGGTTCGGTGGCTGCGGAGCACTCATGTGGGTCTTGAACCCCCTCGAAGAGGACCTAAACGTTGACTCGGGCACACGCTATCGGATAGGGGTGTACCACGCTCGTAACGCCCCGCACCTGACGTGCGATCTATCCCTTTCCCGGTGGCTCACCGACCGGCGAGGAAGCCGAGCAGATCGTGCCTGGTGACCACGCCCGCGGGCTTGCCGTCGACGAGCACGAGCGCGCCGTCGGCTCCGGACAGTGCGTCCATCGCGCTGCCGACCGGCTCCCCGGCGCCGATCGTCGGCAACGGCGGGGACATGTGCTGCTCGAGCCGGTCGGCGAGGTTGGCCTTGCCGGTGAACAGGCTTTCGAGCAGCTCGCGCTCGTTGACCGCGCCCACCACCTCGGCCGCCATCACCGGCGGTTCCGCGCTCACCACCGGCATCTGGCTGACCGAGAACTCGCTCAGGATGGCGACGGCCTCGGCGACGGTCTCGTTCGGGTGGCTGTGCACCAGGTCCGGCAGCGAGCCGTCCTTGAGGCGCAGCACGTCGCCGACGGTGGCGCCGGTCGAGTCGGGCGGCAGGAATCCGTACGACGACATCCACGCGTCGTTGAACACCTTGGTGAGGTAGCCGCGGCCGCCGTCGGGGAGCAGCACCACGATCACGTCGTCCTCGGTGCCCCGTTCGGCGAGGCGCAGCGCGGCGGCGACCGCCATGCCGCACGAGCCGCCGACGAGGAGGCCCTCTTCGAGCGCGAGCCTGCGCGTGACGTCGAACGAGTCGGCGTCGGAGATCGGGATGATCTCGTCGGCGATGCCGCGGTCGTAGGTCTCCGGCCAGAAGTCCTCGCCGACGCCTTCGACCAGGTAGGGACGGCCGCTGCCGCCGGAGTACACGGAACCTTCCGGGTCCGCGCCGACGATCTTCACGCGCCCTTCGGAGACCTCCTTGAGGTACTTCCCGGTGCCCGAGATGGTGCCGCCGGTGCCGACGCCCGCGACGAAGTGCGTGATCCGCCCGTCGGTCTGCTTCCACAGCTCGGGGCCGGTCGAGTGGTAGTGGCTCGCCGGGTTCTCCGGGTTCGCGTACTGGTTCGGCTTCCACGCGCCGTCGATCTCGCGGACGAGGCGGTCGGAGACGTTGTAGTAGGAGTCGGGGTGCTCCGGCGCGACGGCCGTCGGGCACACCACCACCCGCGCGCCGTAGGCCTTGAGGACGTTCCGCTTGTCCTCGCTGACCTTGTCGGGGCAGACGAACACGCAGTGGTAGCCCTTGCGCTGGGCGACCATGGCCAGCCCGACACCGGTGTTGCCCGAGGTCGGCTCGACGATGGTGCCGCCGGGGCGCAGCTCGCCGGATGCCTCGGCCGCCTCCACCATGCGCAGCGCGATGCGGTCCTTCACGCTGCCGCCGGGGTTGACGTACTCCACCTTCGCGAGCACGAGCGGCTTGAGGCCCTCGGCCAGCGAGTTCAGCTTGACCAGCGGCGTGTTGCCCACCAGGTCGACGATGTGCTCGGCGTACTCCACGACAGCTCCTGTTCTCGCGCGCCGGGTCTCGGCGCCGTAGTGCCCGGGCAAGCCTAAACGCCGGTGCCGCCCGCGCGGAGCACCGACGGCACCGGCCGGGGAAAGGCACCCCTGGTGAAGGCGGGTCGAACGGCATCCGCGGGCAGGCGCGGAGCAGGTTGACGACGGCCTGCCGTTGCGACGGGTGATCGGCCGCGAGGAACTCCGGTGCGTACCGCCCCGCGAGTTGAGCTGATCGGCGGGTGGTCGCGCGCGAGATCCTCCCAGCGCGCGCCGCGGAAAGTGGCAGGCGTCGCGTTTCGGTTTGTCTGGCGCGCCCGAAGCGGCAAGATGGTGAGCAACCGCTTAGCACGCTAGGCCGCCGATACAAGGGAGTGTCCGCCATGCCCGAAGCCGTGATCGTCGCCACCGCCCGTTCCCCGATCGGCAGGGCGAACAAGGGGTCGCTGGTCAGCGCCCGCCCCGACGAGCTCACCGCGCAGATGGTGCGCGCCGCGCTCGACCAGGTGCCCCAGCTCGATCCGGCCGATATCGACGACCTGATGCTCGGCTGCGGCCTCCCCGGCGGCGAATCCGGGTTCAACATGGGCCGCGCGGTCGCCGTCGAACTCGGGTACGACCACCTTCCCGGCTGCACCATCACGCGGTACTGCTCGTCGAGCCTGCAGACCACGCGGATGGCGCTGCACGCGATCAAGGCCGGCGAAGGCGACGTGTTCATCTCGGCCGGAGTCGAGACCGTCTCGCGGTTCTCGAAGGGCAGCGCGGACTCGTGGCCGGACACGCACAACCCGCTGTTCGCCGACGCCGAGGCCCGCACGCAGGCGACCGCCGAAAAGGGCGCGGACTCGTGGACCGACCCGCGCGAGAACGGCCAGCTCCCCGACGTCTACATCGCGATGGGCCAGACCGCGGAGAACCTGGCGCGGCTGAAGAACGTCACGCGCGAGGACATGGACGAGTTCGGCGTCCGGTCGCAGAACCTCGCGGAGAAGGCGATCGCGGACGGGTTCTGGGCCAAGGACATCACGCCGGTGACCCTGCCGGACGGCACCGTGGTGAGTGCCGACGACGGCCCGCGCGCCGGCGTGACGCTGGAAGGCGTTTCGGGCCTGAAGCCGGTGTTCCGCCCCGACGGCAGGGTGACCGCGGGCAACTGCTGCCCGCTCAACGACGGCGCCGCCGCACTGGTCGTCATGTCCGACACGAAGGCGAAGGAGCTGGGCATCACCCCGCTGGCGCGCGTGGTGTCCACCGGGGTTTCCGGGCTGTCACCGGAAATCATGGGCTACGGGCCGGTCGAGGCGTCGAAGCGCGCGCTTGCCCTCGCGGGCAAGCAGATCGGCGACATCGACCTCGTCGAGATCAACGAGGCGTTCGCCGCGCAGGTCATCCCGTCGTACCGGGACCTCGGCATCGACCTCGACCGGCTCAACGTCAACGGCGGCGCGATCGCGGTCGGCCACCCGTTCGGCATGACCGGCGCGCGCATCACCTCGACGCTGATCAACTCGCTGCGCCACCACGACAAGCAGTGGGGCCTCGAAACCATGTGCGTCGGCGGCGGCCAGGGCATGGCCATGGTGCTGGAGCGCCTCAGCTAGCACCCGCCTGGCACATATCGACTTTCGATGCTATCGTTTTTCGATAGCATCGAAAGTCGATATGGTGGTGGGCAGAATGGCAAGGCAGCGCAACCCACTCGAACCGCTGACCGGGATCGCGAGGATCAGCTCGTGGTTCGTGTACGTGTTCGCGCTGCTCGGGATCATGCTGGTGCTGTTCGGGCCTGGCGGGCTGGTCAGCGGCCCCGGCCTGCGGACGACCTGCGTCGACAGCGCGGGCAGCCTGTCGGTCACCGGCGGCACCGGCTTCCCGCTCAAACCGGGCGCGCGGCTCAGCGGGGCTTCCGCCGAAGCCTGCCTCGACCACGCGAGCACCGGTGTCTGGCTGTCCGGGTTCGCCGATCGCTGGATCTGGTACCTGTGGGCCGCCGGCGCGCTGGCGCTGCTGCTGCGGTTCCTGCGCGGAGCCGCGCTGAAGGGCCCGTACGACCAGGCCGTGCCGGGCAGGCTCGCCGCACTCGGCTGGTACCTGCCGGTGGCCGCGGCCGTCGTCGCCGCCGTCGCGGCGACGGCCCGTTCGACGCTGCTCGGCGCCGCGTTCGAAAGCCCGGCGAGCTGGACGTCCCTGTGGGCCGGCGCGTTCCCGCTGTGGTCGGCGTTCGCCGGTGCCGCCGCGCTGACCTTCGCCAGGATCCTGCGGATCGGGGTGCGCATGCACGAAGACCTCGAAGGCACGGTCTGATGCCGCCCGAGGACGCGCACCGCATCGCCGTCCACCTCGACGAACTGCTCGCCGCGCGCGGGATGACGCTGACCGAACTCGCCGACCGGGTCGGCGTGACCGTGGTGAACCTGTCGGTGCTCAAGAACGGCAGGGCGAAGGCGATCCGCTTCTCCACGCTGTCGAAGCTCTGCGACGTCCTCGGCTGCCAGCCCGGCGATCTGCTCGGGCACCTCCCCTGACGGACGCTCCCCTGACCGGGTCCGCGAATCCAGGGTGTGCGCTTGTCCCGAAGGCGCCCTTCGCGGCGTCAGATTCCCCGAAGGCCCCCTTCGGGGAGTGCACGGCGGACCTCGCCGACCGCTACCGGAGCATTCTTCAGGGCACCCGCCACGAGAAAAGCCTTCAGGGAACGCAGATGCCCCCGAAGGGTGGCCCTTCGGGGGCATCCGGCCCGGCTGTCCGGAAGGTCAGTGCACCATGACCGGGGCGGCCTGTCCGCCTTCGACGCCCGCGGGCAGCGCGGGCTTGCGCTTCGGCAGGAACAGCGCCGGGATGACGCACGCCGCGGTCAGCACGAGCGCCCAGGTGAACGTGGTGCCGAACGCGTCGGCCGAGGAAGCCGCGGCCGCCTCGTGCGTGGCGGGGTTCGCCACCGCGATGGTGGCCGCGATCTGGCCGTCGCTGGTCGGCACGCCGAACTTCGTGGCGAGCAGCGCCGCCTGGATGATCGACATCACCGCGGCACCGATCGCGCCCGCGGTCTGCTGGATGATGTTCGTCGCGGTCGAGGCGCGGGCGATGTCCTTTGGCTGCAACGTCTGCAGCGCCGCCGACATGATCGGCATCATCGTGGCACCCATGCCGAGGCCGAGCACGAACAACGAGCCGAGCAGCAGCGGGTACGAGGTGGTCGCGGTGATCTGCGTGAACACCACCAGGCCGGCCACGAGCGCCACGAGGCCGGGGATCACGATCTTGCCGACGCCGATCTTGTCCACCATCCTGCCCGCGAGCGGCATGGTGATCATCGCGCCGAGGCCCTGCGGCGCGAGCAGCAGCCCGGCCTGCAGCGTGGTCTCCCCGCGCACCAGCAGGAAGTAGTTCGGCAGCAGCAGCATCGCGCCGAAGAACGCCACCGAGAAGAACGTCATGGTGATCATCGCGACCGAGAAGGTCCGGTCCTTGAACAGCTTCAGGTCGATCAGCGGGTTCGGGACCTTGCCGGCCCGCATCAGGAACGCGATCAGCAGCGCCACCCCGACGACGACCGGCGCCCACACCTCCGGCGCGCTGACCCCGCCCGCGGACGGGATCTTCGAGACGCCGAAGATCAGCAGCGCGAGGCCGGGCGAAACCATGAGCATGCCGGGGAAGTCGAACTTCTGCGACGGCTCCGGCTTGTCCTTCGGCAGCATGCGCCACGCCAGTGCCAACGTGATGAGGCCGATCGGCAGGTTGATGTAGAAGATCCAGCGCCAGCTCACCGCGTCGACGAGCCAGCCGCCGAGGATCGGCCCGCCGATCGGGCCGAGCAGCATCGGCACGCCGAGCACCGCCATCACGCGGCCGATGCGCTGCGGTCCGGCCGCCTTGGTCATGATCGTCATGCCCGCGGGCATCAGCATGCCGCCGCCGAGCCCCTGCAGCACCCGGAAGATGATCAGCGACTCGATGTCCCAGGCGAGGCCAGCGAGCATCGAGCCGATCAGGAACAGCCCGATCGCGATCAGGTAGAGGCGCTTGGTGCCGAACCGGTCGGACGCCCAGCCGGTGACCGGGATGACGGTGGCCAGCGCCAGCATGTAGCCGGTGGCGACCCATTGGATGGTGTCGAAGGAGGCCTTGAACTCGATGGAGAGCGTCTGCAGTGCGACGTTCACCACCGTGGTGTCGAGAATGGCCATGATGGCGCCGAGCACCACGACGCCGGCGACCTTCAGCACCGCGCCGTCGAGCTTTTCGTCGCCCGCGGCGGGGCTCATTTCTTGGGTAGACATAAATCCGTTCCTGGTGAAGGAGGCCGACCCGGTGCGGGTGGTGACGAGGATGTCCGGCACCGGATAGACGCGGTTCCCCGTACCGCGTGACGTCGAAGTGATGGGCCCGGCTGCACAGGCGAGCCCGTCAGGTCTACGCGCGCTTCACCGCGGTGAAGTGCGCGTACGTCAAAGATAGCGAAAGCCGGCGGGTCGCTGCCAATCTTTTCGGCACCAGGTGAATTCCGTGACGGAGTGCGCGCCACCGACCGCGATACGTTGCGGGAAAACGGATTTCGTCGCTTTCGGTCAGCAGATGCTGTCGGAGGGTTTGGGGTTTGTGAGCCCGAACACAGGACGAAGTTTCAGTCCGATCCAGGTGCCGCCGAGCGCGAACACGCCCCACAGCCAGCCGTGCAGGCTCCCGGTGGAAATGCCGCCGAGGTAGGCGCCGATGTTGCAGCCGCCCGCCATTCGCGCGCCGATTCCCATCAGCACCCCGCCGAGCACCGCGGCGAGCGCGGTGCGCCACGGGATCTCGCTGTGGATCTTCCACGCGCCCGCCGCCGCGGCCGCGACCGCGGCGCCGATCATGATGCCGATGTCGGTGAGGCTGTTCTTGTCCTGCCAGACGCTGCCGCGCAGCGACGCCGCGTTCGTCTTCTGCTGCCAGAACTCCCAGCTTTCCGGGTGCAGGCCGAACAACTGCAGCAGCTTCGCGCCCCACAGGCTGAACGCGCTCGTGACACCCCAGATGCCGCCGGAGACCAGGAACACCGCACCCGCGAGCAGGCCGAGCACGACCGCGCCGACGAGGATCGGCCACGAACCGCGGACCACCCTGGCGAACCCGCGCGCGGTCGGCACCGCGCCGACCGGCGGCGGGGTCCGCCTGCGCTGCACGAACCTCGTCGCCACCACGATCAGCAGCAGCACCGCGATCGTGACCGCCCACGAGCCGAACCACCCGAAGTGGTCGGCCAGCAGCACGCCCGGCAGCTCCGGCCAGCCGGACAGCACCGGGTACGCCCAGGTGTAGAGCACCGAACCGGCGACGAACCCGCCGAGCGTCAGCACGATCGCCGACTGACCGGAGCCGACCGCGAACAGGGTGCCCGACGCGCACGCGCCACCGAGCTGCATGCCGATCGCGAAGATCGTCGCGCCTGCCAGTAGCGCCAGGCCGAGCGGGCTCGCCGTCGCCTTCGGGACGCTGCCGAACAGCCCGGTGCCGGTGCCCGCGAGCAACGCGATGACCGTGGCCGCGGTGCCGAGCAGCAGCGTGTGCGCGCGAAGGCCCTGCCCGTTGCCGACCGCGATGAGCTGGCGCCACGCGGAGGTGAAACCGAACCGCGAGTGGAACAGCGCGAGGCCGAGCAGCAGGCCCAGCGCGAGCAGCACGCCGAACTTGGCGCCGTAGCTCGCCCACACGAACCAGGTGAGGCCCACCGAGAGCACACCCGCCACGGCGAGCGGCACGACCTTCACCGGTTCCTCCGGTGACGGCACCGGGGCCGCGCAGGACGTCGGTGAGCTGAGCAGATAGCTGCCGGTGGAGTCGGTTTCGGTCGCGGTCACCGTGCACTCCCGAGGTGCTAGATCACGGAGCAGGACCGGATCAAGGTAGGGCCGATCCCGGTGCCGGGGCAGCTCGTCCCACAGAGTGCGACACGGAGCGTGAAAAGGACGATCGGACAGCAGATCGCGGACGTCCAGGCAGGCCGTCACGACGACCCGGCGGTGCGGCCATAGGCTCACGATCATGGTGCGGTTCGTGCTCGCAGTGCTGTTCGCCTTGATCGCGGTGACCGGCGTGGTCGTCGGGTGCTCGAAACCGTGGCAGGACGGGCACCACGCGTCGGATCTGGCGCTGGCCGACCTGGTGACCTCGAACCCCTCGCACACGACGCCGAACTGGTTCGCCTCGATCGCGCTGACGCTCGTGGCGAGCGTGGTGCTCGCCGCGATGGGCGTGCTGGCGCGGTGGCGGCTGCTCGTCGTGCTCGGCTGGCTGGTGTGCGTGGTCCCGGTGGGGCTGTGGGCGCTGCGCGCGGTCGACGACGAGCTGGTCATCCCGGACATGCAGGCCGGGTTCACCAACGCGGCGATGGCCGCCGGAGCACTCCTGCTGACCGCGCTCGTGCTGCCGCGCCGCCACTCCCGGCGCGCCGCTCCCGAATCGGATGACGACGAGGGCTAGCTCGACCTGGGCGTCTCGTGGCGCGTCTCGTGGGCGTCTCGTGGCGCTGGATGGGGGCGGCGTCGCGGGTGCGGATTCCCCGAAGGGCGCCTTCGGGGCACCTGACGCCGCAATCTCGCCCCTCACGCCATCCAACACAGCGACCCCCATGCCCTGAAGGACGCCTTCGCGGCATCAAATTCCCCCAAGGCTCCCCTCGGGGCATGCGCGTGGCAACGAGGAAGAAGCGCGAGCTCGGGAAATCCAGTGCATCCCCTGCAAGACACCCTGGCAGCGCACGACACCACGCCCCTTCCCCGAAGGACGCCTTCGGAGCACCTGACGCCGCAATCTCGCCCCTCACGCCATCCAACACAGCGACCCCCATGCCCTGAAGGACGCCTTCGCGGCATCAAATTCCCCCAAGGCTCCCCTCGGGGCATGCGCGTGGCAACGAGGAAGAAGCGCGAGCTCGGGAAATCCAGTGCATCCCCTGCAAGACACCCTGGCAGCGCACGACACCACGCCCCTTCCCCGAAGGACGCCTTCGGAGCACCTGACGCCGCAATCTCGCCCCTCGCGCCATCCGACACAGCGCCCCCATGCCCTGAAGGACGCCTTCGCGGCATCAGATTCCCCCAAGGCTCCCCTCGGGGCATGCCTGCAGCGAGGTCGAAGCGTGCGAGGGGAGGCTTCGAGGGGCTCAAGTCCCTGAAGGCGACCTTCAGGGAATGGGGCACTGCTCCCGATCGGAAAGCGCCCCGGCGTGCAGTTAGCGGGCTAAACGCGCTCGCCGGCTCCTTCGCCGCGAGCAGGCGACACGAGGTATCCCGCGCCCGCGAAAAAGCGCGTCCGCGGACCCGGTCAGATCGTTTTCGGTTTCACCAGGCAGAAGGTGATCGGCGGCTGGGGGAAGGTCACCGCGGTCGCGCCGTCGACGCCTTCGCACAGTTCTTCGTTCACTTCGCCCTCGACGATCTTGGCGAACTGGCGTTCCGCCTTCGCGTCGGTGCACGGCACCCGCCGGTAGGGTTCGGTCCCCGAGCTGAGCCCCGCGAAGCAGTCGCCCTGGCGCGCGTTGATCACCAGGCACAGCTTGCTCTTGGGCCTGCCGACGTAGATGAATTCGTATCCGCGCGCGGGGCAGTCCTGGTCGGCGTCGGGGTATTTCACCGCGACCTTCACGTTCGCTTCCGCCGCGCCGCAGTCGGCCTGGTCCGCCTGGTCGGCCCGCGCCGGGCTCGGATCGACGACGTGCACGTCGAGGCAGTCCCCGACCTCGGCCGACAACGGCTGCGAGGACAGCTTGACCACCAGGAAGGTCACCGCGAGGGCGAGCACGGCGACCGGGACGGCGACGAGCAGCCACGGCGGCAGGCGGCGGACCCGCGCCTGGGGAGTCCACTGTGGACCAAGCTGGCCGCCGGAGGGCGGGGCGGGGTCAGCGTTCCGGTCGTGCGGGGGAACGGTCACGACCGGTCTCGGACGGGGCTCGGCGAAGGCACCCGTCCATGAAAACACGGGAAGCCGCCGGGCGGGCTCGCGGAAGGAAAGCACTCCCGCCCGGCGGAACGGCTCAGGTCGCCTTGGGCTCGCGGAGGCAGAAGGTGATCGGCGGCTCCGGGTACGACAGCGGCGTCGCGCCCTCGATTTCGGCGCACAACTGCTCGTCGGCCTTGCCTTCGACCACCTTGGCGAACTCGGCTTCCGCCTTCGGATCGGCGCACGAGACCTTGAGGTAGCCCTCGGTCTTGGAGGTGACGTTGGCGAAGCAGTCGCCCTGCTTCGCGTTGATCACCACGCACAGCTTCGCCGACGGCTTTTCCATCGTGAGGTGGTCGTAGTCGGGCGCGGGGCAGGCGGCGTTGCCGTCGTCGTACTTCGCCGCGACCTTCACGTTCGCGTCCGCGGCACCGCAGTCGACCTTCTTCGGCTGGTTGTCGCCGCTGAAGCTGGTGGTGAACTTCGGGACGCTGAGGCAGTCGCCGACCGCGGCGTTCACCGGACTCGACGAGAACTGGACGATGCCCACGATCGCGCCCGCGATGACGACCACGACGGGCAGCACGATCCGCAGCCACACGAGCTTGCGCTTCGGCCGGATCGGCTCGCCCGGCGCGGGCGGGAAGCCCTGCATCGGCTGCTGTCCCTGCGGCGGCGTGCCGTAGGGCGCCTGCTGTCCGGGCGCCGGAGGCGGCGCGCCCTGGTCTGGCGCCTGCTGGCCGTACTGGCCACCCGGCGCCCCTTGACCGTAGGGATTCGGCTGGCCGGGCTGGCCAGGAGGGGGAACGCTCACGGCGCGCACCTCACACTGAAGAGTGAACGGGACGCCGGCAATCAAACACGGCACGCGCCGCGCCGCCGGTGGCGGGCCCGGAAATGACGAAGGGCACCCGGTCGGTACCGGATGCCCTTCACCGCGCGGCGATTGCTAGTCGTTGTTCAGGTAGTACAGCAACCGCAGGATTTCGAGGTAGAGCCAGACCAGCGTGGTCATCAGGCCGAACGCGGCGAACCAAGCCCACTTCGACGGCATGCCCTCGCGGATCATCCGGTCGGCCATGTCGAAGTCGAGCAGGAAGTTGAACGCCGCGATGCCGATGATGACCAGGCTGATGACGATCCCGAGCGTGCCGCCGCCACGAAGGCCGGTCTGCACGCCGAAGGCGCTCATCAGCAGGTTGAACAGCATCAGGATCGCGGCACCCGCGGTGGCGCCGATGATCCACTTGGTGAGCTTGGGGGTGACCTTGATCGCACCGGTCTTGTAGACGACCAGCATCGTGATGAAGACACCGGCGGTGCCGATGATCGCCTGCAGCGCGATCCCGGGCTTGATGAACTCGAACAGACCGGTGACGGCGCCGAGGAAAACGCCTTCCACGGCCGAGTACGCCAGCGTCATCACGCCGCTCGGCTTCTGGCGGAAGATCATCACCAGCGACAGCACGAGGCCGACCAGCATGCCGCCGATCATCACGCCGAGCACCGGGCCCAGCGCCCTGTCCGCGGCCTGGCCCATCGCCCACACGGCCGCGATGACGCCGGTGACCAGCGCCGTGCCGAGGCTCAGCCCGGTCTTGATGACGACGTCGTCCACGGTCATCGGCCGGTCGTCGGCGCCCGAAGCCGTCTGCGGGGCGCCGTATCCGGGGATACCGCCCTGCGGTTGGTTGAAGCCTACGTTCGGCCCGTACTGGCCTTGTCCCGCGCCGCCGACCGGCAGCTTGCGGAACGCGGGGTTGCTCGTGGAACGCACCTGATCCTCCTGGACCTACTGGCACCTGCATCGGGTTCAACGTCCGCGGGGGGCCGCCGGTTCCCGTCGGGTAAAGACGACTTTACTCATATCAGCTCGCTGGCCCCAGTAGACACCTATCCGCAAAGGTGCCGCACGCCGGTCGGCGCAGATCACGTGCCGTTCATCCGCCGTCAGTCCCATGGCGGATTGCTATCGGGTGACCTGACGAGCGATTCTCACGGGGTGTGGTCGCATGATCACCACAAGGCGTGTCGGGGACCTAACCGATCGAGTCGTTTTCTTTCAGGACGGGAGTCAGCACGTCATGGGCCGGACCAAGCGACCCACGGCCGCGCGCGCGGCACTGGGACTACTGACCGTGTCCCTCCTCGGCAGCCTGACGCTGGTGACGACGGCGGGCACCGCGTCGGCGGACTTCAAGCAGAAGACCGGCGTCGAGGTGAAGCCAGGCCAGCCCTACGGCGGCAAGGACCGCTCCGCGGACTGGCTCGGCTCCTACGAGGTCGGCGGCAAGCAGGTGTTCTGCGTCGAGTTCGAGTACAAGGCGCCGGACACGGACGAGAAGTACCAGCCGGGCGACGAGCTCAAGACCAAATGGGGCGAACCGCTGTCCCCCGGCGTCGCCGCGGACATCTCCTACCTGCTGCTGCGCTACGGCGACACGAAGAACAAGGACGAGGCCGCCGCGCTCGCGCACCTGCTGCATTCGTGGACCTCGCCCCATCGCGACGGGCAGGACGACCTCGCCCCGTCGAACAGCTTCCGCACGGTCGCCTACGACGAAAAGCGCCACTTCGACCAGCTCGGCGGGGTCTCGCCCGCCGCGAAGGAGGCCGTCGGCAAGCTGCGCGAGGAGGCCGAGACCAACCGCGGCCCGTGGACCACATCGGTGACGCCGCCCAAGGAAGAGCAGACGATCGGCACCGCGGACGACTGGAAGCTCGGCGTGCTCAACGCCGCGAAGAAGGGCGTCGCGAAGGTCCCGGTGACGCTGAAGCTGACCGGCGCGACGCTCGAGAACGGGAAGAGCACCGGCACGGTCACCACCGGCGAGGACGGCACGGCGAACGTCAAGGTGCTGCCCACCGGTGAGCACCCGAAGGTGGAGACGACGCTGTCCGGACCTGCCGACCGGCCGTACGTGCAGGCGCCGGTCGAGGTCGACACCCAGCGCGTGGTGTCCACCGGCGGCGAGAAGAAGCTCACCGCGGCGGGCACCGTCAAGGCGAAGACCAAGCCGGGGATCGTCGCCGTCACGAAGCTCGACAGCAGGACCGGCAAGGGCATCCCGGGCGCGGTGCTGCGGCTGACCGCGAAGGACCGGACCGCCGCCGCGCTCGGCCAGGACGGCAAGCCGCTGTCCGGGCCGGACGGGAAGCCCGCGGTGCTCACCACCGAGGGCGAAGGCGGCAAGGCGACGGTGCCGGATCTCAAGACGCCGCAGGAAATCTGCGTGGTCGAGGTGAGCGCGCCGAACGGCTACGGCGACGCGTTCGACGCGGCGAACCCGCCGTCGGCGTGCGGCGAGGTCAAACCGGGCGAGACGCTGGCTTTGGAGATCAAGAACGTGCCGAACGAGGTGCCGCGCGCGATCCCGGCCGGTGCGAAACCGGCCGCGATGATCACCAGCGCGGTGCACACCGGCCCGTCCACCGGCGGGGTGCTGAGCCTCGCCGGGATCGCGGTGCTCGGCTCGGCGCTGGTCGGGTTCGTCGCGCGGCGGCGGTTCACCAGGTAACCCGCGTGCGAAGGCAACGGCAACGCCCCTCAAGGCTCGTCACCTCGTTCTTCCTCGGGGTGGCGAGCCTGCTCTTCGTGGAAGCGGTGGCACTGCTGTCGATCTCGTGGCCGCCGAAGGACGTGATCGCCGGAACCGCGTCGCCCGCGCAGGCCGTGACGCCCCGCGCGGCCGCGGTCGCGCCGCCCCCGGCCGCCCCCGCGCCACCGCCGAAAGCGCCACCGTCCACTGTGGCCAGTCAGCCCGCGCCGCCGCCACCACCGCCGAAGAAGGAGCCGGTCCGCGGGCAGCGGCCCGGCACCATCCTGCTGCCCGCCGGGGGCACCGCGACCTTGGTGCGCAAGGAAATCCAGGGCCCGAACGCGATGCTCCCCATCCCGGAGCGGCTCGACCAGGCGACCTGGTGGGGCGCCGGGCTCGACGCGCCGAACGGGGCGAGCGTGTTCGCGGGTCACGTCAACTGGGGTGGCGGGATCGGCCCGTTCGCGGAGCTGTGGGACGCGAGCCCCGGCGGCGAGGTCACCATCACCGACGCGGCGGGGAAGCCGTGGACCTACCGCGTTTCGCAGCTCATCACGCTGCACAAGGACGAGCTCCCGCAGCGCGCCGACGAGCTGTTCAGCCAGGCGGGCCCGCACCGGGTCGTGCTGGTGACGTGCGGCGGGAAATGGGTCGGCGGGCAGACCGGGTACGCGGAGAACAGGGTCGTGCTCGCCGATCCGGCCTGACCCGCCGGTAACTTCGGCACCCTCCGACGGTGGCCACCCGGCAGACCATGCAGCAGAATGCGGGTGTCCGTGACGGATTCGGAGGCGACTGAATGGCCAGCTATCTCGTGACCGGTGCGACCGGCCTGATCGGCCGCCATTTCACGCGGCTGCTGCTCGAACGCGAAGACGTCGACCGCGTCGCGCTGCTCGTGCGCGAGTCCTCACAGGACCGGCTCGCCGGGCTCGTCGCCAAGTGGCCGAACCCCGGCAAGGTCACGCTCGTCACCGGCGACCTCTCGCGGGATCTGCTCGGCGTCGGCGAAAGCGCCCGCGACCAGCTTCGCGGCGAGGTCGACCACGTCGTGCACCTGGCCGCGCTCTACGACCTGACCGCCGACGACGAGACGAGCGTCAAGGCCAACGTCGAAGGCACCCAGCAGGTCATCGCGCTCGCCGCGGACCTGCGCGCGGGCTGCCTGCACCACGTGTCCTCGGTGGCCGTCGCCGGTGACCACGAAGGCGTCTTCACCGAGGAGATGTTCGACGCGGGGCAGCGCCTGCCGACGCCGTACCACCGCACGAAGTTCGAGGCCGAGCGGCTGGTGCGCGAGCAGCACGAGGTGCCGTGGCGGGTGTACCGGCCCGCGGTCGTCGTCGGGCATTCCGAGACCGGCGAAATGGACAAGATCGACGGCCCGTACTACCTGTTCCCCGCGATCAGCAGGCTGGCCTCGCTGCCGAACCTGCCGGTCGTCGGCCCCGGCCTCGGCGACACGAACGTCGTGCCCGTCGACTACGTGGCGAAGGCGATGCTGACGCTCATCACCACCGACGGCCTCGACGGGCGGGCGTTCCACCTTGTCAGCCCGGAGCCGCAGCCGGTGACCTCGGTCTACAACGCGTTCGCGAAGGCCGCCGGCGCGCCGGCGATCACCGTCGAACTCGACGAGCGGGTCTCGAAGGGCGTGCTGGGCCTGGTGAAGCTCAGCGAGCACATTCCCGGGTTCACGATCGCGCGCGACGCGGTGCTGGAGCGGTTCGGGATTCCGCCCGTGCTGCTGGAAACCATGGCTTTCCCGTCCGTGTTCGCCTCGGCGAGCACGCGCAAGGCGCTGGCGGCGTCCGGGGTCGACGTGCCGCGGCTCGACGACTACGCGGCGACGCTGTGGCGGTACTGGCGCGAGCACCTCGACCCGTTCCGCGCGCGCAAGCACGGCCCCCGGGGCGAACTCGACGGCAGGCGCGTGATCATCACCGGCGCGTCGTCCGGGATCGGGCGGGCGGCCGCGCTCAAGGTCGCCGCGGCGGGCGGGGTCCCGCTGCTCGTGGCGAGGCGCCAGCACGAACTCGAAGAAGTGCGCGACGAGATCGTCGCCGCGGGCGGGAGCGCGTCGGTGTACCCGGCGGACCTGACCGACGAGGAGTCGGTGCACAAGACGGTCGAGAAGATGCTCGCCGAGCACGGCCGGATCGACATGCTGGTGAACAACGCCGGCCGGTCGATCCGCCGCTCCATCAGGCTGTCCTACGACCGCTTCCACGACTACGAGCGCGCGATGGCGATCAACTACTTCGGCGCGGTGCGGCTGATCCTCGCGGTGCTGCCGCACATGTCGGAGCGCAAGTTCGGGCACATCGTCAACGTGTCGTCGATCGGCGTGCAGGGCATCGCACCGCGGTTCTCCGCGTACGCGGCGTCCAAGGCGGCACTCGACTACTTCTCGCGGATCGCGGCGACCGAAACGCACGGTGACGGGATCACGTTCACCACGATCCACATGCCGCTGGTGCGCACGCCGATGATCCGGCCGACGAAGATCTACGACGCGTTCCCGACGAAGTCGCCGGACCAGGCCGCGGACATGGTCATCAAGGCGCTGAAGGACCGTCCCAAGCACATCGGGACACCGGAGGGCCGCACCATCGGGCTCGCGTACACGCTGCTTCCCGGCCTGACCGATGCCGTCGCGTACCAGGGCTTCCGCATCTTCCCCGACTCCGCGGCCGCGGGCGGGTCCGGCGGGCTCAAGATCGGGCGCGGTGAAAAGCACCTGTCGAAGGCGGCGGCCACGCTCGCCAAGCTGACGCGCGGGTTCCACTGGTGAGGCGCTCACGGTGGGTAGCTGGGCTGTGCGGGTAGGAAATATCCCATGTGCGGGTTGTCTCGGCCCGGGCTAACACTGCTGACACCCTGTGCGCGGGTACCGTCGGGGCCATGGTTTCGGAGCGAGACGGTGGGCTGCTTCCCCTGCGACGGGAGTACGACCAGGCGTGGCACGGGTTCGACCGCAACCAGGTGCGCCAGTACCTGGATCACGTCGAGGCGCATCTGAGGCGGATCGTCGCCGATCGGGACGCCTCGATGGCGCAGGCGAGCACCCTGTCGCGCGAGCTGGAGAACGCGCGCGGTGAGATCCTGCGGCTGCGCACCCGCGTCGACGAGCTGATGAAGCCGCCGGAGCGGCTGGAGGACCTCGACGAGCGCATGCAGCGCACGGCGACGCTGGCGAACACGCGCGCCGAGGAGATCACCCAGCGGGCGCAGATCGCCACCGAGGAGCACTGGGCAGGCACCACGGAGGCGTCGAGCAAGCTGCGCGAGCGCTACCAGAAGCTGATCGGCGAGCTGGACACGCACGCCGAAGCGCTGCACGCCGAGCACGAGAAAGCGTTGTCGACGACCAAATCCGAGGTCGAGAAGCTGACCGTCGAAGCGGCACGGCGGCGCGAGCTGCTCGACGCTGAAGCGGAGCGCAAGCGGCGCGCGATCGAGCGCGAGTTCGACGCGAAGATGACCGCGGAGCGGGCGTCGCTGGAGAAGCACGTCGCCGACACGCGCACGGCGAGCAAGAACCAGGCGGAGCGGCGGATCGCGGAGGCGACAGCCGAAGCGAAGCGGCTCGTCGACGAAGCGACCGCGGAGGCGAAGAGCCGCGTCGAGAAGGCGAAGGCCGACGCTGAGTGGCGCACGAAGGAAGCCACGAACCGCGTGGAGCGGCTGGCGAAGGTCCGCGAGCACGCGCTGACCAGCCTCAGCAAGGCGGACCAGCTCCTCAAGCGCGACGAGCACCTGCTGAAGGCGCTCAAGGAGGAGTCCGTGGTCAACGCGAACCCGGTCGGCGAAGACGACCCCACGGTCGTCAACGCGAAAGCCGTGAAGGCCGCCGCCAAGAGCTGACGCTTTTCCCAGGGCGCCGCACCGCTCTGGATGCTCCTGCAGAGGCCAAGGTGGGGTCCGCCGCGCGATGCCCCTGAAGGATGCTCCTATAGAGGCCGAGGTGAGGTCCGCTGCGCATGCCCTGAAGGTGCCCTTCGGGGAATCTGACGCCGCGAAGGTGACCTTCAGGGCATGCGCTGGGATTTCGCCGCCCGCGCCTCTTCCCCCGTCCGCGCTGAAGGCCCCTGCAGGGGCCTTCAGGGATGTGCATGCCGCGGATGCGGCCTTCACCGGGGCTGCTCCGCTCCAGGGCGCATGCCCTGAAGGTGCCCTGGAGGGAATCTGACGCCGCGAAGGTCACCTTCAGGGCATCAGCACCACCACGCCGCACGCCACGAGGGGCGAGATCGCGGCGTCAGATTCCCCGAAGGCGCCCTTCACAGACCAAGGCCCCGGGCGGCTCCACGCATCCGCCACCCACCTCACCGGAACCGACGCGCACACATCACTGTGGCCTTCGGGGAATCTGACGCCGCGAAGGGCACCTTCAGGGCATACGCAGAACCATGCCGCGTGCCGCGAGGGGCGAGATCGCGGCGTCAGCTTCCCCGAAGGCGACCTTCAGGGACCAAGCCTCCGGCGACTCCCGGGCGGCTCCGCGCTTCCGCCACCCATCGCACCGGAGTCGACGCGCACACATCATCACTGCGACCTTCGGGGCATCCAAGTCCCCGAGGGGCACCTTCGGGGCAGGCGCCGTCAGGGCAGGCGCGGCCACGGGTTGAGGCGTTCGAGCTGGGCGGCCAGGCCCAGCAGGCGTGCTTCCCCGCCCGGCGCGGCGACGAGCTGGACGCCGATCGGCAGGCCCGACGGATGCCGCCCGGCAGGCACGGTCAGCGCGGGGAACCCGGCGAGGTTCCACAGCCCGGCGAACGCGGCGACCCGCAGCGACGGGGACGCGTTCGCCGCCCACGACCGCTGGTGCCACGGGCCCGCTTTCGGCGGCAGCGTCGCGAGCATGGGGGTCACCAGCACGTCGTGCTCGGCGAAGAACTCCTCGGCGCGCGCGACCCAGCGGCGCTTGGTGCCGGGGCGGATCAGGTGCAGGGCGTTCAGCGCGGCACCGGCGCGCACGAGCGTCCTGGTGCGGCGTTGCAACACGCTCCGGTCCCAGTCCCGCACCTGCTGCGCGGGCCCGGCGAACCAGCGGGTCGAGATGCCCAGCACCGGTTCGACGCCGTAGCGCGGCGTCGCCTCGGTGAGGTGGTGGCCGACGCGGGCGAGCAGCTCACCGGTCGTGCCGACGGCCGCGGCGAGCGGGCGCGGGATCGGCATTCTCGTCGGCTGCATTGTCGACAAAGCGATCTTGAGCGGGCTCGGGTCGCCCGGCTCGGCGAGGTCGGGGCGTTCCGCGAGCACCGAGAGGAGCAGCGCCGCATCGGTGACGGTGGTGGCGAGCGCGCCGTGCGAGGACATCCCGAACCAGCCCGCCTGGCCGGGCTCGGCGATCACCCCGGCGCCCGGCTTGATCCCGACCAGCCCGCACATCGCGGACGGCAGCCGCACCGAGCCGAGCCCGTCGGTGCCGTGCGCGATCGGCACGAGCCCCGCCGCGACCGCCGCCGCGCTGCCGCCGGAGGACCCGCCCGCGGTGCGGGCCGGGTTCCACGGGTTGCGCGCGATCCCGTCCGGCCCGTCGCTCATCGGCCAGGCGCACAGCTCGGGGACCCGCGTGATGCCGACGATCACCGCGCCCGCCCGCCGCAGCCGCCGCGCGATCTCCCCGTCCGCGACGGCGGCCGGGCTCTCGTGCGCCGAACCCCACGAAGTGCGCTCTCCCGCGATATCGGTGACGTCCTTGACCGCGACCGGCACGCCCGCGAGCGGCAGGGTCGCCAGGTCGGCGCGGTCGCGGACCTCGGCCGCTTCGGCGATCGCCTCCCCGGCCCGCACCCGCCGGAACGCGCCGACCACGCGATCCGCCGCCGCGATCCCGTGCAGTGCGCGCTTCGTGACGTCGACGGGGTCGAGCCTGCCGTCGCGGACGGATCGGGCTAGCTCCGCCGCGGTGCTGGGGTCCGTGTCCATGACCGGACCTTATCCGTGCTGACGCGGTGGGAAAACGACCGCGGGCGGAGGATCCTCGATGGGGAGTCGCGATACTTCTGGAGGGAATCGTGAAACGTATTCTGCTGGTCATCGTGCTGGCCGCCGCCGCGCTGTCCGGGTTGGCGCCCACCGCTTCCGCGGCACCGCCGGGCGGTGGCTGGGAACCGGCGCCGAGCGCGCCTGCCGACTACCCCGCCGGTGCCCGGTGCGCCTTCGCCATTCACCTGGAACCGGTGGTGGACAAGGTGTACGGCAAGGTCCTGAAAACCCGTCCTGACGGTTCGGCGGCGCTCCAGGCGTATGCCGGGCCGCTCGTCGAGCGCTTCACCAACGTGGAGAACGGGAAGAGCACGCTCGCCGACGCCAGCGGGTTCGCGCTGGTCGAATACCACACCGACGGGGTGCAGATCTGGCACGTCACGGGCCCGGTGCTGGTCGGCTTCCAGCCGAACCGCGACAACCACGCGCCGGGCGTGTTCATCCTCGACGGGGTGTACACGCTGAAGATCGCGCCGGCCTACCGGACCGTGCTGTCCGGGCACTGGGCCGAGCGTGATCTCTGCGCGGCGGTCAGCTGATCCTCACGCCGCACGCCGCCTGCCGGTGAACTGGAACGCGCCGACCGGGTATTCGACGGCGCTCGGGCTCTTCGCGCGGCCGATCCGAATTCCGCCGCGCTCCCCGATAGCTACGGGTGCATCCGGAAGTAGAGCATGGGGTTGTCCCGGCCGGTGTGGATCTTTTCGGTCAGCCCGAGGTCGCGGCGCAGCTCGCCGAGGTAGGCGTGCACGTGCGGGTCGCGGGCGGGCGCCGCGGTGAAGTACGGGGTTCGCGTGTCTTCGAGCCAGCGCAGCACTTCGCTGCCTTCGGTGCGGGGAAGCGGCCGCGCCCGGTGGAACACGTCGTGCACACTCACCGGGGTGCCCGTCCTCAGTTTCCGGAAGACCGCGCCGAGGTACCACCTCGCGAAGCGCGCGCGGTGGTCGGCGTCGATGAACAGGTAGTCCACATCGGACACCCAGTCGGCGCTGAGCTTCCTCGCGTCGCCCTGCCGGAATTCCCAGCGGCCTGCCGAAAGCGCCTTCGGGACGGTCGCGACGGCATGGCCGACCCGGTCCATGGTGACCAGCCCGCCGGTGCCGTTGTCGGCGAGCGCGCGCAGGATCCAGCTCGTCGACCAGCCGTGCAGGGAGCCGATCTCCACCGCCTTCGACGGCCGGAAGTGGCGCAGCAGCAAGTAGGTGAGTTCGGCCTCGACGTCGTCGAGCTGCACCTTCATCGACGGGTTCGCCACCCGGTGCGCTCGCTGCGCCGTGCGCGCCTCGCGCAGCGCGTCGGCGTGGTCGAGGTAGAGCCGGTGCACGAGGTCGAGGGTCACCTGGTCGGCGAGGCGCCCGTTCACTGTGTTGTCCATAGTAGACACATAGTGGGCGGCGGGCGCCCCTCGGGGAATCCGGTTGACCACCGGGCCGGATAGGGTTTTCCCCCGTCGCCCGCGCCCGGCGATCAGGCGCGGCAGCGGGGAGCGCGCACCGAAGACGCCACTCACCTCGGCGGAGTCCGGAAACGCGGAACGGGCACGCGGCGCGGCGGAGCACCGTACCCATGACGAACACCGCCAGGTGATCGTCGCTGTGCCCGGCAAGCCCTTTTCCCTGGTTACTCGCGGCAGACCGCGCCGCGCACGGATCGGTACTGGCTCTCGTACACCTTCTCCTGGTCGGTGCCCTGCACGAGGAAGCAGTACCTGCGCACCGGGTCCACCGGCACCCGCATGGTGTGGTTGCGCTGCGCGAGCAGAACGCGGTTCGGCTTGCTCTCGCCGTCGCCCGCGATGACGACCGCGAAGTCCAGCGGCCGGTCACTGCTCCAGTTCAGCACGATCCGGTCGCCGAGGTCCTCCGGCTCCGCCAGGTCCAGCCGCGCCGATGCGGCCGGGCCCGGCACGGCGGGCGCGCTCGGCACCGGCGGCACCGGGCGGGGCGTGGTCGCGAGTTCGTCGGTGCCGGACCGCAGCACGAGCACCAGCACGACCGCGACGAGCACCACCATGCCCACGGCGGCGGCCACGAGCGGGCGGCGCGACGGCGGCCGTGCGCCGCGCGGCGCCACATCCGGTTCCGGGAAGATCTTCGACGGACTGTCCGTTGTGGACTCTTCGGGTGCTTCTCCGGCCACCCGGTAAGGATTCGACTTCGGAAGCACGGCCACCGGTGGAGGCGCTGGTACCGGCATGGGCGCCGGAACCGGTTCGGCGGGAGCCGACGACATCGCGGCGAACTGCTGCGCCACCGCGGCCACACCGGGCGGCCGGTGCGCCGGATCGGCCGCGAGCATCCTCGCGACCACTGTGGACAGTTCAACCGGGACGCCGTCGCGGTTGATCGCGGGCACCGGGCTGCCCAGCACGCGCAGCACCCGTTCGCCTGGCTGCTCGCCGAGCCTGCCGGGGTGCGGCGGGTGACCGGTCAGCGCGAAGTGCAGCACCGCGCCGAGGCCGTACAGATCGGTGCGCTCGTCCACGCTGTCGGTGCGCAGGGCCTCCGGCGGCACGAACTCGATGAGGTGCACCGGATCGCGCGGGAAGGCCTGGCGCAGCGCGACGCCGAAGTCGGCCAGCAGCGGCTGCCGCGGCGCGCGGAAGAGCACGTTGTTCGGATTGACGCCGCCGTGCGGGATCCCGAGCCCGTGCGCGACGGCGAGCGCGCCGGACAGCGCGCGGCCGAGCGCCACCACGTCGGCCACCGCGAGGGGACCGGAGGCGGCGACCAGCGTCGCGAGGGATCCGCCGCACAGCTCCATCCGCAGCGCGTGCCTGCCGTCGTCGAGCAGGTCGATCGAGTCGACGGGAAGAACAGGCGTGCCCGCGGGCGCGGTGGCGAGCCTGCGCCGCACGCGCTCCGCCGCGGCGAGCGTCCTGCGGTCGAACCGGCCGGGGAACACCTTGACCGCGACGGCACCGGACTGTCCGGAGTAGAGGGTCGCCACCGGGCCTCGCCGAAGCTCGGTGAGCGGGCTTGAGCCGCGCATCAGCGCGACACCGCCCGGCTCGGGCGCAGTGCCTTCAGCCGCGTGATCGCCGGGCGGGCCAGCCGCACCCGGCGGCGCCACCGGCCGTCGGGCCCGGCCGGCGGGAACAGCGGGCGCGGGTCGAACAGGGCGCGCAGCCGGCGCTGCCACGGCAGCCGTGCCAGCCCGCCGCGGATGGCCCGCACCGAGGCCCACGCCTGCACCCCGGTTCCGTCGTCGGCGACGCGCCCTGACCACAGCGCGGTGTCGACCTGGTGCGCCAGCCACCTCAGTCCGTCCACAACGGACTGTTCGGTGAACGGGCCGGCCGCCGCGGCGAGGTCCCGCACGGTCATGCCCTCGGTGAACGGGACGCCGTGCGCCCGCAGCAGGTCGGTCGCCTCCCACCACGCCGCCACCACGGCGCGCTGGCCGGTCGCGCGGCGGCGGCGGCGCGACCGGATCGCCTTGGCGACCGGGACGGCGGCGAGCACCAGCACGGCGAGCCCGAACAGGACGAGGACGGCGGCGAGGTACGGGAACGGGGTTCCCGGCTGCTCCTCCCGCGGCGCCGCTCCTCCGGGTTCCGGCTTGAGCGGAGGCACCCGGAGGTCCTGCGGCGGCGGCAGCTCGGCCCGCACCTGCGCGGTGGCCTTCGCGAGCCCGTCGGATGCCGTGCCGGAGCCGCCGGCGCCGCCGGTCGGGTCGAGCGACACCCAGCCGATCCCGGACACCGCGACCTCCGGCCATGCGAACACGTCGCCGTCGCGCACCACCACCGGCCGCCCCGGCACCGACGCGGGTGCGCGGTACCCGACGGCGAGCCGCGCGGGAATGCCGAGCAGCCTCGCCAAGGCCACATAGGACGCGGCGAACTGCTCGCTCGTGCCGCGCCTGGTTTCCAGCAGGAAGGTGCGGAGCTGCTGCCAGCCGTTGCCGGTCGGCAGCGCGGCTCCGGTGGCGAGCTGGTAGTGCTGGCTCAGGTACCGCTCCAGGACGAGGGCGGCGCGGAACGAGGGCGGCTGCCCGGCCACCGCGGCGCGGGCGAGGTCGGCGATCTCCGGCGGCGCGGCGCCGAGCCCCCTGCCCGCGAGCGCGGCGGGATCGATCGCGGCGCCTGCCAGGTCATCGGCGTTCACCTCGGGCTCGCGCCAGCTCAGGTGATAGGCGGCGGGGCCCTTCGCGCCCGGCACCATGAGCATCCCCGACCGCTCGTCGATCAGCGGCGCGACGCCGGTGACCGCCGAGGGCACCGCCTGGCTCGGCACCCACGGCAGGTCTTCGCCGTCTTCGACGGTGACGTCCGCCTGCCGCGTGTCCGTGCGCGCGGTCAGCCCCGGCGGCGGGGCCACCGTGGCGCCCATCCGCCGGTACTCCGCGGTCGAGGTCCACCGCGCGCCGTCGAAGTCGTCGAGCACCGCGACGCGCCAGCGGTCGACGCGAGCGGTGGCGGTGTAGCCGAACACGGGTACGGCGGGGGTGCGCAGCCTGGCGGCGACCTCGTCGAGCGGGTTCACCACCCTCGTCGGCGGGAGCGGCACGGATTCGTTCTGGTGCAGCGAAAGCGCGTCGGCGCGGACCGGGACGGCCACGGTCGCCGCGACGGCGGCGGCGACACCGAGGAACGCGGTCGGGAGCACCAGCAGCGCGGCGGCGCCCCGGCGGGCCGCCCCGGACGGGATCGCCGGGCGTGGCCGGGACACGGCCAAGAGCGTCCCGGCCACGCCCGCGTAGGCGAGCGCGACGAGCAACGCCGTCGGACCCGTCACCGCGACGTAGGCCTGGCTGAGGCCGAGCACCACCAGGCTCGGCAGCAGCGCGGCCAGCGACCACCGCGCCAGTTCGAGTCCTAGCACGGCCGCGAAGAGCACCGCCAGCGGGACGAACAGCATGAGCTGGGGATCGGGCAGCGCGGGCCAGGTGGACTGCAGGGTGAGCTGCCACGACCCGGTGACGCCGGAAACCAGCCCCCGCACGGTATCGGCGGTCGGGATGCCGCCGGCGGTGGTGCTCCCCAGTTCGACCTCGGCGATGCCGAGCAGGCCGAGCAGCAGCGCCAGCACCGGCCGCCACGGCCGGAGCGACGGGACACGCAGGCACAGTTCCGCGACGAGTCCACAGAGGACGAGCACCGCCAGTATCGACGGAACGAGCGCCGCGAAGCCGAAGACCGGCGCGAACAGCAGCCCGGGCAGTGCCGTGGCGAGCAGCAGGCACCCGGTGCCGATCCTGTCCCTCATGCCGCCACCACCGCGTTCCACCGGCGCGCCGCGTCCGCTGCGTCGGTCGCGGGCACCACCTTCGCGCCGGGCACCTGGCCGGACTGTCCATTCAGGACGATGACGATCATCGACGAGTACCGGGGCCGCAGCGCGGCGATCGCGGCGCGGTCGGCTTCGGCGAGCGCGGTGAGCACCACCACCAGCGTTCCCCCGCCGGAACGGGACAGCGTGCCCGGTGCCAGCGCGAGCCCGTGCTCCCCCGTCACGTCCAAAGTGCACAGTTCGTCGAGCATGCGCCGCGCCGCTTCGGCGCCGCCGTTCGTGCCGACGTCGAGCCCGCACGAGGTGACCAGGCGGCAGCGCTGGTCCGCGGTCGCCGCGGACACCACCAGCGACGCGGTCAGGTCGACGGCGTCCTCGAACAGGTCCGCCCGCACGGATTCGCGCCGCGTGTCGAGCAACGCGGTGAACCGCGGCTGGTCGGGGTCGACGTATTCGCGCACCATGAGCTGCCCGGTGCGCGCGGTCGCCTTCCAGTGCAGGTGCCGGACCTCGTCGCCGACGACGTACTCGCGGACGTCGCGGAGGTCGATCGAGCCGTGCAGCGAGTCGTCGGTGCTGCGGCCCTGGTGGTGGTGGCGCGGGTGCCCGGCCGCGATCGCGCGCATCGGGTGGACGCGCGGGTGCACCCACAGCGTCGCGGTCTCCCCGGTGGTGAGCCTGCCCGCGCCGAGCCCGAGCGGGTCGCCGCGGTCGACCGTCAGCGGGCCGACCACGTGCCGCCCTCGCGTCTCCGTTGGCAGCTCGTAGTGGTGCACCGCCTGCCCGTTCGGCGGCAGCGCGCGCACGCTGACAGCCTGGAAGCCCGCGCCGAGCCGGTCGCCCGCGGTGAATCCCGGCTGCCGCCGCGTACCGGGGTTCGCCACCTTCAGCCTCGCGAACGCGGGCCGTCCACGATGGACTCGATCGGGATAGACGTCGCGCGCGACCGTCACGCGCGGGCGCCTCGCCGCGATCGCGACCCCGGCGACGACCGCGCCGAACGCCGCGGCGGACACCGCGAGCAGGACCGGGTACCCCGCCCACAGCCCGGCGGCGAACACCACGACCGAACCGATCGCCGTCGCCGTCCCCCGCCCGGTCAGCCGGATCATCAGGAGACCGTGCTGCTGGTCCTGGGCGCCGGGGTCGCGGCGAGCACTTCGTCCACGATGTCGTCGGCGCGGCGCTGGTTCAGCTCGGCGTCCGAGGTCAGGATCAGCCGGTGCCCGAGCACGGGCCGCGCGACCTCCTTGATGTCGTCCGGGGTGACGAAGGCGCGGTTGTAGGTGGCCGCGACGGCCTGCGCGGCGCGGACGAGCGCGATGCTGCCGCGCGGGCTCGCGCCGTACCGCAGCGCGACGTGCTGCCTGGTCGCCGCGGCGAGGGTGGCCGCGTACTCGCAGATCGCGCGGTCGACGTGCGCCGCCCGCACCTGCGCGACCGCGGCCTGCAGCACGGGCAGGTCGACCACCGGCGACAGCTCGTCGGGGTTGACGCCGGCGCAGTCGCTCATGATCACCATCACCTCGGCGTCGAGATCCGGGTACCCGACCCGCAACCGCATCAGGAAGCGGTCGAGCTGCGCCTCGGGGAGCCGGTAGGTGCCCTCCAGCTCGATCGGGTTCTGCGTGGCGATCACCAGGAACGGGCGCGGCACCTCGCGGCGCACCGAATCGACCGTGACGGTGCGCTCCGCCATCACTTCGAGCAGCGCCGACTGCGTCTTCGGGGTGCCGCGGTTGATCTCGTCGGCGAGCACCACGTTCGCGAAGATGCCACCCGCGTGGAATTCGAACCGCTCTTCCTTCTGGTGGTACACCTGCACGCCGGTGATATCGCCGGGCAGCAGGTCGGGGGTGAACTGGATGCGGTTCCAGGTGCCGCCGATGCTGCGCGCGAGGCACCGCGCGAGCGTGGTCTTGCCGAGGCCGGGCACGTCCTCGATGAGCAGGTGCCCCTCGGCGAGCAGCGCCGCCACGGCGAGCCGCACGAGCTGCGGCTTGCCCCGGATCACGCCCTGCACGTTCTTCGCGATCCGCTCGTAGACCTCACCGGCCGGTATCTGGTTCACGCGCTCGTTCACCCTTCTGGCCAAAGGAAGTGGTTCGACGTGATCGTGCCGCTCGGCGTGCTGATCGTGACCCACACGTGCACACCCGGTACGTCGTAACGGATTCCGTCGCCGTCCAGCATTCCGTTGCCGTCCGCGTCGATCTGGATGTCCGACGGTTCGCTGAAGTCCCCGTTGTCCGAATGCGGCATCACGCTGAGTTTCGTGTTCGGCGGGAATCCCTTGACCACCACGTGGAACCAGTGGCAGGCCGGGGCCTTGCACTTGGCACTCGACGTGGCGCCGCCCCTGCTGAGCGCGATGGTGGGCTTCTGGATGGTGAGGGACGCCGATCCCGGCGCACCCGTCACCTGCTGACCGTCCACTGTGGTCACCGCGCGCACGGTGAACGTGTAGGAACCCGTTGCCAGCCCGGCGAAAGTGGCGGTCGTGCCGGTGACGTTCTTCGTGCCCTGCCCGGTCGCGCTCACCTCGTAGTGCGCGAGCGCACCGCCGTTCAGCGCGGGCGGGTTCCACGTGACGGTCGCGGTGCCGTTCGCGTTCTTCGCGGTGACGCCGCCGGGCGCGCTCGCCGCCGCGAACGGGGTCACACCGGGTGAGGACGCGCCGGGGCCGGTGCCCGCCTTGTTCGTCGCGGTCACCGTCACCGCGTACCGGGTTCCGTTGGCCAGCGAGCCGACGGTCGCCGAGCGCGCGCCGCCGCCGACCGTCATCGACCCGCCCGGCCACGACAGGTGGTACGCGGTGATCGGGCCGCGGTTGTCCGGTGCCGCGCCCCAGCCGACCCTGATCGAGCCGGAGCCCGCCTTCGCGGTCACGCCGGTCGGCGCGCCGGGAGGGCTCGCGGGAATGTCCGGCGGGTCGGGTTTCCGCTCCACCGGCGGTTTCGGCTTTTCCTGCTCGCGCGCCGGCGGATTCGGCCCCGCGTTAGGCGCTGTCCGCTGCTGTCCCCGATCCGGCGGCGCCACCGGCGGTTTCGCGCTGTCGCCCGATTCTCCCGGCGCGGGCACCGGGCCCGGTTCGCGCGCCACCACGGGAACGTCGGCGACCTTGCCGTCGTGGCCGACCACGAGCACGTGCGTGCCCTCGGGGCCTTCGAGGTACATCCGGGAGTCCTCGCCCTTGGTGAGCCGCGACGGGCCGGATTCGCGCGGGATCGGCTTGGCGTCGGCCTGTCTGCCTTCGCCGTCGTAGGTCAGGAGGGTGTTGCTCTTCTTGTCGACGAGCGCGACCACGGAACCGCTCGACACCGGCCCGTCGTAGTCGCCGTCGGGCAGTGCCACGGTGATGGGCGCGCGCTGCGGGGTCGCGGCGTCGACGAGGAGCAGGTGGCGCGCCGGTGGGTCCAGGATCGCTATGCGGCCCGCGACATCGGCCGACGCCGGGCGCGCGGCGGCCGAAACGGCGACGCCCAGCGGCGAAGTGGCCTCGACGCCCTTGTCCCCGAGCCGGTTCAGCGTGCCCGTGGTGGTGTCGACGAACTGGGGGCGGTCGGCGACCAGTGTCAGCCCGCCCGCGTGCCCCTTCGGGATCGCCGCGGGGCACGAGGAAATCCGGTCCGCGTCCTTCGGCAACCGGCACATCAGCCCGGTCGTCGGGCGGAAGAGCCACATCGTGCCGTCCGCGGTCACCACCGGGTCGCCGACGGGATCGCCAGCGTCCACCGTCGCGGGCGGGTCGCCGAGGCGCACGATCCGGCCGGCCTGGCGGTACACCAGGTACGGCCCGCCCGCGGCCTCGACGCCGAGCGGGATCTCGTCGGAGGGCGGCGCGTTCGTCTGCTCGACGGTCAGGTTCGACTTGCCGAACTGGGTGATCCGCGACCGGCCCACCACGTACCCGCTGGTGTCGCCCTGCACGACCTGACTGCCCTCGTCACCGGGCACCTGCGCCTGCGCGTCGATGTTCGCGGTGCCGCCGTCCACGTGGAACGCGGCCTGCAGCAAGGTGTTGTAGACCCAGTGGCCCGAGGTGAGGAACTGCAGGCCCGGCAGTGGTTTCGCGGCACCGGTGACCGCGGCGACGACCGCGGCCGCGCACGCGAGAACCACGACCAGGACGGGAACGCGCGTGCGCCACGACCGGGATCCGGCGTCCGCCCGGCTCCCCGTAGCGAGCCGTCCCCCTCTGAGATCCACGGCACAAAGAGTAACGGCACGAGTTCGGGACTGGTCCCGGACGGCCGCAAAAGGCCATTCCGAAAGAATTGGCGCTCCGCTAATTGCCCTGCGGCAGCACCGGCAATTCCAGTTCGAAGATCGCGCCGCCCTCATCGGCGTTGTAGACGTTGAGCGCGCCGCCGTGCGCCTGCGCGACCCAGCGCACGATCGACAGGCCGAGCCCGGTCGAACCGCTGCCCGTGCGGAACCGGTCCAGCAGTTCCTCGGCGATCGCGGCGTCGACGCCTGGCCCGTGGTCGGCGACGGTGACCCTGCCGTTCGCGACGGTGATGTGCACGATCGCGGGTTCGTCCTGCTTCCGCCCGTACCGCAGCGCGTTGTCCAGCAGATTGCCGATCGCGCGCTGCACGAGCGTCGGGTCGACCTGCACGAGCGACGGCGCGGCGGTCACCGTGACACTGGCGCCGTCGGCGGGGGTTTCGTCGACGAGCCCGGTGACGAGCTGGTCCAGCCACACCGGCTGCACGGCGAGCTGGTCCATGCCCGCGGCGAGGCGCGCGCGCACCAGCAGGCCGTCGATGATGGAGCCCATCCTGGCCGCGAGCCCCACCGTTCTGGGCAGCAGTTCGGTGCGCTGGTCGGGGTTGCGCAACGCCGTTTCGGCGAGCGCGCGCAACGCGGCGACCGGCGTTCTCAGGTCGTGCGCCGTTTCGGCGAGCAGGATCTCCTGCTGTTCCAGCGCGGCGACGGCGGGCCGCATCGCCCTGGTGGACAGCAGGTGCCCCGCCACCGCCAGCCCCGCGACGAGCACCGCGCAGCCGCCGACCACGAAGACCACGAACCGGGTGTGCGCGGCCTGCGCGGCATCCGCGTCGGCCACCGCCACCGCCGCGCCCGCGTACTGGCCGAACGGATTCCGGAACGGCTCGACCCCGACCCTGACGAGCTGCCCGCCGGTGCCGTGGATGTTGCCGGTGACGAGCCTGCCGGACCGCACGGCGTCGTCGACGAGGCCGCCGAGCACCGCGGGATCGACCGGCACGCAGGTGCGCTTGCTGAAGTACGGCGCGAAGGTGCTGGAACCGCCGGGCAGCACCGCGAACTGCGGGCACTGATCGGCCAGCTCGTCGTTGCCGATGTAGCCGGTGACGAAGGTCCGGTTCGTGTCGTCGAACTGGAGCAGCCGGTTCGCCGAGGACGTCACGCGGCGGAGATCGCCGTCGAGGCTCCGCGGGCCGGACTCGTCGGAGGCGATCGCGATCCAGGCGAACACGATCAGCCCGGTCGCGTTGATCGCGGTGAACAGGACCGTCAGCAGCAGCCGCAGCCTGCGCAGCCGGTCCGCGGCCGAGGAGTTCACGAGCGCGCGCCCAGCCGGTAGCCCGCGCCGTGCACGGCGTCGATCAGGTTCGGCTCGCGCAGCTTGCGCCGCAAGCGTCTCACCACCGAATCGACCACATTGGACAGTGGGTCCTCGTCCTCGCCCCAGCAGTGCTCGATCAGCTCGGTCCGCGTCACCGTCTGCTCGCGGCGGACCAGCAGGTACTCCAGCACCGCGAACTCCTTGTTGGACAAGGTGAGCAGCACGCCGCCGCGCCTGGTCTCCCGGCGCGCGCAGTCCAGCACCACGTCGGCGTAGCGCAGCACCGACGGCCTGCCGGTACCGGCGCGGCGGCTCAGCGTGCGGACCCGCGCGGTCAGCTCGGCCACCGAGAACGGCTTCACCAGGTAGTCGTCACCGCCGTGGTCGAACCCGGCGATCCGGTCGGCGACGCTGTCGCGCGCGGTCAGGAACAGCACCGGCACCCCGTCCCCGGCGAGCCGCCTGCCGTGCACGTAGGTGATCGCGTCGCCGTCGGGGAGCATCCTGTCGAACACCGCGCACGCGTAGCCGCCTTCGCGCAGCGCGGCGTCGGCCGTGGCGATGTCCGGCGCACGCGTGATCTCGAAACCCGCCGAAGACAGTTCCGCGCACACCGCGGCCAGCAGGTCCTCGTCGTCTTCGACCACCAGTACTCGCACCGCTCGTCCTCTTGCCTTGTCATCAAATCCTCATGTCCGGGGTGATCGTATGCCGGTAGTGCGCCGAGCGGCGCGGGCAACGATCACCTGGCCGGTACCGGCCACGGCAACGGAGGGGTTCCGATGACCACCACCACGCTCGACCGGATCAACCACGCGGAGGCGGCGAAACCCGCGCTCAACGCCAACGCCGCGCTGGCGGCGGCCCGGTCCGAAGTGCTGGTGATGAGCAGCGGCACCACGGCGGTGAAAAACCCGATCGCCGCCGTGCGCGGGATCGACCGCGACAACCTGCGGCGCGGGGTCCGCTACCGCGTGCTGGTGCCGGACGCCGCGCGCGTCGCACCCGTGCTCTCGGCCCAGCTCGCCGCGCTCTCGGTCGCGGGCGCCGGGACGAGGACCGTGCCCGCGGTCCCCACCGACGCGCTGGTGATCGACCGGTCGGTCGCGGTGCTCCCGGTGGGCAGGACCGAGCTGGGCACCCCGGCCGGGGTGGCCGTGTTCGGGCTCGCGAGCGTCGTCACCACGACGGTCGAGCTGTTCGAACGCGTCTGGGCCACGGCGGCGCCGCTGAGCGGGTCGGAGCTGCCCGGCACGGCGGACATGTGCGCGCGCGAGCAGGAACTGCTTTCGCTCCTCGCCGCGGGCCACACCGACGCCGCCGCCGCGGACCGGCTCGGGGTCTCGGTGCGCACGGTGCGGCGCACGGTGTCCGCGATCATGAACCGGCTCGGCGCGCGCAGCCGCTTCATGGCGGGCGTCAAGGCGGCAGACCGCGGGCTTCTTACGTGACGCCCCGAAAGTCGACTTGTTGATGGGTGCGCGGTGATTCCGGTGAGATGGGTGGCCGAGGCGGCGGGTCCCACCGGAGGCTCAGCGCGTGCTCCCCGAAGGCGTCCTTCGGGGAACCTGACGCCACAAACTCGGCCCTCGCGACGCGCGAGCAGGATGAAGCCGATGCACCCGCATCCGCGGACCTGACTCCGGCCCCGGAGCCGGGCTCGCTACTGTTCGTACTCGTGCGGGTACTGGTCATCGAGGACAACGAAGACCTCCGCCTCGCGATCGGCGGCTCGCTGCGCGGCGCGGGGTTCGCGGTCGACTCCGTCGGCGACCTGCCCCAGGCCGACGAAGCGCTCACCGTGAACGCCTACGACTGCGCGGTGTTCGACCGCATGCTCCCGTCCGGTGACTCGCTCGCCTACGTGCGCCGGAACCGGCCGTCGGTGCCGGTGCTGTTCCTGACCGCGCGCGACAGCGTCGCCGACCGGATCGCCGGGCTGGAGCACGGAGACGACTACCTGGTGAAGCCGTTCGCGATGGACGAGCTGACCGCGCGCGTGCGCAGCCTGTGCCGCCGCGTGTCGGCGAGCCTGCCGCCCGTGCTGCGCTGCGGGGACCTCGAAATCGACGTCGGGCGCCGCGCGGTCCGCCGCGCGGGCGTGCTGCTCACGGTGACGCCCAAGGAGTTCATGGTGCTGGAGCTGCTCGTGCTCCGGCAGGGCGCGCCGGTTTCGCGGACCGAGCTGGTCGAGTACGCCTGGGACGAACACGTCGCGCCCGCGTCGAACGTGCTCGCCGGTGTGATCAAACAGCTTCGCAAGAAACTGCGCGAGCCCGAAATGATCCGCACCGTGCGGGACCACGGTTACACGATCGGACCGGCGTAGGTTCTCCTCCCGTGGACGCATCCGAGATAGCCCGCGTGTTCCGCGCGGAGTACGGGCGCGCGGTCGCCGTGCTGGTGCGCGCCTTCGGCAGCATCGACATCGCCGAGGAAGCCGTGCAGGACGCCTTCGCCGTCGCGGTGGAGCGCTGGCCGTCCGGCGGTCCCCCGCCGAGCCACGCTGGCTGGATCATCACCACCGCGCGGAACAGGGCGATCGACCGCCTCCGCCGCGAAGCGTCCAGAAAGGACAGACACGCCGACGCGGCCTTCCTCGCCGTGCGCGACGAGCCCGCGGAAACCGGCCCGGTGCGCGACGACCGGCTGCGGCTGCTGTTCACCTGCTGCCACCCCGCGCTGGCGGTCCCCGCGCGCGTCGCGCTGACGCTGCGGCTGCTCGGCGGGCTCACCACCCGTGAGATCGCGCACGCGTTCCTGGTCCCGGAAAAGACCATGGCGCAACGGATCGTACGGGCGAAGGGCAAGATCAGGGACGCGGGCATCCCGTACCGGATCCCCGGCGAGGCCGATCTGCCCGACCGTCTCGGCGGCGTGCTCGCGGTGCTGTACCTGATCTTCAACGAAGGGTACTCGGCGAGTTCGGGCGAGGCGCTCGTGCGCGAAGACCTGTGCGCGGAGGCCATCCGCCTGTGCCGGATCCTCGCCGAACTGATGCCGTCGGAACCCGAGGTCACCGGGCTGCTCGCGCTGATGCTGCTGATCGACGCCCGCCGCGACGCGCGCACCGACGCCGACGGCGAACTGGTCCTGCTCGCCGACCAGGACCGGACGAAGTGGCACCGCGAACTGGTGGCGGAAGGCCGGTCGCTGGTCAAGGAATGCCTGCGCCGCGACCGGCCGGGGCCGTACCAGCTCCAGGCCGCGATCAACGCCGTGCACAGCGACGCCCGCACCGCCGCCGAAACGGACTGGCACCAGGTGCTCCGGCTCTACGACCAGTTGCGCGCCTTCGACCCGGGCCCGGTGGTCGCGCTGAACCGGGCCGTCGCCGTCGCCGAGGTCGACGGCCCCGAAGCCGCGCTCGCCCTCGTCGGCGAGCTGAAGCTGGACGAGTACTACCTGTTCCACGCGATCAGGGCGGACCTGCTGCGGCGGCTGGGCCGGACCGCGGAAGCCACCGCCGCCTACGACACGGCGATCGCGCGCACCGGCAACGCGGCCGAACGAGCCTTCCTCGAACGCCGCCGCGGCTGACCTCGCACGCGCCCGGGTTCAGCGCTTGCGGCTCGACCCGAGCAGGAAGATCAGGCCGAGCACCGCGATCACGATGTTCCCGGCGAGCCGGTACTCGTGCAGCGCGGGGATGTAGTTCAGCAGGTACCAGCTCTTCGCGCTGGAGTTGTAGTAGTTGATGATCCCGCCAACGCCTTGGACGAGACAGAGAAGGCCGAACAGCAGGATCACGACGTGGGCCCTCCCTCGGTGACGAAGCGAACCACAGCCTGGCAAACCCCGGACGCGTCGGCATCACACCGCAGGTCGATCCCGCTCTCATCATTTTGGATGACCCCGGAACAACCTTGGTTGTTTTCGCCGTGGGCGAATACCCGACCACGCGGCGGCGGAATGCGCGACGGTGGGGCCATGAAGCTCCTCATCCTCGGCGGCACGGAGTTCGTCGGACGCGCGATCACCGAAGCGGCACTCCGGCGCGGCTGGCCGGTGACCGTCTTCCACCGCGGCAGGCACGCGCCCCTGCCCGGTGTCGAGGTCCGGCACGGCGACCGGACCGCGCCCGGCGGGCTGTCCGCGCTCGCCGGCGGCGAATGGGACGCCGTGGTCGACACCTGGAGCGCCGCGCCCAGGGTCGTTCGCGACGCGGCGCGGGCGCTCGCCGGCCGGGCGGGCCACTACCTCTACGTCTCGACCCGCTCGGTGTACGCCGATCCCGTGGCACCGGGGGCGACCGAAGAAGCTCCCCTCGTCGAAGGTTCGCCCGACGGCGAGCAAACCGAGTACGCGCAAGACAAGCGTGGCGCGGAACTGGCCGTCGAAGCCGCTTTCGCCGGCAGCGCGCTGTTCGCGCGGGCGGGGCTCATCCTCGGCCCGCACGAGAACGTCGGCAGGCTGCCGTGGTGGCTGAACCGGATCGCGCGCGGCGGCGACGTCCTCGCACCCGGCCCGCGCGACCTGCCGTTGCAGTACATCGACGTCCGCGACCTGGCCACGTGGGTCCTCGACGCCGCTTCGGCTCGTCTCGGCGGGGCCTACAACCTGGTGAGCCCGTCCGGCCACGCCACAATGGGCTCGCTGCTCGACGCGTGCGCGCGGGTCACCGGCTCGGCCGCGAACCTGCGCTGGCTCGACCCCGGCGAGATCCTCGCCGCGGGCATCGAACCGTGGACCGAGCTGCCGATCTGGCTCCCGCCCGGCGAAGACCACGACATGATGCACCGCGCCGACGTCACGAAGGCGCTGAACACCGGCCTGCGCTGCCGCCCGGTCGGCGAGACCGTCGCCGACACCTGGCACTGGTTGCGCTCCGTCGGCGAAGCACCCCTTCGTGCGGACCGCCCCCGCCCCGGCCTCACCCCGGAAGCCGAAGCGAAGGCACTGGCGAGCCGGGGAAGCCGCACGCCCTGAAGGACGCCTTGGGGGGAATCCGACGCCGCGAAGGCGACCTTCAGGGCATCAGCATCACCAAGCCCCGCGCCACGAGGGCCGAGAATGCGGCGTCAGATTCCCCAAGGACGCGAAATCGACGCGCGCATAATAAGCGCGTTAATCGCCGGAAAGCGCTACGTGCACCCGGTTCCGCCCCCGTCTTTTCGCGGTGAACAGGGCGTTGTCGGCGGCGTGCATGACGTCTTCCACGGACTGCCCCGCCGTGGGGAAGCCCGCGACCCCGATGGACACCGTCACCCCGAACACCGCGCCGGTGCTCGAAGTGACCCGCATCCGTTCGACGCGCCGCCGGATCCGGTCGGCGACATCGGCGGCGTCTTCCACCGTGGTGGCGGGCAGCGCCACCACGAACTCCTCGCCGCCGAACCGTCCACAAAGGTCGGTCGTCTCCCGCATGGCGCGTCCGACGGCGCGCAGTGCCTCGTCGCCCGCCAGGTGGCCCATGGTGTTGTTCACCTGCCGGAAGTGGTCGACGTCGATCATCAGCACGCCGAGCCCGGTGCCGCCGCGGCGGGCGCGCTCCAGTTCGGCGTCCGCGACCTCGTGCCAGCGCGCCGCGTTCAGCAGCTCGGTCTTCGCGTCGATCGTCGCCGCGCGCTCGAACTGCCGGACGAGCCCGCTGCGGTGCAGGCAGAACGCGGGCAGGAGAACCAGCGCGACGAGCGGTGGGTGCCATTCGAGCATCAGCGCCACCAGCACGCCCGCGCACAGCGTGGCGAGTTCGAGGACGTTGTCCGGCCGGGCGCCCAGCAGCCCGCGCGCAGACCGGTCACCGCCGTCGAGTGCCAGCAACACGCTCGCGATCGCCGTGTTCACCGCGAAGTAGACGACGATCAGCACGCCGAGCCCGAACGTCCCCAGCGGGCTGCCGTCGTAGGTGCCGAGCCCGGCGGCGCACCACGCGGTCACCTGGCACGTCACGATCACGTTGCTCGCGTTGAACGCCACGCGCGCCAGGTGCATGCCCCGCGGGCCGCGGAGCCACACGTGCGCGTACAGCGCGGCGGCCAGTGCCCCGGCCACCGCGGGCGGCAGCACGAGCGCGCCCGCCATCGTCCACACCGAGGAAAGGTTGACGTACGGCATGTTTTCGTACCGCAGCCGCCGTCCCTCCACCCGCCGCGCGGTTTCGGCGGCGACCACGCCGCAGCCCAGCAGCACCCCGGAGGCGACGATCTCGTACCGGCCGCCGCGTTCGAACGGCGCGGTCAGGAACACCGCGGCCGCACCCGTGTCGACAAGCACGATCCAGGCGCGCGTCCACCGCGAGCGCGCCCACTTCGGCCAGCCGTCGACACGGGTGCGGCCACCCCCCACGTATCCGCCCTCCCCGTCCGGCACCCCGGCCCGCAGGCGAGCCGGGGGTACTCAACAAGGACCGCCGGGCGCGGCGCAGATACCGGGCGCGGCCGATTCACCCCAAGGAACCAACGGGGAAATCCGCGGAAATGCTGACCGCGGCCCATTTCTCCGTTTCCTCGACGCGCGCTTTCGCGGACTCCAGGATCGCCTCGACCGCGCCCGCCCCGAGCACCAGCCGCCGCGGCGGGTCCGGGTGGGCGACCGCTTCGACGATCACCTTCGCCGCGCGCGCCGGGTCGCCCGGCTGCGTGCCGTCGGTGGCCCTGCGGTACTCGTTGAGCGCGCCGACCGTTTCGCGGTAGTCCCGCCCGACCTCGTGCAGTGTCATCGAGGAGCCCTGCCAGTCGGTGCGGAAAGCACCTGGCTCGACGATGATCACCTTGACGCCAAAGGGTTTCACCTCGTTCGCGAGCACTTCGGAGAAACCTTCGACCGCGAATTTCGCGGTCTGGTAGGCACCCATCCCCGGGGTTCCGCCGACCCGCCCGCCGACCGAGGAGAACTGCACGACGGTGCCCGCGCGCTGCCGCCGCAGCACGGGCAGCGCGGCCTTCGTGACGTTCACGGTGCCGTAGAGGTTGGCGTCCACCTGCGCGCGGAAGTCGCCGGCCGCCATCTCCTCGATCGGCGCGCTGTTCGCGTAGCCCGCGTTGTTGACGACGACGTCGAGTGAGCCGAACTCGGCGACGGCGAACTCGACCGCGGCGACGGCCGCGACGGCATCGGTCACGTCGAGCGCGAAGGGGCGGACCCGGTCGCCGTACCGCGCCACGAGCGCGTCGAGGGTTTCCGGGCGGCGCGCGGTGGCGACCAGGTTGTCGCCGTTCTCGAGTACCGCGCGGGCCAGCTCGCGCCCGAAGCCGCGCGAGCTTCCCGTGATCAACCAGGTCTTGGGCATGAGGTGCGCTCCAGTTCGACAACCAACCAGATAGTTACCTTTTCAGTGAACACCTCTGCTCGAGAAGAGTCAACCGACTAGTTGGTTACCGCACTCCGCCGAGCACCACGTCGCGCACGCGCGCCCGGTCCACCGGCGATCCGAGCCCCGAAACGATCAGGTCCGTCACCCCCGCGTCGCGGAACCGACGCAGCTCGCGGACCACCTCGGCCTCGGTACCGGCGACGACGGTGTCCGCGGGCCCCGCCAGGCCCGCGCGGTCGAGCACGGCGCGGTAGGCGGGCATCTCCGCGACCTTCGCGAAGTCCCTGGCGACGGCGGCGCGCACGCCATCGGGATCGCCGGTGACCGCGACCAGCACCATCACCACGATCCGCGCGCCGGCACCGAGACCGGGGACGAGGTGCTCGGCGACCAGCTCCGGCCGCACCCACACCGCGATGGTGCCGTCGGCGAGGTCGCGGGCCACCTCCAGCATGCGCGGCCCCAGCGCGGAGATCAGCACGGGCGGCGGGTCCGCCTTGGCGGTCAGCCGCGTGTCGACGGTGAAGAAGCGGCCGGAATGCCGGACGTGCTCGCCGCGCAGCAGCGGGTGCAGCACTTCGAGGTATTCGCGCGTGTGGCCGGCGGGCGAGGCGTAGGGAATGCCGAGCTGTTCGGCGATGTACCACGAATGGCTCGGCCCGACGCCCAGCGTGAGCCTGCCGCCGGTGAGCGCCTGCACCGTCAGCGCCTCGGTGGCCGTCGCCACCGGGTGCCGGGGGTAGGTCGGCACGATCGCGGTGCCGAGTTCCGGCGGCCCGCCTTCGACGGCGGTCAGCAGGGTCAACGGGTCCCAGCCGCCGGGGTGCTGGTTCGTCCACGCGCTGTCGAAACCGCGCGCCGCTTCGGTCAGACCTTCGATGCCGTCGGTCGACGGCGTGACATTGATGCCGATTCGCATGCGGCCAGTCCAGCGCGGCCCGCGCGGGCGAACCAGATCCAGCTCCCCCACGCAGCGATAACATGAAGTGATCGTGGCAGGCAGGAGGAACGGTGGAGCTGCGGGCCTTGCGCTATTTCGTCACGGTCGCCGAGGAGCTGCACTTCGGGCGAGCCGCCGAACGGCTGAACATCGTGCAGCCCGCGGTCAGCCAGCAGATCGCGCGGCTCGAACGCGAGCTCGGCGTCCGGCTGCTGGACAGGTCACCGCGCACGGTGCGCCTCACCGACGCCGGGCGCCGGGCGCTCGAAGCGGCCCGTGACGCGCTCGCCGCCGCCGAACGGGTCCGCACCGCCGTCGCGGATCCTCTGGTGGGCACGGTCCGCATCGGCACCGCCACCGGGCTGACGAGCCGCCTCGAACGCGGGATCGACGAGCTGCGCCGCGGCAACCCGGCGTTCGAACCCGTCCTCGTCGACCTTCCGGCCGCGGCGAGGCTGTCGGCGTTGCGGCGCGGCGAACTCGACCTCGCGCTGGCCAGGGGCACCGTGTCCGTGCCCGGCCTGAAGGCGTTGCCGACCTGGTCCGAACCGCTGCACGCGGTCGTTTCCACCCGCCACCCCGCCGCGGACCGCGAAACCGTCACGATCGACGAGCTGGCCTGCTACCCGCTGCGCTTCCCCGCCCGCGAATGCGACCCGCCGCTGTACGACGCGATCACGACCGCGCTGCGCGAAGCGGGCGTGCGCCCGAAACTCGGGCGCCGGGCGGGCACCCCGCAGGACACCGTCGTCGAAATCGGGGCCACCCCGGAAAACTGGGCACTGCTGCCAGCCGACCAGATCGCCGCCGCCGGCGGCACCAGGGTCCGCTCGATCCCGCTCGACCCGCCGGTGGCGATCACCGGCAGCGTCGTCACCGCCGAAACCACCCCGGACGCCTGCGTCGCCGTGATCACCGCCGCGTTCCGCGACACCACGCCCTGAGCGGTTGCCATCATGTACCGATGACCGACGGACAGGGCGCGGAGTTCCTGAGCGACTTCGAATCGTGGACCGCGCGCGTGGCCCTGGAAATGCTGGTCGGCGAGGCCCTGCTCGACGAGGAGATCGTGAGCGCGCTCAGGCGTGAGGGCCTCCGCTCCGACCAGGCCAGGAATGCGCTGCTGGAGAACGAGACCGCGCTCGCGCGCATCCGGATGGAGCAGGACGGGCTCATCACGTGGGATTCTCCGCGATGGCGGCCGTCAGCACGCGAAACCGGCTGGCTGGCCGTGCTCGCGGCCGTCGGCACGGGCTATCTGACCTTGCTGACCCAATCCTGGTCGGCGCTGCCGGTCCCGTTGCGCGTCTTCGGCCTGTTCGGGGGTGTCTCGGTGCTCTTGCTTTCCGGCCGCGTCCTGGTGCACCGGATTCCCGATCTGCCCTACCGATGGGAAACGCCACAGCCCGGCACGCTGCTGCCCGACGAGCGGCAAGCGGCGCTCGGCACCCGGAAACAGTTCGTGCTCAACGAGATCGTGCTCCCCGAGCTTCGCGAGTACATCCGGGAAAACCGGCAGCTCTACCACGGCACCAAGTTGATCTACCGGAACGTGGACCGGCTCTATTCCGACGACGACGACACCATCGTGCACACCCCCGCCGCCCGGCGGTTGCGCCGCATCCTGGAGCGCACCGGCACCGGCGCGATCGCGCTGGCCGGCCATCGCGGCACCGGCAAGACGACGATGATCCGCACCATGAAACTGGGGCGGCTCGACGACCGGGAATCGACGGAACCCCTGGTGGTGGAAGCGTCCGCGCCTGCCCACTACGAAGCCCGCGACTTCGTTCTCCATCTGCACGCCCAGCTCTGCCACGCCGTTCTCGACGCGGTCGAAAAACGCATCGGCGAGCAGCGAAGGACGCGCGCCACGCGAATTCGACGTGCCATCGGCGCCACGGCCGATCTGCTGGCGCTCGTGTTCGGCGGAATCGCCGTTTCCGCGTTGCTGTGGCAGGCGCCTTCGGGACGTTTTCTCGCCGATCTCGGCGATCTCATGGCGCGCGGTTTCGCGCAGTTCCCCGATTCGTTGCCCGCTCTCTGGTCCGGCCTGCCCGGCGCGCGGGCGACGGCGGCCGGGGTGCTCGCGTGCTGCCTGGCACTCGCCGTACTGGCCCCGGTCAACGCGGTGCTCAGCGCCAGGTTCCGGCGCCGGGATTCGCTGCACCAGCTTGCGCGGGACGCGATGAAACAGCTTGGCGGGATCCGGTACCTGCAGACCTTCACCTCCGGCTGGGCGGGAAAGGTCACGCTGCCGTTCGGCGGGGACGTCGGGCGGACCCGATCGACCCAGCGGGCCGAGCAGCAGCTCACCTATCCCGAGGTCGTCGACGCGTTCCGGACCTTCGCCGAGCGGGCCGCGAAAACGCTGGAGCGAAGGGGAACCGAGCGGGTCGTGATCGCGATCGACGAGCTGGACAAGATCGGCGAGCCGGAGAAGGCCCAGCAATTCCTCAACGACGTCAAAGAAGTCTTCGGCATACCGGGCTGCCTCTTCTTCGTTTCCGTTTCCGACGAGGCGGTGCTCGTCTTCGAGCAACGGGGACTTGCCGCGCGGGACGCGCTGGACAGCGCGTTTTCCGAACAGCTCCGCCTCGACCCGTTCACGCTCGACGAAAGCAGGCTGTGGGTCGCGCTCCGGGTCGCCGAAATCCCCGAAGCGTTCTGCTACCTCGCCCACTGCCTTTCCGGCGGGCTTCCCCGCGAACTGAAACGCCTCACCATCGACATGGTCGACGTGACCACCACCGACTACCAGCCGACGCTCGCCGCGGTCACCGCGACGCTGGTGCACAAGGAACTCACGACGAAGGCCTCGGCACTGGCCGCGATGACCGCGGCACTCGGCGTCGATCCCCGGCCGTCGGGACTCGCCGGGGACCTGCTCGTCCTGTCCACCGTCCGCGACCCCGGCGAACTGGCCGAATCGGCCGACCGGCTGGTGCGGGAAATCTCCGAGGACGACACCTCGGAGGAAAAGAAACTGCGCCTGCACGCCGGGTGCTTCGCGCTCTTCTGCGCCACGGTCCTGACGCTGTTCGACGACCGGCTGACACCGGAGCGGCTCACGCCCGGCCTCCACGAACTCGCGGTCGCCCAGCGGCAGATGGGGCTCTACCCCCGTGCGGCGTGGCAACGCCTGCAGGACTTCCGCAAGCAGCAAGCGGTGGACTGAACCTATCCGGCCGTGGTGCCCACGAGCGGGCGCGGCTCGGGCGCGGCTTCCTGGCTCGGCGGCGCCTGCCTTGGCAGCGCCAGCACACCGCCGACCGCCACCACCGCGCACAGCACCCCGGCCACCGCCACCCCGCCGCTCACCGCGCCGACCTCGCCGAGCAGCCCGACACCGATGGCCACGGCCACGATCGGGTCGACGACGGTGACCCCGGCGACCACCGTGGACGGTGACGCGTTCGCGTAGGCCTGCTGCACCAGCACCGCGCCCACGAGCAGCGCGAAACCGATGCCGATCAGCGCGGCGACCAGGAACGTGGCGGGCCCGCCGTACTGGAACTGCTGGAGCACGGCCCTGGTCAGCACCGACACCAGGCCGTACCCGATCGCGCCCGCGGTGGCGAAGGCGAGGCCGCGCGCTCGCCCCTTGAGCGCCATGGCGAGCAGGCAGAACCCGATCACCCCGATGACGACGAACTCGCTCGCCCGCAAAGCGGCCTCGCCGGTCACATCGGTCGATTCCGCGTTGCTCCCGGCGAAACCGACGAAACCGGCCACACCCGCCGCGATCGCGCCCACCGCGAGCCAGCCCCGCCTGCCGAGCCCCGGTCCACCGGCCCGCGCGCCGAACACCGCGCTCGCGCCGACCGCGATCACGCCGACCGGCTGGACCACGGCAACCGGCGCGAGGCCGAGCCCCACCGCGTGCAGGGTTCCTCCGAGGGTCATCACGAGCAGGCCGACCAGCCACGACGGCTGGCGCACCAGCCTGCCGAGCGCGCGCAGCCCCAGCGTCGACTCGTCGCCGCCCTTCGTGGCGTGGACCGCCCGGTGCTGCATCTGCGCGGCCAACGCGGCGAAGACGGCGCCGACCATCGCGAACGCGATCCCGATGACGTTCATGCACAGCTCCCTGGGAATCCGTGGACCTGACGGATTCCCGGCAAGTCGAGCGGCGCGCTCTCGGTGCCACCGGAACCACTCTCGTCCCCCGCGGCCGCGCGCACGATCACGGTGGCCACCGAACCGGCACTGGTGGCAGCCAGACCGCCGTGGTCGAGTGTGCCCTACCGCCGGGGCGGCGCGGTCAACCGCCCCGCGGCCGGGAACCGTTGCACCAGAAGCGATGTACGCACGGTGTCGGCGCATACCCGGTGCGTGCGCGTCATTCGCTCAGCTCCACGGCGCGTTGTTCGAGGTAGCGCTGCTCGGGCAGGCTGAGCGTGCGCTTGGCGGCCAGCCGGTACTGCACCGCCGCCGTTTCGCGGTCACCGGACATGTCCAGCAGGTGCGCCCTGATCGCGGCCACCCGGTGATGGCCTGCCAGCGCGGGATCGCCTTCGGCCTCGGAGAGCCTGCGCAACCCCGCTTCCGCGCCGTCGGCCATGGCGACCGCGACGATCCGGTTGAGCGTCACCATCGGACCCGGCGCGATGGTGTGCAGCAGTTCGTACAGCGCGCGGATTTCCCGCCAGTCGGTGTCCGCCGCGGTGGCCGCCTCGTCGTGCACGGCGGCGATCGCGGCCTGCAGCTGGTACGGCCCGACCGGGGCCCGCGCGAGCGTCGTGGTGATCAGCTCGACGCCTTCGGTGATCGCCTCCGCGTTCCACCGCGAGCGGTCCTGCGCGGCCAGCGGCACCAGGCCGCCGTCCGCGTCGGTCCGCGCCGCCCGCCTGGCGTCGGTGAGCAGCATCAGTGCCAGCAGCCCGGCGACCTCGCCGTCTTCGGGCAGCCGTTCGCGGAGCTGGCGCGCCAGCCGGATCGCCTCCGCGCTCAGTTCGACCCGGAACAGGGACGACCCGGAACTCGCGGTGTACCCCTCGTTGAAGATCAGGTACAGCACGTGCAGCACGGCGGAAACCCGGTCGGCGAGCTCGGCCTCCGGCGGCAGGCGGAACACCGCGCCGCTGGCCCTGATCCGCTGCTTCGCCCTGCTGATCCGCTGCCCGACAGTGGCCTCCGGCACCAGCAGCCCGCGCGCGATCTCCGCGGTGGTCAGGCCGCCGACCGCGCGCAGGGTCAGCGCCACCTGGGACACCGGGGTCAGCGACGGATGGCAGCACAGCAGCAGCAGGGTCAGCGTGTCGTCCTGGCCGGGAACCGGCTCCTGCTCGGGCGGGAGCTGCCCGAACACCGTTTCCTCGCGACGTTTGCGAGCTGATTCGCTGCGCCACAGCTCGGTCTGCCGCCGGTGGGCGACGGTGATCAGCCAGCCCTTCGGATTGGCGGGAACGCCTTCGGCGGGCCACTGCGTGGCGGCGGCCAGCAAGGCTTCCTGCACGGCGTCTTCGCAGGTGTCGAAACCGCCGCCGAACCGGCGCAGCAGCACGCCGAGGACCTGCGGCGCCAGTTCGCGCAGCAGGTCCTCGAGCGCGCGGGGCGTGCTCAGAACTCGATCCCGTTCAGGTCGAAGATGGGCCGCACCTCGACCTCACCCCATGCCGCGTCCGGTGCCTTCGCCGCCAGTTCCACGGCGCGCTCCATGCTGTCGCACTCGATCAGGTAGAAACCCGCGAGGTGCTCCTTGACCTCGGCGAACGGCCCGTCGGTCGCGATCGTCTCCCCGTCGCGGACACGCACCCGCTTCGCGTGCGAAGGGTCGACGAGGCCCTCCGAGACGATCAGCTCGCCGGACTCCGCGAGCAGTTCCCGCAGGGCCAGGTGGCCCCGGCCGAGATCACTCCGCTGCTCCTGGCTGAGCCCTTCCCAGGCCTGCCGGGATGCCTCGTTGCTGTGGATCAGGATCAGGTACTTCATGAACGCCTCCGAAAGGTCGGGAAATTCTCTCACCGCGGTGTCGAAGCCGGCGCGCCAGCTTCTACATCCCTCACGAGAGGTATCCGCACCGGATGCCGGGAACGAGGGAGCACCCCATGACCGACACCAAGGCAGCCGCCGAAATCCGCCAGCTCATGGCCGACCGCGAACAGGCGATGCGCACCGGCGACGCGGACCTGCTCGCCTCGCACTACGCGCCGGACGCCGTCCAGTTCGACCTCGAACCGCCGCTGCTGCACCCGGCCGTCGAACTGCGCGACCCGGCCCGCATGCGGAACTGGTTCGCGAAGTTCGGCGGCCGCGTGCACTACGACATCAGCGAGCTGACCGTCACCGCGGGCGAGGACGTCGCGTTCTGCCGCAGCCTCGACCGGATGGGCTCGGCCGCGGCCGGGTTCGAGATGTGGTTCCGCTCGACCATCGGCTTCCGCCGCGACGGCGAACGCTGGCTCATCGTCGACGAGCACCGGTCGACGCCGTTCTACATGGACGGTTCGTTCCTCGCCGCGACCGATCTCCAGCCGTGACCACACCACGGGCGAAGAACTGGTGATGGGCACGTACCCGCGCTGCCCGCCGCTGGGCATCCGCCCGGACGTCGCCAGCACGATCGGCACCGGACCACAACCGCCGGAAGTGCTGCTGCTGCGCGGAAAGGTGACGATCACCGAATTCGGCGGCATGCTGCCCGAACAAGCCGAGGCGGCATGCCGCTTCTTCGGCGAGGAGGGCGGTGCCCGATACGTCGCCGAAGCCGAGCGCGCGGAGACGAGAACGGCCCGGATCGCACCGCGCCCGGCCTGGGCGGGCACCCTGGAATTCCGCACCCGAAATCCCGGTATTGCGCGGAGCCAAGGCTGAGCATTGTCACTTCGGTGCCGTTCGGACGGTCGATCCCGACCGTCCGAACGGCACCATTGCCCGAACACCCCGATAGCACCTGGCACGACGGTCCCGCTATTTGAAGGGTCACGGAACAGTGGCCGATCCGGCCGGATCCGCCACAACCTGGACCGCCCCGGCCTGGCGACGCTCGTCAAGCGAAGCGCCAGCGGACATTCGCCACCGTCCGGCCGTAGCCAGTAGTCATGGACCAGCCCACCCTCGGGGAGGCCCCGGTCGGGCACCCGTGCCCGGATCGCCGAGCCGTGCCGCGGGCGCGTGGATTCATCCCTTTTCGGAAGTTCGGCCACGGATCGTTTTCCGGCGCGGAATACCCGGCGCACACCGGAGTCATAACATGACGTTATAGCGAAATGCCACTATGGGCATCTTCCCGGTTGAGCCACCCTGAAGTGCGCGAAGATCGAGCAGGATGGCGACACACTGACAAAACCTACTTTAGACGGTGGCCGGACCGGATATCCGTTGAGATACTCTTTTCGGCCCGCGGCGCGCCGCCCGGAGTTGACGTCTCGCATTTTCGAGCACGGAGAACGCTTTAGTCCCAGTTCATCGAAACCTTGATCGGGAGTTCCCATGCGCAGAATCATCTTGGCGGCGCTCGGCGCGTGCGCGATGGCTGTTGCGGCATCCGGTGCGACCATAGCGGACGCCGCGCCTTCGAGTCCCGCCCAGCCCAGCATCATCGGCGGGCACAACGCCAGCGAAACCTATTCCTTCATGACCTCGCTGAGCAACGGGTGCGGTGGCAGCCTGGTCGCGCCGCAATGGATCGTCACGGCACACCACTGCGGTTCCGCGGCACAGGGCCGGGTCGGGTCCACCAGCAAGAACTCCGGCGGCGAGGCCGTCCGGATCGATCGCAACATCACCAAGCCCGGCACCGACCTCACCCTGATGCACCTGTCCGCACCGGCGCGGTCGGCACCGGTGAAGATGACGCAGTCGGCGCCCGCGGCGGGGACGGCCGTGCGCCTGCTCGGCTTCGGGTGCATGAGCTGGCCGTCCTGCCGCAACGCCACCACGCTCCAGGAGATCGACCTGACCGTGCTGGCCAGCCGCCAGTGCGCACCGGGCGGCGGGACCGCGGACGACCTCTGCGTTTCCGGCGACCGCGCGCATTCCGCGTGCCACGGCGACTCCGGCGGGCCCGCGGTCGTCGGCACCCGTGGCGACTGGACCCTCGCCGGTGAGACGCACGGCCCTGGCGACAACCGGGGCGACTGCGCGACCACGACGCTGTACACCGGGATCGCGGCGCACCTGCCCTGGATCAACCAGCAGATCGGCGGCTGAGCCCGCCCTTACCCGAAGGAGGAAGGCACGATGTCGTTCCGGAAAGCCGCGATGACCCTGGTCGCCGCGCTCGGCATGGCGGTCATGACCCCGGCTCTGGTGGGCGCACCCGCGTCCTCGGCAACCTCGGTCCAGGTTCGCACGATCTACTACGACGCCAGCCAGGCGCAGGAGTTCAAGGCGGCCGTCACCGAGGGCGCCGAGGCGTGGAACAAGGCGGTGCCGGAAATCCAGCTCAAGCCGGGGACCGGAAGCCAGGCCACGGTCAAGGTGCTCGCCGACGACGGCTGGCCGAGGACCTACCCCGGCGGCTTCGGCCGTGGCACCTTCTACATGGGACGGGAAGCGGTCAACGAGGGCTTCTACCCGCCGCGCATCGCCGCCCACGAACTCGGGCACATCCTCGGCCTGCCCGACAACCGGAACGGGCGGTGCGACTACCTGATGTCCGGGCACAGCTCGCCGACGTCGTGCAAGACCACCGCACCGCACTCCACCGAAGCGGCGCAGGTCAAGCGGAACGCGGGCGGCGGCTTGGTCGCCGACAGCATCCGGCAGGCCGAACTCGCGGGCACTTTCGTCCACTGACCCGCCACCGATTGTCCCGGCCGTGCCCCGGCGCGACCGGGACAATCGGTTTTCAGCCCTGCGGCGCCAGATCCCTGGTGCGGGAGGCCGCGGTCTGCCGGTGCGCTCGCGGCGGTCTGCGAGGCCTGGCCAGCCAGGCGAGGTAGTGCGGGCTGCGGTCGACCGCGCGCTGGTACGCCTCGCGTGCCCGGTGGGCGATCGTGGGCATCATCGGGGCGATCGCGCTGGCGGTGCGCCACAGCAGCAGGTGCCGGATGCGCAGGGGTTCGTCGCGCAGCGCGACCGCGACGATGTTGTCCGTGGGGTGGAAGGTCGCCTGCCCGAGGCCGACGGCGTCCCCGGCCGCGATGAGTTCGCGAGCCGCGCTCGCCTCGACCTCGTAGCGGACCCGCGCGGTGAAACCCGCCCGCGAGCACTCTTCGACGAAGGCGGCCATCAGCCCGCTGCTCGACGGCGGGGGCAACGCCCAAGCAGCGTCGCTCAGCTCTGCCAGCGCGATACCGTCCTCGGCCCTGCTCGCGGCCGGATGCCGAGCGCTGACGAGGGCGAACGCCGGCTCCTCGGCCACGATCAGGTTCTCCAGCCCGGCCGGTAGCGCGGTGCCCGGCGGCAGGTAGACGACCACGGCGGCGAGGTCCTGCTGCCCGTCGGCGGTGATCTCCGCGGCGACGGCGGCGTCGGGCTCGGTGCGCAAGGTGGCTCCGCCCGGCCACAGCCGTTCGAGGTCGCGGAGGAGCCCCGCGCCCAGGGGCCCCGGGGTGGCGACGTACCGCAGCGGCCGCCGGCCCCCGGCGGATCCGCAGTGGTCGATGCTGTCCTCCCGCAGCCGGTCGAGCACGCCCAGCACGGGCCTGGCCCTGGCCACGACGAACTCGCCGAGGCTGGTGGCCGTGGCGCCCTGGCGGGTGCGGATGAACAGCGGACCGCCCAGCACCTGCTCGACGCGGCGAAGCTGGCTGGTCAGCGCCGGCTGGGACAGCCCGAGCCTGGCCGCGGCCTTGTTCAAGCTGCCCGCGTCGGCGATGGCGCAAACCACTTTGAGATGCCGGGCGTCCAGCTCCATGAACTTCGATGGTAGGGATTCACGAGGTCCGGCAACAGTTTTGCCCTACTTTCGTAGGCACGGGCCAGGCGCCGTGCTTGCCGAGGAAGCGGCGCTGTTCGGCGGCGGCTTCCCGGTCCTCCGGGGTGTCGCCCCCGAAACCGCCGTGCGGCATGGCTTCGAACACGTGCAGTTCGGCCGCCACCCCGGCGTCGCGCAGTCCGCGGTGCATCCGGACGGTGTTCGAGAGGAACAGGTCGCGGGTGCCGCTCCGGAGGAACGCGGGCGGGAAGCCGGACAGTTCGCCGAAGAGCGGGGACAGGTACGGATCCCGCAGATCGGCCCCCGCCGCGTAGAGGGCGTTCGTCGCTCGCAGGCTGCGGAGCACGTTGTCCACCCCGGCCAGGGTCTGGAAGGTGTCACCGGCCTCGGTGAGATCGACCTGCGGGGTGTTGAGCACCAGCGCCGCCGGCATCGGCAGCCCGGCGTCCTTGGCGCGCAGCAGAAGGGCCGCCGCGATGTTCCCGCCCGCGGAATCGCCGCCGACGAACACCCGCGACGGATCGCGGTCCCGCAGCAGGTGCCGGTAGGCGGCGAGCGCGTCGTCGAGCGCGGCGGGGTACGGGTGCAGCGGCGGCAGCCGGTAGTCCACGCCCCACACGAGCATGCCGGTGGACAAGGCGGTCCTGGCCGTCGTCGCGCGGCACGCGTCGCCACCGCCGACCAGGAGGCCTCCGGGGTGCATCCAGAGGAACACCGGATCGTCCCCGGCCTCGTGCGGTCTCGCGGCGTACACGGTGGCGCCGCCCGCGTCGAGATCCTCGACGTGGACCGGCAGTTCGGAGACCGGAAACCGCTGGGCCGTGGATCGATTCGCCCGCTCGGCCATCGCGAGCCACGCCTCGGTGTCCCCGGCGGCCGGATACGACAGCTCACCGCCGTCGAAGGCGAGCCAGGCCCGCGCCTGCTCACTGACCGTGGACGGAGCGGGAAAAGTACGCTCGCTCATGACTCGGCTCCCCTCGATCGAACTGTTCCTCCACACTAGATTAACTGACTAAATTTAGTCACACAAGGAAGTGGGATCCATGCCCCGGACCAGCGAGCGCGGCGGCCCCCGGACACGCGCACGGATCCTGGAGGTCGCGAACAGGTTGTTCGTCGAGCGCGGGTACGAAGCCGTCACGGTCTCCGAGATCGCGCGCGAAGCCGGGGTTTCGAGCGTGACGGTCTTCAACCACTTCCCGCGCAAGGAAGACCTCTTCCTGGACCGCGCGACCGACGCGGCGGACCTGCTGCGCTCGGCCGTCCGCGACCGCGCACCGGGCGTCGACGCACTGGAGTCCCTGCGAGACCTGAGCTTCCGCCTCCTAGACGCCCGGCACCCGCTCTCCGGCCTCGCCGACGCTTCCGCGCCCTTCTTCCAGACGGTCGCGAACTCACCCGCACTCGTGTCGCACGCACGAACCATCGCGGCCGAACTTCAACAGGAACTGGCCGAAGAACTGAATGACGACCCGGCCTTCACCGGCGACGGCACACTGCTGGCCGCGTTCTTCCTCGCGGGCTACAGCACCGTCCTGACCGAAACCGCCCGCCACCGAATCGCAGGCACCCCAACGAAAACCGTGCTGAAGACTCACCGCACGCGCCTGAACCACCTGTTCACAGCCCTACGCGACGGCCTGCCCTGACGCACACAACACCGACACGTGAATCGAGTGCCCCCGACGGGATTCGAACCCGCACTTTGTCGATTTTAAGTCGACTGCCTCTGCCGGTTGGGCTACGGGGGCGCCGGTCAGCCTAGGGGACTGACCGGTGCCCCGGTGCGGCAAGGTCAGGATTTGGTGGCGCGGGTGAACTCTTCCTTCGGGTTGTTGATCTGCCCGAGCGAGACGACCTCGCGACGGAAGAGGCCGCCGAGCATCCAGTCGAAGACGATGCGGACCTTGCGGTTGAAGGTGGGCATGGCCTTGACGTGGTAGGCGCGGTGGAACAGCCACGCCGGGAAGCCCTTGATCTTCAGGTTCAGCGCGTCCGCGACGCCCTTGTGCAGGCCGAGGCTGGCGACGGCGCCGAGGTTCTTGTGGAAGTAGTCCTTCGGCTGCCCGCCGCGGATCGACTTGATGATGTTCTTCGCGAGGTGGCGCGCCTGCCGGACGGCGTGCTGCGCGTTCGGCGGGCAGGTGGCCGTGGGATCGGCCTCGGTGCGCGAGAGGTCCGGGACGGCGGCGATGTCACCCGCGGTCCACACGTCCGGGTTGCCGACGACCTGCAGCGCCGCGGTGGCCTGCAGCCTGCCGCGCTTGTCGAGCGGGAGGTCCGAGTTGCCGAGCACCGGGTTCGCCTTGACGCCCGCGGTCCAGATGATCGTGTCGGTGTCGAACTCCGTGCCGTCCGAGAGCACCACGTGCCCGTTCTCGAACGACTTCGCCGCCGTCGAGAGGTACACCTCGATGCCGCGCTTCTCGAGCTGCTCGACGGTGTAGACGCCGAGGGTCTCGCGCACCTCGGGCAGGATCCGCCCGGCGGCCTCGACGAGCACCCAGCGGATGTCCTCGGGGTTGATGTTTTCGTAGTACTGGGTGGCGAACCGCGTCATGTCCTCGAGCTCGGCGAGCGCCTCGATGCCCGCGAAGCCGCCGCCGACGACGGTGAACGTCAGCAGGCGCTTGCGCAGTTCGGGGTCGAGCGTGCTGGCCGCCTCGTCCAGCTTCGTCATGACGTGGTTGCGCAGGTAGATCGCTTCGCCGATGGTCTTGAAGGCGATGCCCTGCTCGGCGAGGCCGGGGATCGGCAGGATCCTGGCGACGGCGCCGAGCGCCACCACGAGCACGTCGTAGTTGAGCGCCTCGATGTGCCCGTCGGCCGCTTCGACGGTCACGGACTTGCGCTCGTGTTCGATCTTGGTGACCCGCGCGGTCAGCACGTGGCACCGCTTGAGCACGCGGCGCAGCGGCACCACCACGTGCCGCGGCTCGATCGCACCGGCCGCCGCCTCCGGGAGGAACGGCTGGTACGTCATGTGCGGCTGGGGGTCGACGACGGTGACGGAGGCCTCGTTGGCGCGGAGCATCTTCTGGAGCCCGAACGCCGTGTAGAGACCGACGTACCCACCACCGAGAACCAAGATCCGTGTCGGTTCCGACTTCGCTGCGGCCATGGTTCCATGCTCCCATTCCTTTGGCGGTACCGCTCGGGGACCCCATCCCGCTGTGACCAGCGTCGCGGCTACTTCAGCACCGATTCAGCCGGGGCCGGGTCCCTTCCTGCTCCAGGGTCCGCCCGAACCCCTCCGGCGCGCGAGGGATCAACGGTCGCGTCGTGGCGGGACCTAAGTCCCGCAGTCCCGCAGCCCCGCCGCCGCGGCCGCGTCGACGAGCACTTCGCGCACCATGGCCGGAGTCAGCTTGCCGGTTTGGGTGTTCCGCTGCGAGACGTGGAAGCACCCGAACAGGTGCAGGTCGCCGAGGAGCACGTGCGCGCCGTGGCCGAACGACGGCCGCGGCTTCGGGACCGGCCAGCCCGCGTCGGCGAGCACGGGCAGCAGCGCCTGCCAGCCGAAGGCGCCCAGCACGACGATCGCGCGCAGGGTCGGCCGCAGGAACTCCAGTTCCCGCGCGAGCCACGGACGGCACCGGTCGCGCTCGCCGGGGGTGGGCTTGTTCTGCGGCGGCGCGCAGCGCACCGGCGACATGATCCGGGTGCCGCGCAGGGTCAGCCCGTCGCCGATCGACACGGCGGTCGGCTGCGACGCGAGCCCGACGTCGTAGAGCGCCTGGTACAGGACGTCACCCGAACGGTCGCCGGTGAACATGCGGCCGGTGCGGTTCGCCCCGTGCGCGGCGGGGGCGAGACCGACGATGCCGAGCGACGCGTCGTGCGGGCCGAAACCGGGCACCGGCCGTCCCCAGTAGGTCTCGTCCGCGAAGGCCGCGCGCTTCTCGCGGGCCACCCGCTCCCGCCATTCGACGAGTCGCGGGCAGGCACGGCAGGTGGTGACGGCCTCGTCGAGTTCGGCGAGGGAGCGCAGGCGTCGTTGAGGCACGACACGCATTGTGCTCGGTAGGTTGGTCCCATGAGTGAGCAAGCAGAGGAGCAGGGCGAGCCCGAAGCCGCCGAGCCCACCAGCGCGGAGCCCGCCGACGACCTGGTCGCCACCCAGCACACGATCACCGTGAAGCGCCGCAAGCTGGCCTACACCGCGGAGGCGGGCAGGATCGTGCTGCGCAAGGAGGTGCTCACCGACGGCAAGTTCGAGGGGCACCAGGCGAAGGCCGAGGTCTTCCTCACCGCGTACACCCTGGACGGCGCCGACCCGACGACCCGGCCGGTGACCTTCGCGTTCAACGGCGGCCCCGGCGCGTCGAGCGTCTGGCTGCACCTCGGGCTGCTGGGGCCGCGCCGCGTGGTCTCCGGTGACGTCGACTCGCCGGAGCCGCCGCCGTACCGGCTGGCGGACAACCCGGAGACCCTCCTCGCGCACAGCGACCTGGTGTTCATCGACCCGGTTTCGACGGGGTACTCGCGCGCCACCACGGGCGAGAAGCCCGCCGACTACCACGGCTTCACGCCCGACATCGAGTCCGTCGGCGAGGTGATCCGGCTGTGGGTGTCGCGCAACGAGCGGTGGCTGTCGCCGAAGTACCTCGCGGGCGAGTCGTACGGCACGCTGCGCGCCGCGGCGCTGGCCGGGCACCTGCAGGAGCGCTGCGGGCTGTACCTGAACGGGCTGATGCTCATCTCGTCGGTGCTCGACATGGGCACGATCCGCTTCCACGAGGGCAACGACCTCGCCCACTCGCTGTTCGTGCCGACCTATGCCGCGATCGCGCACTACCACGGCCTGCACGGCGACCGCCCGCTCGACGACGTGCTCGCCGACGCGGAGGAGTTCGCCTCGCGCGAGCTGCCGTACGCGCTCGCGCAGGGCGCGCGCCTTTCCCCGGAAGCGCGTACCGAGGCCGTGCAGACGCTCGCTTCGCTCACCGGGCTCGACGAGTCCTATGTGGACAGGGTGAACCTGCGCATCGAGCACGTCCGGTTCTTCACCGAGCTGCTGCGCGACCGCGGCCTGGTCACCGGCCGGATGGACGGCCGGTTCACCACGTGGGAGCCCGACGGCGGCCGCGAGCACATGAGCGACGACCCGTCGGTGTCGCGCATCATCGGCGCCTATTCGGCCGCGTTCAACCACTACATCCGCACGGAGCTCGGCTACGAGAACGACCTGCCGTACCAGGTCCTCTCGCTCGACGTCGTGCGCAACTGGTCCTATTCGGACTTCGAGGGCAGGCCGGTGACCGCGGTCGGCGCGCTCAGCGCGGCGATGCGGGCGAACCCGCACCTGAAGCTGCACGTCGCGTTCGGACACTACGACGGGGCGACCCCGTACTTCGCCGCCGAGCACGTGCTGGCCGCGCTGGCCATCCCGGAGGAGCTGAGGGAGAACATCGAGTCGGCGTACTACCCGGCAGGCCACATGATGTACGTCCACGAACCTTCACGGGTGCAGCAGTCGAAGGACCTGGCCGCCTTCGTCCAGTCCTCCTCGAACCGGTAGGCCGCCCGCCTTCCCCCATGCCCCGAAGGTGACCTTCAGGGACGCCGATGCCCCGAAGGCTCCCTTCGGGACATCGGCAGCCGGAGCCATGTTGCGAAAGCCGAGATCGCGGCGTCAGATTCCCGGAAGGACGCCTTCAGGGGCATGAGCGCCGCGAATCCTCCCCTCGCAAGGGCCGATTGCGCGCGCCGCACGCTGTGAAGGATGGTCCTATGCCGGTCAAGGCGAGGTCTCGTCACGCATGCCCTCAAGGGGCCCTTGACGGAATCTGACCTGGAAGGGGCCCTTCAGGGCATGCGCGACACCGTGCCGCGCGCCACGAGGGGCGAGATCGCGGCGTCAGATTCCCGGAAGGACGCCTTCAGTCATCTGTGTCCCCTGGTGGGGACGTCCTGCCAGGGGTGAAATATGGGCGCGCGCCTCCGCTGGAGGGGCGATCTTGCTGTGCCCGGCGAATCTGCTTATTCACGAGCCAGGGCACGAGCAACCGGAGGCGCCCCGGATAGGTAAGGCTTACCTATAGGGTGAGCGGGTGATTCGCCGCATCCTCGCCGGGGCCCTCGCCGCCGCGCTCATGACCACCGCCGCCTGCTCGTCCGCGCCAGAGCGGGCTTCCGGGCAGCAAGGGCTGGGCGCGTACCCGGTCACGATCGACCACAAGTACGGCTCGACGACGATCGAGCGCGCGCCGAAGCGGGTGGTCACGGTCGGCCTCACCGAGCAGGACTCGCTGCTCGCGCTCGGCGTGGTGCCGGTGGCGACGACGAAGTGGGTCGGCGCCTTCCCCGGCGAGATCGGCCCGTGGGCGGACGCGAAGCTGGCCGGCGCGCCGGTCCCGGAGGTGCTGCAGGACACCAGCGGCCCGCAGTTCGAAAAGATCGCGGCGCTGCGGCCCGACGTGATCATCGGCCTGTACTCGGGGATGACGAAGGAGAGCTACTACAAGCTCGCCAGGATCGCGCCGACGGTGGCACAGCCGAAGGAGTACAACGACTTCGGCATCCCGTGGCAGGAGACCACGAAGCAGATCGGCCGGATCGTCGGGAAGCAGGCGGAGGCGGCCAAGCTCGTGCAGGGCGTCGAGGACCGGTTCGCCAAGGTGCGCAAGGAAAACCCGAGGTTCGAGGGCGCCGGCGCGTTGATGGCGACGACCTACGACGGGTACTTCGTCTACGGCAGCCAGGACCCGCGCTCACGGCTGCTGACCTCGCTCGGCTTCAAGCTGCCCGCGGACCTCGATGCCGCGATCGGCGACAAGTTCGGCGCGAACATCAGCGCCGAGCGCACCGACCTGCTCGATCGCGACGTGCTGATCTGGGTGGTCGGCACGGCCGCGGAGGGCCAGGCGAAACTCGCGTCGGACCGGCTCTACAGCGGGCTGAAGGTGGCGAAGGAGAAGCGGGAGGTGTTCGTCGAGGACGGCACTCCCTACGGGCACGCGACCTCGTTCGTTTCGGTGCTCAGCCTGCCCTTCCAGCTCGACCGGCTCGTCCCGCAGCTCGCCGCCGCGATCGACGGCGACCCGAACACCCCGGTGAAGCTCGCTTCGTAAGGCTTACGACAAAGCGAAAAGCGGCCCCCGGGAGAACCCGGGGGCCGCTTCACTTGCGCAACGACGGATCAGCCGCGGACGAACGGCGCGCCGTGGGTCACGGCGGACCAGGCGTCGACGGCACCGTGGCCGTAGAAGCCGTTGAAGTCCGGCGTGCCCTCACAGGTCGCCGTGAACGACGCGTCCCGGCCTTCCTTCAGGTAGTCGACCGTCCTCGGCGTCGGGCAGGAGACCTTCGACGCGGTGCCTTCCAGCACGCGCTGCACGGCGTCGGGGGCGAGCCCGAAACCGCCGCGGGAAGGCTTGCCGTACTGCGAAACGATCAGCGCGGCGACACCGACGGCGTGCGGTGTGGCCATCGACGTGCCCTGCAGGTACTGGTAGTACCCGACCCGCCCGTCGTTCGCGACCGCCTTCTGCACGCCCAGCTTGGCGCCCTGCGGGGTCACGTTGCCCGCCGCGTCGACGTCACCCTTGGCGACGGCCACGTTCTTCGCGTACACCGACAGGATCTTGTTCTCGTTGACGTTGAACTGATCCGTGCCGAAGTAGTCCCTGGCGTACCCACCCGGCGCCGACACCGAGATCTGCTCGGTGCCGTAGTTCGAGTAGTCGGCCTTCGCCTGCGACGGCCCGAAGGAGCCGATGCCCAGCACGTGCGGGCCCTCGACCGGCAGCGAGAAGCAGCTTCCGTTGTCGATGGGACGCGGGTGCGCGCTGTTGCTCGGGTAGTTCGGGCTGGTCGCGTCGGACGGAGGCTTGCCGAGGTCGGAGTGCTCGTTGCCGAGCGCGGCGACCTCGGTGACACCCTTGCGGTGCGCGTAGTTCAGCGCACGGGTGACGGCCTCGATGATGGTCCGCTGCTCGAGCTGCTGAGCCGGGCTGTCGGCCGCGTTCGTCTTGCAGTTGTAGAGCCACGGGTCGACGTAGTACGACATGTTGACCACGTCGATCCCGGCGTCGCCGGCGTAGGTCAGCGCGTCGACCGTGGGCTGCAGGAAGAAGTTGCCCGAGTCCTGCCCCGCGCGGATGTTGACGAGCGTGACGTTCGGTGCGACACCGGAGACGCCGAACCCGTTGGCCGCCGCGGCGATCGTGCCCGCGACGTGCGAGCCGTGGCCGTTGTCGTCGTGGTCGGCGGGGTCGACGCAGCCGCGGAACTCGCACGGCCCGTCGACGACGGCGCCGTTCTCGTCGGTGGGGATGTCCTTGACGAAGTTGCGGGAGTCGGCGGCGTCGAAGTTCGGCGCGAGATCCGGGTGCGAACCGTCGACGCCGGTGTCGATGATGCCGACCTTGACGCGCTTGTCACCGGCCTGCTTGGTGCGGGCCAGGTCCGAGCGGGTCGACTTCAGGCCCCACAGCTTGTCGTCGAGAGGGTCCAGCCCGACGGGCTTCGCCTTCTTCGCCGACGCGCCGCCCTGGCCCGCTGCTTCCTTCTCCACCGTGTCCGGCTTGGTGACCTGGCGGTCCTTCGGCGCCTGGCCGATGGCCTTCGCCTTGGCCGCGCCGAACACCGCGCGGTTCGCCGAGACCCGCTCGGTGAAGCCGACCGCGGGCGCGGTCGCGGTGATCAGGCCGACCGCGGCGTTGGTGTGCACCACCGTGCCGCCCGCGTCCCTGATCGCCTGCTCCGCCGAGGCGGCGCTCTGCCCCTCGGCGGCGAGCACGGTGAATTCGGTGGTGGCTCCCGACAACTGCGGCTGCGCGATCGCGGTCGGCGCGGAAACGGCGGCGATACCGCCGATCAGCGGTACCGCGAACACGGCCGCGAGAATCCTGGATCTCTTCACTGACTCCTCCTGGAGAAACGGTGGCAATAACCTACGTCAGATATGCCCGAAATAGATAGGCACTTCCGACCAAAGTTAGGGAACGACCGATTTCTCTTCGGCGAAGTGGCACGCGCTCAGGTGCCCGGTGCGGTTGTCGAGACCGGGTGTCTCGGTGGCGCAGATGTCCTGCGCCTTCCAGCAACGGGTGCGGAAACGGCAGCCGGACGGCGGATCCATCGGGCTCGGCACGTCGCCTTCGAGCCGGATGAGCTGCCGCGTTCCGCGCACCGCCGGATCGGCGATCGGCACCGCGGACAGCAGTGCCTGTGTGTAAGGATGCGATGGCCTGGTGTAAATCTCGTCCTCGGTGCCGATCTCCACGATCTTTCCGAGATACATCACCGCGACCCTGGTGCAAAGGTGACGAACAACGGACAGGTCGTGTGCGATGAACACATAGGACAGTCCGAATTCCTTCTGCAGATCACCGAGCAGGTTCATCACCTGCGCCTGGATCGACACGTCGAGCGCGGACACCGGCTCGTCGCAGATGATCACCTTCGGCTTGAGCGCGAGCGCCCTGGCGATGCCGATGCGCTGGCGCTGGCCGCCGGAGAACTGGTGCGGGTACCGGTTGATGTAGTCCGGGTTCAGGCCCACCGTCGCCAGCAGGTCCTGGACCCGCTTGGCGCGATCGGCCTTCGGCGCGACGTCCGGGTGGATCTCGAACGGCTCGCCGATGATGTCGCCGACGGTCATCCTCGGGTTGAGCGAGGTGTACGGGTCCTGCAGCACGATCTGGATGTCGCGCCGCCACTTCCGCAGTTCCTGCCCGCGCAGCTTGAAGATGTCCTTGCCCTCGAACTCGGCGACCCCCGAGGTCGGCTCCTCGAGCCGCATCAGGACCTGCGCGAGCGTCGACTTCCCGCAGCCGGATTCACCGACCACGCCGAGTGTCTCACCACGCTCGAGATCGAACGAGACTCCGTCGACGGCCTTGACGTGGCCGATCGTGCGCTTGAACAACACCCCTTGCTGCACCGGGAAGTGCTTGACCACGTTGTCCACGTGGAGGATCGGCTCAGCCATGGCTTTCCACAACCTCTTCAGCGAAATGGCACGCACTCGTCCGGCCGAGGCCCAGATTGTGCAGCGGCGGGAGTTCGGTGCGGCACTTGTCCTCTGCCCGCTTGCAGCGCGGGTTGAACGGGCACCCCGGCGGGATGTGCGCGAGGCTCGGCGGGAGGCCCTCGATGGTCTCCAGCGCCTGCCCCTTCAGGTCGAGGCGCGGCATCGAGTTCATCAGCGCCTTCGTGTACGGGTGCCCCGGCTTGCGGAACAGCTCGTGCACGTCGGCCTGCTCCACGATCCGGCCCGCGTACATGACCGCGATCCGGTCCGCGACCTCGGCCACCACGCCGAGGTCGTGGGTGATCAGGATCATGCCCATGTTGCGCTCGCGCCGCAGCTCGGCCAGCAGGTCCATGATCTGGGCCTGCACCGTCACGTCGAGCGCGGTGGTCGGCTCGTCCGCGATCAGCAGCTCCGGGTCGAGCGCGAGCGACATCGCGATCATCGCGCGCTGGCGCATCCCGCCGGAGAACTGGTGCGGGTACTCCTTGATCCGCCGCTTCGCATTGGGGATGCGCACCAGGTCGAGCAGTTCGACCGCGCGCTTGCGCGCGTCCGCCTTGCTCATGCCCCGCCGGACGCGGAGCTGCTCCTCGATCTGCCAGCCCACGGTGAACACGGGGTTCAGCGAGGACAGCGCGTCCTGGAACACCATGGCGATGCCCTCGCCGCGGATCTCCACGCGCCGCGACTCGGCCGCGGTCAGCATCTCCTCGCCGTGGAACTTCACCGAGCCGCCGGTGACCGCCGCGGGCGGCGAGTCGAGGATGCCCATGATCGTCTGCGCGGTCACGCTCTTGCCCGAACCGGATTCTCCCAGCACGGCAAGGGTTTCCCCGGCATCCACGTGGTACGAGACGCCGTTGAGCACCTTCGCGACCTCGTCCCGGCCGCGGAATTCGACACGGAGGTCGGAGACCTCCAGCAGCGGGCCCGCGCCTTCGGAGCCCCTGGGATCGGCCACCGCACTGGTGGAACCGTCATACGCCGTCGACATTGCTCCGGCTTCCTCCTATCGGGACTTGGGGTCGAGGGCGCTGCGGACCGCGTCGCCGAGCATGACGAACGCCAGCACGGTCACCGTCACGAAACCGGCCGGGAACAGCAGGATGTGCGGCGCCGCCTGGAAGTAGTCCTTGGCGTCGTTGATCAGCGATCCCCACGACACGACCGGGGAGCGCACACCGATGCCCAAATAGGACAGTGTCGCCTCGGCGCCGATGAACGCGCCGAGCGCGATCGTGCCGTAGACGAGCACCGAGGACAGGGTGTTCGGCAGCAGGTGCCGGAAGATGATCCGGCCCGTGCTGGCGCCGAGCCCTCGCGCCGCCTTCACGTAGTCGAGCTGTTTCGCCTGCAGGGTCGAGGCGCGCATGATGCGCATCGCGACCGGCCACGACAGCGCCGCGATCGACGCGACGACCTGGCTGATCACGCGGAACGCGCCGGGATCGGAGCCGGGCGGGTTGAACGTGGTCAGGATGACGATCGCGCCGAGCACGAACGGGATCGCCGCGAAGATGTCGGCGAACCGGGAGATCACACTGTCCACCATGCGGCCGTAGAACCCGGCGATGATGCCGAACAGGGAGCCGATCACCACGGTGAGCAGCGCCGCGAACAGGCCGACCAGCAGCGAGGTCCGCGTCCCGTAGATCGTGCGGGCGTAGACGTCGGCGCCCTGGTTGTCGTAGCCGAACCAGGCGTCGCCGGAGGGCGCCTCGTTCACGTGGTTCAGGTCGCTGAACGCCGCGTCCCTCGCCGAGAACAGGCCGGGGAACAGCGCGATCAGCACCACCACCACGATCAGGACGGCCGAGATGATGAAGGTCGGCTTCCGGCGCAGCTCGCGCCACGCGTCGCCCCACAGGCTGCGGGGCTTCTGCGCCTTGTCGCCGCCACTGCCGCCGGCGTGGGCGAGCGCGTCCGCGCCGCCGGAATCGGCCTGGATCGCCGTCGAGCTGGGGTCAGTCATAACGAATCCTCGGGTCGAGAACGGCGTACAGGAGGTCGACGATCAGGCTGACCATGAGGTAGACGATCACGAGCAGGACCACGATGCCGGTGACCGTCGCGCCGTCCTTCTCCGAGACGCCCCGGAAGATCAGACCGCCGATGCCGTTGATGTTGAACACGCCTTCGGTGACGATCGCGCCGCCCATCAGCGCACCGATGTCGGTGCCGAGGAAGGTCAGCACGGGGAGCACCGAGTTGCGGAGCAGGTGGATGCCCACCACGCGCCGCCTCGGCTGTCCCTTGGCGATCGCCGTGCGCACGAAGTCCGAACGGCGGTTCTCCGCGATGTTCGTCTTGGTGAGCCTGGCGATGTAGGCCATCGAAAGCGACCCGAGCACGAAACCGGGGATGATCAGTTCGCCGATCGTCGGATCGGCCGAGACGCTCGCGTTGATGAGGCCGAGGCCGTCACCACCGAGGACGAGCTGCAGCACGATACCGGTGACGAACACCGGCAGCGCGATCAGGACGAGGGTGACCACGAGGACGAGGTTGTCCAGGAACGGGTTGCCGCGGAGGCCCGTGATGATGCCGGCGGTGACGCCGATGATGGCCTCGATGGCGACCGCGATGAGCGCCAGCCGGACCGTGATCGGGTAGGAGTCACCGATCATCTGGCCGATGTTGTTCCCGGAGAACGTCTCGCCGAAGTCACCGGTGAACAGGTTCCCGAGGTACTTGAAGTACTGGACGAAGATGTTGTCGTTGAGGTTGAACTTCGCCGTCATCACGTCGACGAAGGACTGGGGGCAGGCGGTTTGACCGCATTTTCCCGCGAACGGATCACCGGGGAGCGCCCAAACGAGCGCGTAGATCAGGAAGGTGGCCCCGAGGAAGACCGGGATCAACTGCAGCAGTCGCCGGAGAACATAGCGAACCATGGGTGGAATTCCTAGTGGTGGGAAGGTTCCGGCTCCCCCGGTCGGGGGGAGCCGGAACCATTAGATCAGTGCGCTAACACGGGTGGTTACTAGCCCACTTCAATCGACGGGTAGTCGGGAATGCGCCGGAAGTCGAGTTTGGCCACCTTCAGCCGCTTCGACTTCGCCGCGACGCCCTTCTCGTCCCACACCGGGATCTGCGGCAGGTCCTTCGCGACCTGGTCCTCCGCCGCCTGGTACGCCTTGATCGCCGCCGCCTTGTCCGCCGTGCCGTCGGCCTTCGTGAGCAGCTCGTCGGTGACCGGGCTGGAGTAGGCCGAGTCGTTCGAACCGGCGTCGGTCTTGTAGATCGGGTTCAGGAAGTCCTCGATCGAGGGGTAGTCCGCCGACCAGTCCGACCGGCCCATCCCGGTGAGCTGCTTGCCGACGACGATGCCGCGGTACTGGCCGAAGTTCGTGGCTGGCACGAAGTCGCACTCGATGCCGAGCGCGTTCTTGATGCTGTTGCACGCCGCGACCAGCGGCTCCTTGCGGCCACCGTCGGCGTTGGAGGTGATGGTCAGCTTGCCGGTGAACCCGGACTGCGCCAGCTCCGCCTTCGCCTTGACCGGGTCGTACTTGCACGCCTCACCACAGACGCCGGGGCGGTAGCCCTCGATGCCGTGCGAGACCCAGCTGTCGGCCGGGGTGTAGGTGTCGTTCATGACGGTCTGCACGATCTGCTCGCGGTTGATCGCCATCGAGACGGCCTTGCGCAGGTGGATGTTGTTGTACCCCGGCACGTAGTACGGGATCGCGATCGTGCTGATGCCGAGCAGGTGCCCCTCGACCAGGTTCTCGCCCAGTTCGGTCTTGTACTTCCCGCCGGTGACGGCCGAGGGCGGCAGCGTCTCCATGAAGTCGAGGCGACCGCTCTTGAGGTCCTGGTACGCCGTCTCCTGGCTGGAGTAGATCTTGATGGTCAGGTCCTTGAACTTGACCTTGTCCTGGCCCTGGTAGTCATCGAAGCGGGTCAGCTTGATGTCCACGTTCGGCGTGCGCGAGACGAACTTCAACGGGCCGTTGCCGATCGGGTGCTCGGTGAACGCCTTCGGGTCGGTGAAGAACGAGTCGGGCAGCGGCGCGAAGGCGTCGTAGCCGACCTTGGTCGGGAACACCGAGAACGGCGCCTTGAGCACGGCCTTGAACTCGTAGTCGTTCACGAGCTGCAGGCCGGTCATCTTGTCCGCGGTCGGCGTCTTGTTCTTGCCGGGGTTGACCGCGTCGAAGCCCTCGATCTGCTCGAAGAAGGCGGAGTTGAGCTGGCCGTTCTTGGCATTGGCCGCCCAGTTCCAGGCGTCGACGAAGTTCTTCGCCTTGACCTCGGTCCCGTCGTGGAACTTCCAGCCCTTCTTGAGCTTGATGTCGTAGGTCTTCGCGTCCGACGACTCGATCGACTCGGCCATCGCGTTGGACGGTGCACCCGTCTGCGAATCGAAGCTCACCAGCTTGGTGAACATCGGCTCGAGCGCCTTCGTGCCACCGATCTCGTTCGTGTTCGACGGCAACAGGCCGTTCTGCGGTTCGGTGCCGTACACCGTGACCGCGGCATTGCCCTTGTCACTGCCGCTTCCGGTGTCACCGCCGCCCCCGCACGCAGCCAGCAGACTCACCGATGTCAGCAGCACGGCCGCCGGAACCCAGCGCGATCGCCGCATATTCCCTCCAACTTCCAACTTCGTTCGACCGGGCCGCGCGCAGGAAGCAACGACGGCTTTCCCGGAAGGTGAGAAGAACCTAGCCGTAGTGGCAAGCATTATCACAGGAGTAAACCATTGCGAAAGGATCACGATAGCTAAAGACGCGCTGCTGGAACGGGACTTTTGCAGGTAGCCAAGTCCCCCGAAAGCACCAAGCCACACATCAGGTTACCGATCGTTTACCGTGCGTCCCTCGATCGGGTTCGCGGGACGCGAATTCATCACCCGATCAAGGACAGCGCGATGCCGTCGAGGATGTCGTGCTCACTCACCACGAGCTCGCCGGGACCGCCGCGTCGCGCGAGCTCTTCGGTCAGCACGTTGACGATCACCGCACCGCCGCCGATCACGTCGACGCGGCCGGGGTGGATCACCGGATTCGCCGCGCGGGCAGCGTGATCGACGCTGAGGAGCGCTTCGGACACTCTCGTGATATCCGCGCGCGAAAGGCGGGAAAGGTGCGTGCGTTCGGAGTCGTACTCCGGCAATTCCTGGGCCACCGCGGACAGCGTGGTGACGGTGCCCGCGACGCCGATCAAGGTGCGAGCCTTCCCGACATCGACCGCGGCGAACGCTTCCGCCAGTACTTCGGCGGCGATTTCCGTCGCGGTACCTATCTCTTCCGCGGCGGGCGGATCCGATTTCAACGCGCGCTCGGTGATCCGCACGCAGCCGATGTCGACCGAGCGTGCGGAGATCACTTCGGCGCGTTGCCCGTCCCAGGTGCCCAGCACCAGTTCCGTCGACCCGCCGCCGATGTCGACGACGAGAAAAGGACCGTCGTCGGGATCCTGTTCGCCGACCGCGCCGGTGAACGAAAGCCGCGCCTCCTCGTCACCGGAGATCACTTCGGCTTCCACGCCGAGCACTTCCCGCGTCATCGCGAAGAAATCGTCCCGGTTGGACGCGTCCCTGGTCGCCGACGTCGCGACCATTCTGACCTTTTCGGCGCCTTTGCGCCGTGCCGCCACGGTGTAGTCGGCCAGCGCCACGCGGGTGCGCTCGAGCGCTTCCGGCGCGAGCCTGCCGGTGGCGTCGACGCCCTGGCCGAGTCGCACGATCCGCATTTCGCGGTGCAGGTCGCGCAGGTCGGCGGTGCCGTCGTGGCGCACCGTCAGTTCGGCGACGAGCAGGCGGATCGAGTTGGTTCCGCAGTCGATGGCGGCGACACGAGGCATGGGGACACCCTAACCACCGTCACCGGCCGTCAGCGCGTCGAAGCCGCCGAGGTCTTCCCGGACGTACCGCCGGTGGGTGGTGCCGAGGTGCTGGTGGTGGCGCACGGCGGCAGTCCCGTGGTCGGCGGCGATGCCGTCGGCGACGGTGATGTGCTCGTGGTGCAGGTCGGCGGCGGCGAAGTCGAGGTGGTCGGCTTCGTCGGCTTGGTCCCCTGGCCGCCGGTGTGGCTCGGCGGGATGGTGCCCGAACCGCCGGGTGTCGTGGCCGGCGGCGGTGGCGGGGTGACCGGCGCCGGTGGCGGCGGCACGGGAGGCGGCGGCGGCTGGGCCGCCGCGTCCGGCGCGCCGACCGGGACCTTGCTGTCCGGCAGCGGCGCCACGCCCTTGCGGTAGCCCTCTGCCCAGAGGATCACCGAGTTCACGTAGGCGTCGGAGTTGTTGTAGCGGTAGATCGCGGTGCGCAGGTTGTCCGGGTTCGCCAGGTCGAGGCCGCCGGAGCAGAGGTAGCGCGCGGTGCCGAGCGAGGCGTCGAAGATGTTGTTCGGGTTCGTCTCGCCGTCGCCGTTTCCGTCGGAGGCGTAGCCGTACCAGGTGGCCGGGATGAACTGCATCGGGCCGACCGCGCGGTCCCACACCACGTCGCTGTCGTAGCGGCCGCCGTCGGTGTCCGGGATCGCGGCGACCGCGCCGACGCCGTTGAGCACCGGGCCGAGGATCGGTTCGAGGGTGTTGCCCTTCGCGTCGACGTAGCCGCCGCGCGCGTGGTTGGACTCGATGCGGCCGATGCTGGCGATCAGCGCCCAGTCGATGTGGCAGTTCGGCTGCAGCTTGGCCATCATGTCGGCGGCGTTGTGGTACGCCTTGAGCGCGGTGCCCGGGATGCCGAGCGGGCCGCTGGGAAGTTCGTAGGCGGGCAGCGGGATCGGCTTCGGCGCCTGCGGGAGGCTGCCGTCCACGCCGACGAAGGTGACGGCCTCGGGGTCGTAGCCGCCTTCGAGCGCGGCGTCACGGCTGTGCTCGGTGCTCGAGATGTTCACGAAACTGGCCGTGCTGTTCGTCGCGGCCACGGCGGGGAGCACGGCCAGCGCGCCGCCCACTACCGCGACGATCGTCCGATGCCGTGCGCCGACTCTTCGTGCCGCGCCCCCGACTCTGCCCGTCAACACCCGCAAGCGCACAACGCAAGCCCTCCCGTACCGGCCAGCCCAGTGGTGGCACAGTTCCCGCCCTATGGTCATCCACCCGATGTGAAAGCCAGGTATTGAGACTGCCGCAGTACCGGATCGGTTTCATCCCCCACCTGCCGGATCCGCGAGCAGCCCGTTTCGGATTTCACCCGTCTGGCCGCAGTATCTGCGGAGCCGTCTTGATCGTTACTCCGGACGGCCGATCCTCACCCGTGCGGGCAGGGTCGCGCGTTACGCGCAGCCGCCCGACGGCCAGCCCAGTTCCCGAAGCCGGACAAGGGTTTCGTCACCGAACGGATTCACCCCGGGACCGCGCGCGAGCGAATGCGCGACGACCGCGTGGAGGCACTTCACCCGCCCCGGCATTCCGCCCGCGGTGACCTCGTGACCGAGCGAGTCGATCGCGTCGCGCTCCGCGAGGTACGACTCGTGCGCGCGCCGGTACGCCGCCGCCAATTCCTCGTCCACGGCGAGGCGCTCGGTCATTTCGCGCATCAGACCGGACGCTTCGAGCCCGCCGATCATGGACGCGAGGTGCGGGCAGGTCAGGTAGTACAGCGTGGGGAACGGCGTGCCGTCCTCCAGGCGCGGGCTGGTCTGGACCACCGAGGGGTGCCCGCTCGGGCAGCGCGCGGCGATCGCCCGCAGCGCGCGGGGCGGGCGGCCGAGCTGCTCCGCGATCACCGCGCGGTCGGCCTCGGTCACGTCCTCGTACTGCCCAGTGGTGTTCACGGTCCCCAAGAATAAGCGGCGGGCTTTCCCCGGCGGCGCCCCCGCCCCTTCCGGCAGCGCTCACGCCCCACCGGGGAGCGCTCAGGTCCCCTCCCGGCGAGCGTTCAGGTCCCTGAAGGTCGCCTTCGGGGAATCTGACGCCGCGAAGGTCACCTTCGGGGCATGGCGGGACCGCGCCCCCACCGCGGGCCGCATGCCGTGAAGGCCACCACGACGGCGTCCAGTGCCGTCATGGTGGCCTTCACGGATCAAAAAAGGGGGAATCAGCCGGTGATGCTGTGCCAGAGGCGTTCGTACCAGGCGCCCTGCGGGGCGGGCTGCTGTCCGGGCTGCGGCGCCTGCGGCTGCGCCTTGTCCTCCGGGAGCTGGACCATGTACGGCGTCTCCCCCGGCATCACGTAGCGCAAGCGCTTGCGGGCCTCGGCCTCGATCTGGGCGGGGTCGCGGAGCTGGTTCTGCCGCGCCTGGAGGTTCGCGACCTCCTGCTGCAGCTCCGCCCGCTTCTGCTCCTGGACGGTGACCTCGGACTTCTGGGTCAGGTACGTCCGCAACGGCACCGCGATGGTGAACGCCAGCGCGCACACGACGATGGCGACGACGGCGGCACGCCGCGTGTTGGACATCCCGAGCACCTTCGCGGCACCGGATGCGCGTTTCGCGCTCAGCCCGCGGCGCAGCGTGGTCCTGCCCGTCGTCTCACGTCTGGCGCGGACGGGCCGCCGCGCCGCCGAGCTCTCGGCCCTGGCGCCGCGGCGGTCCCTGTCCCTGCTTCGCTGTGTCATCGCGTCAACGCCCCTCCAGGGCCGCTCAGGCCTCGGGGGTGAACCTCGGGAACGCGAGGTCGCCGGCGTAGCGCGCCGCGTCGGCGAGGGTTTCCTCGATCCGCAGGAGCTGGTTGTACTTGGCCACGCGCTCGCTGCGCGCCGGCGCGCCGGTCTTGATCTGGCCGACGCCGGTGGCGACCGCGAGATCGGCGATCGTGGTGTCCTCGGTCTCGCCGGAGCGGTGGCTCATCATGCTCTTGTAGCCGTACGAGGTGGCGAGCGAGATCGCGTCGAGCGTCTCGGAGAGGGTCCCGATCTGGTTGACCTTCACCAGCAGCGCGTTCGCCGCGCGGCGGTTGATGCCCTCTTCGAGCCGGTCCGGGTTGGTCACGAACAGGTCGTCGCCGACGATCTGCACGCGCTCGCCCAGCTCGGCGGTCATCCGCACCCAGCCGTCCCAGTCGTCCTCGGCCAGCGGGTCCTCGATCGAGACGAGCGGGTAGTTGTCCACCAGCTCGGTGTAGTACGCGGTGAGCTGCTCGGCGCTCTTCTTCGAGCCTTCGAAGGTGTACGCGCCGTCGGCGAAGAACTCGGTGGCGGCGACGTCGAGCGCGAGCGCGACATCGCGGCCGGGCACGTAGCCCGCCTTCTCGATGGCGCTGAGGATCAGGTCGAGCGCCTCGCGGTTGTTGTCGAGGTTCGGCGCGAAGCCGCCCTCGTCACCGAGGCCGGTCGCCAGGCCGCGGCCCTTGAGCACCGACTTCAGCGAGTGGTAGACCTCCGCGCCCCAGCGCAGCGCCTCGCGGAAGGAGTCGGCACCGATCGGCGCGATCATGAACTCCTGGATGTCGACGTTGCTGTCCGCGTGCGAACCGCCGTTGAGGATGTTCAGCATCGGCACCGGCAGCACGTGCGCGTTCGGGCCGCCGAGGTAGCGGAACAGCTCCAGCTCGGCCGAGTCCGCGGCGGCCTTGGCGACCGCGAGCGAAACCCCGAGCAGCGCGTTGGCGCCGAGGCGGGACTTGTCCGGGGTGCCGTCGAGGTCGACCAGCTTCTGGTCGACGATCCGCTGGTCGACCGCCTCGATCCCGGTCAGCTCGGGGCCGATCTCGTCGAGCACCGCGGCGACCGCGCGCTCCACGCCCTTGCCGCCGTAGCGCGCCGGGTCGCCGTCGCGCAGCTCGACGGCCTCGTGCTCACCGGTCGACGCCCCCGATGGGACCGCGGCCCGCGCCAGCGTGCCGTCGTCGAGGGCCACCTCCACTTCCACGGTCGGGTTGCCACGCGAATCCAGAATCTCGCGCGCGCCTACCTGCTCGATGACCGCCACGCCTGCTCCTCGTTGGTTGTCCTGCGAAGACGCCGCCCAGCGTAGCCGCAGCGCTGTATCACCCGTTGGAGGCACGCGCGCGGAGGCGGGTGATCCTCCGTCACGATTCGGGGCGGACCTCCTGCCAGCCGGACGGCAGATCCACCTGGTCGGACATCTGCTGCCAGAAGGTCCAGCTGTTGCCGCCGATGTCGGGCACCGTGAACAGCCTGGCGCCGTACGGCTGGTCCTGCGGCTGCGAGACCTCCTCCAGCAGCGCGCCGATCTTCTCGTACTGGGCGTCCACGTCGTCGACGTAGACGATGTTCAGCTGGCCGACCGGGCCGTCGACGCCCTTGGCTTCCCAGTACTCGGACCCCACCCCGGCGAGCTGGATCTCGGCGTCGCCCGCCAGTACCGTCGCCTGGAACACGACACCGGCCGAATCCACGTAGCGCACCTTCTCGGTGAACCCGAACACGCGCACGAGCCACTCCAGCGCCTCGGTCGCGTCGGCGTAGTACAGGTAGGGCGCGAGTCCGAGGTAGCGCGGGTCCCCCTGCACGGTCTCGTCCTGCGAGTTCTCACTCTGTGCCATCGGGAGCGATTCCTCCCGGCGGTCGTCGTCGCTCATGGCGAGCAAGTGCATCATGTCCGGTTCCGGCGGCCGCGACCGCACCCCGGGATGAGGGCTCGCGATGGTCGAGAAAGTCGGTGCGGCGGAGTAACGTCGAAGGGACCATGGCTGACGAGGATCCGACAGGCAATCATGCCAGCGAGGACCGGTTCCAGGCGTTCCGTCAAGCTGAGGCGCTGCTCAAGGCGCGCCCGCTCGACGCGTTGAAGGCCCTGAAACCGGTACTCGACGCGGAGCCGGACAAGCCGAGCGTGCAACTCCTCGCCGGGCGCGCGTACTTCAAGTCGGCTCAGCTGCACCGCGCGGAGCGCGCGCTGACCAGGGTGATCGAGCTGGACCCCTCCGACCACTACGCCCGGTTCGTGCTGGGCAGGACACTGCAGCGGCTCGGCCGGTTCGTAGAGGCGCTCGCGCAGCTCAAGATGGCGTCGGCGATGAACCCGGCGCCCGAGTACCAGGACGCGCTGGGCGAGGTCACCGCCCGGATCGCGCTGCAGGATTGATCTTCCCGCGCGAAACGGCGCGATTTTCCTCGCGCAGCCGTCCCTGACGGGCACCTTCGGGGCAGCGCGCCCGCCCCGGCAAGGCTCCCCCGCGCAAGAATCAGGCCGATTCTTCCGGGGTGCGCCGCTGCTCCGGCTCCGGCTTCTCGGTGCGCTCCTCGGATTCCTTCAGGACCGCCCGCGCCTGCGCGCGCGGGTCGTCGCTGTCGGCGCGCTCTTCCTCCGGCAGCAGGTGCGCGCGGGTCTCGGCGCGTTTCTCGACTTCGCCCATACCCCCGGCCTACCCGCGACGGGCCGCGCCGAATCACTTCCGCGCCGCCGCGCGCAGGTGCGCGCGCTCACCCTGCTTCCCGAACAGCACGAGCAGTTCGACGGGGTGCTCGGTGGCGCTGCCGAACCAGTGCGGGGTCCTGGTGTCGAATTCGGCGGCCTCGCCCGGCCCCATCAGGACGTCCGCGTCGCCGAGCAGGAGCCGCAGGCGCCCGCTCAGCACGTAGAGCCATTCGTACCCCTCGTGCGTCGCCAGCTTTTCCGGCAGCGGCCGAGGCGGGACGAGGAGCTTGAACGCCTGGGGCTGCCCCGGCTGACGGCTCAGCGGGATCGCCAGCATGTCGCCGATCTTGCGCGGTTCGGAGCGGACCCTCGGATCGCCGACGGGCGGCGCGCCGACGAGGTCGTCGAGCGGCACCTGGTAGGCGGCGGCGAGGTTCAGCAGCAGTTCGAGCGTCGCCTTGCGCTGCCCCGATTCGAGGCGGGACAACGTGCTCACCGAGATCCCGGTGCGCTCGGACAACGCGGACAGCGTGGTGCCGCGATCCTTCCGCAGCGCCTTGAGCCGCGGTCCGACCCCGTCCAGCACCCGATCAACGTCCGTCATGACGGCAAGCTTGCCCTCAAGGCCGCAGGCTCGCCTGCGCGTACGCCTCGGCGCCGCTGTACACGTCCTGCGCGTAGGACACCGACTGGTTGTAGGTGAGCACGGCGCGCCACCAGCCGTCCGGGGTGGCGAGGTCGCCGCCTGCCGAGCACAGGTACCGCGCCGCGGTCAGCGCCGCGTCGTCGACGTTCTGCGGGTCGGCGGGCTTGCCGTCGCTGCTGGCGCGCACGGACCACTTCCCCCAGGTGACCGGGAGGAACTGCAGCGGCCCGACGGCGCGGTCCCATTCGGTGTCACCGTCGAGCACGCCGTGCTCGGTGTCCTTGATCGCCTTGACCCCCGGCGCGCCGTTGAGCGGCGGGCCGATGATCGGCTTCGTCACGCGCCCGTCCGGGCCGACCTCCGCGCCGGCGAAGTTGCCGTGTGCCGATTCGACGCGGCCGATACCGGCGACGGTGCCCCACGAGATCTTGCAGCCGGGCGCTTCGGTGCGCATCCACATCTCGGCTCGGCCGTAGGCGGCGAGGGTGCGGTGCGAGATCTGCGTGGTCTTGGCGACCTTCTTCGACCACTCGTCGAGCGCCGCCTCGTCCGAGGCCTTGGGCCGGTCGACGGGCGCGACCAGCGCGGCACGGGGTGCGACAGCGCCTTTCGGCGGCTTCAGCTCGGGTACCGGCAGCGCGGGTGGCGGGGGCGGCGGCCCGTCGTCCGCGGCTTCCTCACCCCGGTCGATGCCGACGGTGAAGATCAGGATCAGCGCGGTCACGACCAGTCCGCCGGCCAGCGCGAGCCTGCCGACGTACGGGGGCCTTGGCGGGAGATGTCCCGGGGGCAGGGCCGATGGTGCCGGATCGGTGTCCACTGGGGCGGGTTCGGCCACCCGGCCAGGTTACTGGTGCCGGGGGCCGGGTAGCACACAATTCGTTATCGACCTGTTCGCGGCGCGCCGACCTGCGGTTACCCTAACCTAACCAGCCCGATATGCCCGGATCGATTGGGCCGAACACCCGGCGTGACTGGACTTTCAGGTGAGCCTTACCTAAAACCAACAGGTTGAATTCGGCGGACTCGGAGGTGCCCGGTGCTGGTGTCGAGCGCGCTCATCGGCCTGCGCGAAGGCCTCGAAGCCGCACTCGTGGTCAGCATCCTGGTCGCCTTCCTGGTCAAGACCGAGCGCGGGCACGCGCTGCGGTGGGTGTGGCTTGGCATCGGCGCCGCGGTGGTGCTGTCGGTCGCGGTCGGCGCGATCCTCACCTACACCACCGCGCAGCTCAGCTTCGAGCACCAGGAACTGCTCGGCGGCGGGCTGTCGATCATCGCGGTCGCCTTCGTCACCGTGATGATCTTCTGGATGCGCAAGGCGGCGCGGACGATCGCCGCGGAACTGCGCGGCAAGATGGACGAAGCGCTCGACGTCGGGCCGCTCGCCGTGCTGCTGCTGTCCTTCCTCGCCGTCGGCCGCGAAGGACTCGAAACCGCGGTCTTCTTCTATTCGACCGTCCAGACCGCGCAGCAGGGCACCACCCAGCCGCTGATCGGGTTCGCCGTGGGAATCCTGGTCGCGGTGGCGCTGGCCTACCTCCTCTACCGCGGCGCCGTCCGGTTCGATCTCGGGAAGTTCTTCAAGATCACCGGCGTGCTGCTGGTGTTCGTCGCCGCGGGCGTGCTCGGCTACGGCCTGCACGACCTGCAGGAGGCCGCGTTCCTGCCCGGCCTGACCACGCTCGCCTTCGACGCCTCGAACGCGATCCCGGAAACGAGCTGGTACGGCGTGCTGCTCAAGGGGATCTTCAACTATTCGCAGCAGACGACGGTGCTACAGGCCGTCGCCTGGGTCGCCTACGTCGCGATCGTGCTGCCGCTCTTCTTGCGCCCCACCAGAAAACGCGCCCCGGCACCGGCCGCGGCGAGCACTAAGGAGTAAGCACGTGTCCCGAATCCCCCTCGTCCTCGCCGGAGTCGGCCTCCTTGCGGCCGTCGCCGCCTGCGACGGGCAGAAGCAGGATGCCGCGGGCGGGCCGATCGCGGTCGAAGCCGCCGACGACGCGTGCAAGGTCGCCGCGACCACCGCCGACGCGGGCAACGTGACCTTCGAGATCACCAACAAGGGCACCAAGATCACCGAGTTCTACCTCTACGCCGAAGGCGACCGGATCATGGGCGAGGTGGAGAACATCGCGCCGGGTCTCAACCGCAGGCTCATCGTCGAGGTGCCCGACGCGGGCAAGTACCAGACGGCCTGCAAGCCGGGCATGGTCGGCGCCGGCATCCGCGGCGACTTCACCGTCACCGGCGGCGCACAGCGGCAGTCGGACGCGAACGCGAAGCTCGCCGAAGCGACGAAGAGCTACGCGGGCTACGTCGCGAACCAATCCACCGCGCTGCTGGAGGAAACGCAGAAGTTCGTCGACGCGATGAAGGCGCACAACGTCGACGACGCGAAGACCCGTTACGCCAGCACCCGGGTGTACTACGAACGGATCGAGCCGGTGGCCGAGAAGTTCGGCGACCTCGACCCGCAGATCGACGCGCGCGAGGCCGATTTGGAGGCAGGCCAGCAGTTCACCGGGTTCCACCGGCTGGAAAAGGACCTGTGGGTCTCCGGCCTGCAGGCCGACAGCGGGCAGATCGCGGATAAGCTGATGACCGACGTGCGCTCGCTCGTGGACAAGTCGAAGACGCTGCAACTGTCCGCTGTGGACCTCGCGAACGGCGCGAAGGGGCTGCTCGACGAGGTCGCGACCGGGAAGATCACCGGCGAGGAAGAGGCGTTCTCGCACACCGACCTCTCCGATTTCCAGGCCAATGTGGACGGTTCGAAGGCGGCGATCGCGGCGCTGCGCCCCGTCGTGCAGGAACGCGATCCGGCCTTGCTGTCTACTTTGGACAAGGAGTTCGCGAACGTGGGCGGCCTGCTCGCCAAGCAGCGCCAGGGTGACGTGTTCAAGCTCTACACCGCGCTTTCCCAGGACCAGATCAAGGAATTCGCCTCGGCGGTCGATTCGCTGAGCGAGCCGTTGAGCAAGGTCGCGGAGGTCGTGTCGAAATGACGGTTTCGCGGCGTCGTGTGCTGGGCATGACCGGAGCGGGTGTCGCGCTCGCCGGTGCTGGCGTGGCGGCGGGGGTCGGCATCGACCGGTTCGGGCAGGACGCGCCCGCGCACGCGGCGACCGATCTCGTCGGGTTCCACGGCGAGCACCAGGCGGGCATCGTCACGCCGACCCAGGAGAACCTGCACTTCGCCGCGCTGGATGTGACCACAAAGGACAGAGCGAAACTCGCGAAGCTGCTGCACACCTGGACCGACGCGGCGCGGCGGATGACCGCGGGCCAGGAGGTGACGCCAGGTGGCGCGGTCAGCGGTGCCGCGGCGGCCCCGCCCGGTGACACCGGGGAGGCGCTCGATCTGCCCGCGTCGTCGCTGACGCTGACGATCGGGTTCGGGCCGAGCCTGTTCGACGGCCGGTTCGGCCTGGCGGGAAAACGTCCAGCCGCACTCGTGGACCTCCCCGTGTTCCCCAAGGACAAGCTCGACCCGGCGCGCAGCGGCGGCGATCTGTGCATCCAGGCCTGCGCGAACGACCCGCAGGTGGCCGTGCACGCGGTGCGGAACCTGGTGCGGCTCGGCTTCGGCGTGACCGAGGTCCGCTGGTCGCAGCTCGGCTTCGGGCGCAGTTCGTCGACGTCGCGGACACAGATGACGCCGCGGAACCTGTTCGGGTTCAAGGACGGCACCAACAACGTCAAGGCCGAGGACGCGGACCTGGTACGCGACCAGGTGTGGGCGACCGAAGCGGACGGGCAGCGGTGGATGGCGGGCGGCTCGTACCTGGTCGCGCGGCGGATCCGGATGCACATCGAGACGTGGGACCGGGAAACCCTGCAGGGCCAGGAGCAGATCATCGGCCGCACCAAGGGCACCGGCGCGCCGCTCGGGCAGGCACAGGAGTTCGACCAGGTGGACCTGCACGTGCGTGGCGAGGGCGGGGTGCCGGCGGTCGCCGAGGACGCGCACATCCGCCTCGCCTCGTCGGAAACGCTGAACGGGGCGAAGATCCTGCGCCGAGGCTACAACTTCGTCGACGGTTCCGACGGGGTCGGGCACCTCGAAGCGGGGCTGTTCTTCATCGCGTTCAACCGCGATCCGCGCAAGCAGTTCATCCCGATGCAGAACGCGCTGTCCTCGAAGGACGCGATGATGGAGTACGTGCAGCACACCGGTTCGGCGATCTTCGCGGTGCCGCCCGGTGTGCGCGAAGGCGGTTACTGGGGCGACGGGTTGTTCTGAGTTCACCTACTGGACATCGTTGACCGGGTACGGCGCGTGTCGCATGGTCATCGGCATGACTGCTGTCGCGCATCCCCGGTTCGGCGTCTGGACGGTCGTGTACGGCTCGTGGGGTCCGTTCGACCATCCCGAAGATCCCGTCGACGCGTCGTGGGCCCGCAACCGCGAACTGGTCGTCGAAGCGGACCGGCTCGGCTTCGACTCGACCCTGATCGCGCAGCACGTCGTGAACCCGTTCGGCGATGAGCTGGACCAGCTCGAAACCTGGACCTCGGCGGCGGCGCTCGCGGCGCTGACCGAGAAGATCGAGATCATCGCCGCGATCAAGCCGTACCTGGTGCACCCGGTCGTGCTGGCCAAGCAGGCTCTGCAGATCGAGGAGATCAGCGGCGGCCGGTTCGGGCTGAACCTGGTGAACGCCTGGTTCAAGCCGGAACTGGAGCGCGCGGGCATCGCCTTCGCCGAGCACGACGAGCGGTACGCCTACGGCCGCGAATGGATCAGCGTGGTGCGCTCGTTGCTCAACGGCGAGCGGACTTCGTTTCAGGGCAAGTACTTCCAGGTTTCGGACTACCAGCTCCGCCCGATCGACGCGCACCGCGAACGCCCCACGATCTACGTCGGCGGCGAGTCCGATCCGGCCCGCGCGCTCGTCGCGGACAAGGCGGACGTGTGGTTCATCAACGGCCAGCCGCGCGACGAGGTGAGCAGGCTGATTTCCGATGTGGCGGCACGGCCCCGCGAAGGCGCTCCAGTCCGCTTTGGACTGTCCGCTTTCCCCGTTGCGCGGGAAACCGACGAGGCGGCGGAGGCCGAATTGGCTTCGTTGTGGGAACTCGCCGAAGCCGGAAAGGCGCGCTGGGAACGCCTGGTCGCCGACGCGGACCCGAAGGCGGTGATGTTCCAGACCTTCACGAAGTACCCGCACATCGGCACCAACGGCGGCACGGCCGCGGGACTGGTCGGCAGCTACGACACGGTCGCGCGGCGGATCAGGGACTGGGCGGACCTCGGCATCGAAACCTTCATGCTGCAGTTCCAGCCGTTCGAACGGGAAATGCGCCGCTTCGCCGAAGAAGTGATCCCCCGCGTGCGCGCCCTCTCCCCAGCCCGCCCTTTCTGACACCCCACCGCGCTACCCTCGGATACGGGGGCACTTTCTCGTCCCCGAAGGTCACCTTCAGGGACTTAGACGCCCCAAAAGTTCCCCTCGCGGGCGACGGCCTCATGCCTCGAAGGATGCTCCTGTAGAGGTCAAAAGCGAGGTGCCCCGAAGGGGCCTTGGGTTCATGGGGTCGTTGCAACACCGGTTGTGATCGGAGGTTGTGATGGTGGTTCGGGCGCGGTTGCCGCGTGGTGTGCAGGTGAGGTTTTGGGAGTGGGTGCGGGCGGGGGTGGCTGTGAAACCTGCCTCACGGGCGGCGGGTGTGTCGCATCAGACGGGGCGGCGGTGGTTCGCCGATGCTGGTGGGGTGATCGGTAACGCG